>JAGBSX010000054.1 GCA_017631635.1 Clostridia bacterium | reverse complement strand
GCGGAATCGAACCACCGACACGGGGATTTTCAGTCCCCTGCTCTACCTACTGAGCTACCAAGGCAAAAAAATGGCGACCCGAAGGGGGCTCGAACCCCTGACCTCTAGCGTGACAGGCTAGCGTTCTAACCATCTGAACTACCGGGCCGTACATTGTATGGTGGGCCTTCACGGACTCGAACCGCGGACCAATCGGTTATGAGCCGACCGCTCTGACCAACTGAGCTAAAGGCCCAAACATGTAACGAATAATATATAGGTGCAATTCGTGGTCGGGGTGAAGAGATTCGAACTCCCGACATCTTGGTCCCAAACCAAGCGCGCTACCAAACTGCGCTACACCCCGAAAGTGTGTTAATCACGAATGCTAGATAATATTACAATATTTTATTATTTATGTCAACGATTTTTAAGTACTTTTTCAAAACTTTTTTCTAATTTTTTTGCCGACAAACTTATATTTAATTAGTCAATTTATTTGATAATATTTTTTTGGTGATATGTTAAAAATTATTTAGGAGGTAGATATATGCAAATACAGGCGACACACCATGGAGGAGTAAGTACTATACATATTAAAGGTGAATTGGACAATCATACGGCAACTATGATGAGAGAAGAAATAGATAGTCTTCTCAATCAAACTAAAAATCAAGATATTGTGTATGATTTTAACGGATTGTCGTTTATGGATAGTACAGGTATAGGATTATTGCTAGGTAGGTATAGAAAATATCAAAACAAGAAAAATTTTTTCATTAAAAACGTTAATAATACTATAGATAGAATACTCACTATGTCAGGAGTATACAAAGTTATTAAGAAAATAAATTAGGGTGATATATGAAAACTAATAATTATATTCAATTAAAAATACCAGCACTCAGCCAAAATGAATATTTGGCACGTAGCGTAGTAGGGGCATTGTTTGCCGAATTAAATCCTACTATCGAACAACTCGCAGACGTAAAGACTGCTGTTAGTGAAGCCGTCACAAATTGCATAGTTCACGCCTATCAGGATGAAAAAGGTGTGATAGAGATAAACGCTTGGTTAGAGGGTACTACTATACATATCAAGATAATAGATACGGGTGTAGGTATTGAAGACGTAAATCAAGCAATGACACCGTTTTTTACTTCAAAGCCAAATGCCGACCGTAGTGGTATGGGATTTACCGTGATGCAAAGTTTTATGGACGAACTAAAAGTATCTTCTACTATTGGTAAAGGTACTATTATTGATATGAAAAAAACTATTTAGGTGGTATATGCTCGAATTTGACGAGACTATGGACTTGATTGTCAGAGCGCAACAAGGTTCGGATTATGCCAAAGAAAAGTTAATTATCGAAAATACTCCTCTAATTAAAAGCATTGTTAGGCGATATGCCGGCAAAAACGTCGAATACGAAGACCTTATGCAGTTGGGCGCTATGGGACTAGTCAAGGCAATTAATAACTTCGACGTGTCTTTTAACGTACAATTTTCTACTTATGCAGTACCTATGATAGCCGGCGAAATTAAGAGATTTATGAGAGATGACGGCGCTATCAAGGTGTCTCGCGCTATCAAATCTCTAAATATTAAGATAAACAAGTATATAGATGAATATAAGCAAGAAAACAATAGCGAGCCTACGATACAAGAGATATCAAACCATTTTAATATATCTCCACAAGAAGTAGTATTTGTGACGGATAGTTCCAAAATGCCGGTATCTATCTATGAAAACGTTGATAGTGAAAATGAAAACGAATTGCTAGATTGTATACCTGGTGTAGATAATACCGAAAAAAATATATATAAGATATTGTTAAAAGATATAATAAACGATTTGCCTGATAGAGAAAAGAAAATAATACTTCTTAGATACTTTAGAGATATGACGCAGAGTGAAATTGCACAAATTTTTGGCGTATCACAGGTGCAAATATCACGAATTGAGAGCAAAGTATTAGAAAAAATGCGAAAAGCATTTGAGGTAAAAATATAGTATATTCTCCACAAATTAGTAAATAATACAGGTATGAAAGAGTATGTTTATCTAAAAAATCTAGAAGATACCGAAGAGATTATTAAATTTAAGCAGGAGGACACTATCAGGTATGATGACTAGAGAAGAGTATTCGCAATTTGTTCATAAAACTGCTCCCAAATCAAACCATGTTTTGACAATGATCAAAGCATTTTTGATAGGAGGGTTAATATGTTGTATAGGTGAAGGTATAGGAGATATTGTCAAAGGTATTAGCCCTCAACTTGATGAAAAACTTGTGGCTAATATCACAACGATATTTATGATATTTTTAGGCGCATTACTCACAGGTATCGGTTGGTATGATGATATAGGCAACTTTGCAGGAGCAGGTTCTATCATACCTATCACAGGGTTTGCAAACTCGGTCGTAGCACCCGCTATGGAGTACAAAAAAGAGGGTATAGTATTTGGTATATGCTCACGAATGTTTGTAGTGGCAGGACCTATTATTGTTTGTGGCGTATTAGCGTCAGTATTTTCAGGAATATTTGCGTATTTTGTATTATGAGAATTGGTAAAAATACTATTAGATTTGAAAAACCAGTATATATTAGAGAGACGTATAGCATAGTTGGTCCTAAAGAGGGAGAGGCGAGATTTGGCAGTTATTTTGACCAAGTGATGACTACTTATGAGTGGGACGAAAAGACCTTTGAACAAAGTGAACGAAAAATGCACAAAACGGCTATCGAAAAAGTAGTGGAAAAAGCAGGACTAAATCAAAGTGATATAGGAGTGCTATTATGTGGAGATTTGCTCAATCAAATATCGGCATCAGCATATTCTGCTAGAGATTTTAAAAATGCATATCTAGGCTTGTATTCTGCTTGTTCGACTATAGCGGAGGCTATGATTATAGGTTCATTGTTGATATCAGGTGGATATTTTGATAACGTATCTTGTTCTACTAGCAGTCATTTTTGTAGTGCAGAAAGATATTATCGATTTCCATTAGAACTAGGTACTCCTCGTACTCCATTGTCACAATGGACGGTGACTGGTGCTGGTGCAATACTGCTATCAAACGTCGCAATAGGACCTCGTATAGTCGAGGCAACCCTAGGAGAAATAGTAGATTATGGCATAATTGATTCTTCTGATATGGGCGCTGCCATGGCTCCTGCTGCCGCTATAAATACTATTCAACATTTCAAAGATACTGGCAGATCTCCAGACTATTATGATTTGATAGTGAGTGGGGATTTGGGCAAATACGGCAGTGAATTGTTTAGGTATTTATTGACACAAGAAGGATACGTGCTCAAAGATAATTATTTTGATTGTGGTGCAGAATTT
>JAGBSX010000053.1 GCA_017631635.1 Clostridia bacterium | reverse complement strand
CTATCGCTCTATTTATCGCCTCGTCTCTCTTATCGTACATATCTTGCCAGTAGCCACTCTTTAGTCTCTTTTTGGCGCTATTCGCCAAGTCTCTAAACGAACTCATATTAGCCTCCTCAAGCAGTTTTTTATACGATTATATACGGCTAGAGAGCAAATATCAAGTTATTTTGAAAATGGGGAATTATTGAGGACGTTTTGGCAAAATTCTACAAAATTTGACAAAAAAAGACCGACTACTGTCGGTCTCTTCTCTTTCTTAACTATCTAGTCTAGTTAGCAATTAGGACTTGTACATCCTCTTGCGGGCAGCTTCAGCCTTCTTCTTACGCTTAACGCTTGGCTTCTCATAAGCCTCCTTACGACGAAGGTCACCTATAATACCATCACGAGCACACTTTCTCTTAAAGCGACGGATAGCACTATCTAGAGTCTCATTCTCTCCTACTCTTACGGTTGACATCTGTATTCACCTGCCTTTCCCAAACGGAATAAATAACACTAACTATTATAACCATTTGCACTATTTTGTCAAATGATTTTTATAGGTTTTCGATATTTTAACTATATATTTTTTGCAATAAGTGGCTATTTAGCACATACTTTCGCCTAGTTTCTCTCCACCTAGCACATGCACGTGTAGGTGATGAACACTCTGACAAGCGTCGTCGCCAGTATTGACTGCTATACGATAGCCCCCCTCTAGTCCCAACTCGGATTTCATAAGCCCTATCTTTCGTATGGCTCTACCTAGAGTCTCGGCTTGCTCCTCACTCATGAGTGATGCCTCGGCAAAATGATCTTTTAGCACCACGAGATAGTGTATCTTGGCTTGGGGAGATATATCTCTAAATATGTATATCTCTTCGTCTTCGTACACCTTGCTAGAGGGTATCTCTCCTCTAATTATTTTGCAAAACAAACAATCTTGGTCTAACATAACTATTTCTCCTCTACGGCTAATACGCCGTCAAATATCAACTCAGTAGGAGTGAGCCTATACACCTTGCCTAACTCTACTGGGGAGGTGGTGTACACCCTCACGTAATTGGTCGAATATCCTACAAAATATCCATCTTTTTGCTCCTCTATGAGTACCTCTAATGGAGTAAAATTGGCTCGGCAAAAATCTGCTATCAATTTACTCTTGATACCTGCTAGTCTGCTACGTCTCTCCTCTACTACTCTAGTATCTACCGTAGGCATATCGTACGCTACCGTACCAGGTCTAGGCGAATACACGAATATATGTATATCCGAAAAGCCAACTTGCTCTATCAGTCTAACAGTCTCCTCTGCCTCACTATCCGTCTCTAGTGGAAATCCTACTATGACGTCGGTAGTGATAGCACAATTAGGAAAATATCTCCTAATCATATTCACCTTGTCTATGTATTCTCGAGAGGTATAGTGCCTATTCATGCGCTTGAGCACACTATCAGAGCCACTCTGCAAAGATAGGTGAAAATGTGGACAAAATCCGTCTATCTCACTCAAAGCCTGCAATAAACTCTCGCTAATCACCCTCACTTCTAGAGAACCTAGTCGTAGTCGCTTGGTGCAACCTCTCAATGCTCTAGCCAAAACCTCTAGTCCACCACCTGCTGTCGAATATGAGGATATATCTATACCTGTGAGGACTATCTCTAGTGCAGTAGAGGTGGATATATCATCTAGTATAGATGATATATCTCTAGACCTCGAACGGCCTCTGAGATATGGTACTATACAATAGGTGCAGAAGTTGTCGCAACCGTCCTGTATCTTGACGTAATCCCTAGTGCGTACCGAACTGAGAGGAAAGTCGTCCTCGTACTCTAGTGGCAACTGCGCCACGTCTACCCCTGATAGCCCAAAATCACGCGTTAGGCGTGTCTTGAGAGCGTTGCCTGATACGAACTCCACTCCTCTATCTACGAACTGCTCAGCGTTATTTTGGGACGCACAACCACATACGTATATCTTGGCAATAGGATTGCATTTGCGTACTCTAGTGATCATCTGGCGAGATTTCTTCTCTGCCTCGGAGGTGACGGCACAAGTATTGATAATATACATATCAGCATACTCTATGCTCTGACTAACCTCGTGCCCTAAATCTACTAGCAATTTGACAATACCGTCCGATTCGCATTGATTGACCTTGCAACCTAGTGTCACGACGGATATCTTCATATATCTAATCCTCCACTAAGGTAAGTGGCTAGCGCTGTCATCACTATACCTGCAGTCTCGGAGCGAAGTATCCTACGCCCTAATGATACGGAGATAGCACCTCTATCTATGATAGATTGACACTCCTCCTCGGTAAATCCACCCTCCGAGCCTACCACTACTGCGATACTCTTGGCAGTAGGCAATTTGACACTAGACAGCGAAGTGATAGTCTCTCTCTCATTGGCAAATAATATCACGTCTTCGTCAAATACTACGTCCTCTATGTCTACCAACTGTGTGAGTGTGGGGAGTATCGCTCTGCCACATTGTTTGGACGCCTCCCTCACTACCCTGCATAATCTAGCATAATTAAACTTGGTCTCGCTCACGTTTTGCGAAGTGAGTGGGACAATCCTAGATACTCCTAGTTCGATAGCCTTCTGCACTATCAGGTCTAGTTTGTCTCCCTTGGGTAGACATTGATATAGTGTGATAGCCACTTCGCTCTCGCTAGTAGACTTGTCTACACTCTGTATCTTGGCGACTACCTCCGTCTTGGTGATATCCTCTATCACACAAGTATATTCGTCTCCACTACCGTCGCAGACTATCAAAATATACCCTTTTTTATAACGCAAAACCTTGACGGCGTGCTCAAACTCTTCGCCGTCAAGGATAAAAGTGTCTCCTACTCTATTTGCTGTAAAAAATCTGCGTATCTCCATCAAGACCTCTCAAATTTGTCTTCTCTAGACCTCTTTTTGAGTTTATCATCATAAGCCTTGCGCTTGGCGTACTGCTTGTCTCCTGCAGAGAGTATCTCTTTGTCAAAAGTCTCTAGTAGTTCTCTCTGCCTGCGATTGAGTCCCTTGGGAGTCTCCACCGTGACCGTCACGTACAAATCTCCGTATGCCTCCTTCTTGAGGACTTTGACACCCTTGCCTTTGATACGGAAGGTAGTACCTGTCTGCGTACCCTCTGGTATGGAGTATGCTACTGGAGTGGTCAAGGTAGGTACTTCTATCTTAGCACCCAAAGTAGCCTCGCTAAACTTGATAGGTATATCTATATACAAATCGTCTCCCTCTCTACGAAATAGTTCGTGAGATTTGACATTGAATATAATGATGAGACTACCCTTGCGACCACCATTTTTGCCTGCATTTCCCTCGTTGTAATAGGTCATCATTTGTCCATTGTTGATACCTGCAGGTACTTTGATATTGACGCTACGCTTGGTCCTCTTGCGACCTACTCCATTGCAACTAGTACATCTATCTACGATAACTCTACCACTGCCCCTACACGCATCACACACTCTAGAGTTGCGAATTTGTCCAAAAGGAGTATTTTGCACCGAAGTATATGTACCAGCACCTCCACACTTAGAACAAGTCTTATACGCCGTGCCGTTGCGAGCACCTGTGCCCTTGCAATCCGGACACTCCTCTACACGAGTGAAAGATATCTCTTTCTCCGTGCCAAAAGCAGCCTCCTCAAAAGTAAGATGCATAGTGTACTCAACGTCCTCGCCGTCTTGCGCCATAGAGGCTCTAGAGTTACGACCTCCTCCTGTGAAGGAGGAGAATATGGTAGAGAATATATCGTCAAATCCTCCACCTGCATTTCCTCCCCAGAATCCTCCTCCAGCACCGTTCATGCTAGGACCGTCTGCCGAGCCGTAAGTGTCATAATTTGACTTCTTCTCAGGATCGCTGAGTACCGAATAGGCTTCGTTGATTTGCTTAAACTTCTCCTCTGCCTCTTTCTTCTCTGCGTCAGACTTGGTCGCAAATCGGTCGGGATGGTATTTCTTTGCCATCTGTCGATAAGCATTTTTTATCTCGGTATCAGATGCATCTTTGCTGATACCAAGAATGCTATAATAATCCATATTTGCCTCAATAATTAGTGAATATCTGGCTCTTGGTCAAAGCCCTCTGCCGTAGTGCCGTCAGCACCTTGAGCACCCTCTTGTTGATATAGTTTGGTGAAGATAGGATTGGATACGCTACTCAATTCTTCTACTGCCTTTTTGATAGCCTCGATATCATCTGTATTGATATCCTCTTTGGCCTTGGCAGTAGCGTCTTGGAGCGCTTTCTTGTCCTCTTCGGTAAGTTTCTCACCATTTTCGCTGACAAACTTCTCTACCGCGAATATTAGTTGGTCTGCACCATTCTTGGCCTCTACTAATTCTTTTCTCTTCTTGTCCTCTTCTGCATACATCTCTGCATCTTTGACAGCCTTCTCTATGTCTGCATCAGATAGATTGGTAGATGCCGTGATAGTGATACTTTGAGCCTTGCCTGTACCCTTGTCGGTAGCCTTGACACTAACTATACCGTTGCTATCGATATCGAAGGTGACCTCAATCTGTGGTATACCACGTGGGGCTGGGGCTATGCCTGATAGTTCGAATTGTCCTAGAGTCTTGTTGCCAGCAGCCATCTCTCTCTCACCTTGGAGGACGTGTATGGTCACGCTAGTCTGATTGTCTGCGGCTGTAGAGAATACTTGGGACTTGGAGGTAGGTATGGTAGTATTGCGCTCGATTAGTTTGGTGCATACTCCACCTAGTGTCTCTATACCTAGTGATAGTGGGGTGACGTCTAGTAGTAGTACGTCTTGAACGTCGCCTGCTAGTACTCCTGCTTGGATAGCAGCGCCTAGTGCTACGCACTCGTCTGGGTTGATGCCTTTGTATGGATCTTTGCCAGTGAGAGACTTGACTTTCTCTACTACTGCAGGTATACGAGTAGAACCACCTACTAGTACTACCTTGTTGATATCATTGATAGATAGTCCTGCATCACTCATTGCTTGTCTAACTGGACCTGCAGTCATCTCTACTAGATCTGCAGTCAAAGCGTCAAACTTCGCCTTGGTGATATTGATATCTAGGTGCTTAGGACCTGTAGCATCTGCTGTGATAAATGGTAGATTGATATTGGCAGTAGCGACACCTGATAGTTCGATCTTTGCCTTCTCTGCAGCCTCTTTGATACGTTGCATAGCAGTCTTGTCTTTGCTCAAGTCTATACCATCGCTCTTCAAAAACTCGCTAACTACGTAATCCATTATCTTTTGGTCGAAGTCGTCTCCACCTAGACGGCAATTACCATTGGTGGCTAGCACCTCAAATACTCCGTCTCCTAGTTCTAGTATAGATACGTCAAAAGTACCACCACCTAGGTCGTAGATAAGTATCTTTTGGCTCTTGTTCTCATCTTTGTCTAGACCATATGCTAGCGCTGCTGCAGTAGGCTCGTTGATAATACGCAATACCTCTAGTCCTGCTATACGGCCTGCATCCTTGGTGGCTTGACGTTGAGAATCACTAAAATATGCTGGTACGGTAATAACTGCTTGGGTGACAGGTTGACCTAGATAAGCCTCTGCATCTGCCTTGAGTTTAGACAGTATCATAGCAGATATCTCTTGTGGTGAAAAATCCTTGTCATCTATCTTGACCTTGTAGGCTGTACCCATCTCTCTCTTGATAGAGATAACGGTCTTATCTGGATTGGCTACGGCTTGACGTTTAGCCACTTGTCCTACTAGTCTCTCTCCCGTCTTGGAGAATCCTACTACTGATGGAGTAGTACGTGCACCTTCGGGATTTGGGATAACGACTGCCTCGCCTCCCTCCATAACTGCTACACATGAATTGGTAGTACCTAAATCAATACCTATAATCTTTGACATAATATATTCTCCTTATATAATTTTATTGTGATACTTTGACCATAGTAGGTCTAATAACTTTGTCGTGGTAAGTGTATCCCGTCTGGAATACGTCGACGACTATACCTGCCTCTACTCCCTCTACCTCTGCGCTCATCACGGCATTGTGATAGTTGGGATCAAAAGGTTGGTTGAGTGCGTCTATCGCTTGTACTCCTATAGAGGTAAGTACTTGGTTAAATTGCTTGACTATCATCACTACACCTTGGCGACTACTCTCGTCTGTGATAGAGGCTACTGCTCTATCTAGATTGTCTAGTATAGGCAACATCTCTAGCACGGTGTCTATGATACCATCCTCTCTACTACGCCTAGAGGTCTCCATAGTCCTCTTGCGATAATTGTCAAAATCTGCTTGCGTACGCATGGCTAGTTGCTTGTATCTATCTACCTCTGCGACTAGGTCTACGCTAGGTGCAGTCTCTACGACTGGCTCTGGGGAAGTAGCGTCTACCTCTACCTCTGGGGTTTTATTCTTTTTGCTCATCTTCGACTCCTTCGTTGAGTATATCATTTATACAGTTGAGTACTGATATTACCTTGTCATAATTCATACGAGTAGGACCTATGACTCCTACCTTGCCTATCTCTTTGCCTCCTATAGAGTATCTGGCGGTGACTACCGAACAGTCCTCTATACCTCCTCTCTCATCTTTGTCTATCTTGAGTGAGATACCTATATCCTCAGCCATACTCATGGCAGATGCGAGTTCGTCTCTATTGTCAAAGGTGGCTATCATATTGCGAGCCTTGTCTATGTCACGATACTCTGGATAATCTAGTATCTTCGACCCACCCTCTAGGTATACTTGGGAGTTGGTACGTCTCTTGAGGGCATCTATGACATTGTCAAACAATTGTCTAAAACTGGATAACTCTCCGTCTATCATAGAGCCTGGCATCTCTACCTCCTCGAGAGTATGACCGGTAAATATATTGTTGAGTAGTTGTGTCGCCGTAGCGATATACCCCTCTCCTATATCTATATCCATATTTACGGTGGTATCTCTAATGACTCCTGCGTCGGTCACTATAACTACTAGCAACTCTCCGTCGGTGAGGTCTACGAGTTTGATTTGCTTAATGCGAACTTTCTCTATATCGTTGAGCACTATGACGGAGGTGTAATTGGTCATATCGCTGACTACCTTGGCAGTACGTCTAACCAAATCCTCCACCTGCATAATCTTGCCCTCAAAGTACCCTCTGATATACTCGGCATCTTCTATAGACAACTCTCTACGAGTCATGAGGTGATCTACGTAATACTTGTACGCCTTGGTAGAAGGTATACGCCCTGCCGAAGTGTGTGGCTGTACTAGATAGCCCATCTCCTCTAACGCCGATAGTTCGCTCCTCACCGTCGCTGGAGATAAGTCTGGCAAATGCTTGTCCCTAATCTCTTGGGAAGATAGTGGATGTGCCCCTGCGACGTATTCGTCCACAACGGCTCTGAGTATCTTGGTCTTTCTCTCAGATATCTCCATAATATCCTCCTTTGGCAATCTATGGTATAGAGTGTTAGCAGTCTACTCGTTAGAGTGCTAATATCATTATATCACTATTTTATCCATTGTCAAGACTTTTATGCCACATTTTTCAAAAAAATATGCCGAAGGTACTCTTCGGCAACTATTCTTTATTATTTCATAATAAAAGCAATACAATATTTCGTTGATTTTTAATGAAAAAAATCATAATCTTCTCTAAATAATCAGTTGATTTAGATAAAATCCACGGCTATTTGATTCATACAATATAGGTATTCATCTTTGATAGATATACTATTTTCGGTGATATTTAGGCATTTGTTCCACTTCTTGAGAGGGGCTCTATACCTCTCAAAGACGTCTATACCTATATCTCGTAGGCTAGACAATCTCACTCCCTCTGTCGTCCTAAATCCTAGCATAAAGTACTCGGCTAGTATATCATCTATCGAAAGCGCCCTCTTGTATCTACGCTTGGGACTCAAGATATACGCATCTATATCGCTAGTGTGATGATATCTAATCTCACCTATATGAGAGTGGGCTGATGCACCTAGACCTATATAGTCTTGTCTATGCCAGTATTTGAGATTGTGTCTACTCTCGTATCCCTCTAGAGCGAAGTTGCTCACCTCGTATCTAATGATACCCCTAGAGCGCAACAAATCTACTACCTCTTCGTAGCACTTCGCCTGATCATCATCACTCAAAAAAGAATAATTTGCCCTATCTACGTATAGTGGTGTGCCTCTCTCTAGTTTTAGCGAATAGGCGCTGACGTGTGTGATAGGATAATCAAGCAATCTCTCCACGGTAGACACACTCCCCTCTATACTCTCCATAGGCAAGCCTAACATGACGTCTACACTCACGTTTGAAAAGGTAGATAGGGTCGCTTCGATAGCATCTTTGGCGACAGTAGAGTCGTGCGCTCTGCCGATAAGCGATAGGGTGTCGTCTGAGAGAGATTGTACTCCTAGACTAATCCTATTTGCACCTGCCTCTTTGAATTCGGCTAGTCTACCTCTCACACTCTCGGGGTTAGCCTCGATAGTAATCTCTGCGCCACTATCTACTCTAAAGTACTGGCGTATACCCTCAAATATCTCACTAATGCCACCTGCGTATAGCGAAGACGGTGTGCCTCCTCCTACGTAAATACTGTCTATATCCACCTCTGGATAAGTCCTAGATATATGAGCCATCTCACTCAAAAGCGCATTGATATAAGACCTCTGATAATCAGCGGTCTTGAGTGAGGAGCAAAAATCACAATATTTGCACCTCTTGACGCAAAATGGTATATGTATATACAATCCTGTAGCCATATCTCTCCAAAAAATACGCCAAGAATACTCTCGGCGTATCTATCAATCGTCACTATCCAACTTGAGTATAGACATAAATGCCTCGCTAGGTACTTCGACAGTACCGATTTGACGCATTCTCTTTTTACCTTCTTTTTGTTTCTCTAGCAGTTTCTTCTTACGGGTGATGTCTCCACCATAACACTTGGCAAGGACGTCCTTTCGCAACGCTTTGACAGTCTCTCTAGCGATAACTTTGCCACCTATCGCGGCTTGGATAGGTATCTCAAACATTTGTCTAGGTATGACGTTCTTGAGTTTCTCTGCTATCAATCTACCTCTGCCGTATGCCTTGTCCTTATGCACTATGATACTCAATGCATCACATACGTCTCCATTGAGTAGCATATCCAACTTGACTAAATCACTCCTCTCATAACCCTTGATGCTATAATCTAGGCTAGCGTATCCTCTGGTACGGCTCTTGAGAGCATCAAAGAAATCGTATACTATCTCATTGAGAGGTAGTTCGTACACTATCTTGACACGAGAGGCGTCTATATAAGTGAGGTCCTTGTACACTCCTCTCTTGTCCTGACACAACTCCATAATCGCACCTACGTACTCTGGTGGAGTGTATATCTCTGCAGTAGTGATAGGCTCTTCCATATATTCGATAGTGGAGGCTGGGGGTAGTAGAGAAGGATTGGATACCGTCAACTGCTCACCATCAGTCTTGTGCACTATATAGGACACGGATGGTGCTGTAGTGATAATCTCTAGGTCAAACTCTCTCTCTAGTCTCTCCTGTATTATCTCCATGTGCAACAAGCCCAAAAATCCACATCTAAAGCCAAATCCTAGGGCTGTGGATACCTCTGGCTCATAATTGAGCGACGCGTCGTTTAGATTGAGTTTTTCAAGTGCATCTTTGAGGTCTCCATATCTGCTACCGTCGGTAGGATATATACCGGAAAATACCATAGATTCGGCTACTTTGTAGCCTGGTAGTGGCTCTGATGCACCACCACTCGCTAGAGTGATGGTATCTCCTACTCTAGTCTCCTTGACGTTCTTGACAGAGGCGGCTATATATCCTACGTCGCCTGCTCTAAGCACCTCTACGGGGCGTTGGTGTGGGCAAAATACTCCTACCTCGGTCACGTCGTATTCTTTGCCTGAGGCAAAAAATTTGATACGGTCTCCAGCCTTGACTGAGCCGTCTTTGATACGCACCATAGATATAGCGCCTTTGTAATTGTCGTATACTGAGTCAAATATAAGCGCCTTGAGAGGACTGTCCTCATCTCCACGAGGGGCAGGTAGTTTCTTGACTACTTGGCGTAGCACTTCGTCTATACCTATACCCTCCTTGGCTGATATGAGTGGACAACCGTCTGGATCTAGCCCTATGATATCCATAATCTCTGCCTTGGCGCTATCCACGTCGGCACTAGGCAAATCTATCTTGTTGATGACAGGGATAATCTCTAGGTCGTTCTCTAGCGCTAGGTACACGTTGGTAAGTGTCTGCGCCTCTACTCCTTGAGATGCGTCTACTATGAGTATAGCACCCTCGCACGCAGCCAAAGACCTAGACACCTCGTAGGTAAAGTCAACGTGTCCTGGAGTATCGATAAGATTGAGAGTATACTCCTCTCCATCTACCACGTATGACATATTGACAGGGCGAAGTTTGATAGTGATACCTCTCTCCCTCTCTATGTCCATATCGTCTAGTATCCTATCCTCCATATCCCTCTTGGCTACCGTTCCTGCTAGTTCGATAATTCTATCGGCTAGGGTACTCTTGCCATGGTCTATATGCGCTATTATACAAAAGTTCCTAATCTTGTCTTGTCTCATAGTATCTCCAAAAAGTTATAACACTATTATATATATATTATCAAAAAAATGCAACAAATTAAAATCGCAAAACACATCTTTTGCTTTACAAACTCTCAAAACTCTCTTATAATATCATCAATAAGACTAGGAGGAGTATATCGTGAGCATTTGGGATAAACCTATAGCACATAGAGGTCTGCACGGTGGAGATATCCCCGAGAACTCTATGCTTGCCTTTGAAAGGGCTGTAGACAATGGCTACAATATCGAACTAGACGTGCATATCACCCTAGACGGCGTGGTGGTAGTATTTCACGACGACACCTTGACGCGTGTATGTGGCGTGGACAAAAAAATAGCAGACTGCACCAAGCCCGAACTAGATAACTACACTCTAGCGAATACCGACCTACACATACCTACTCTAGTAGAGGTGCTAGATATGGTTGATAATCGTGTAGAGGTGCTAGTAGAGATAAAGAGTACCGACTCCAAAGTGGGTAGACTAGAGAGTGCTACTTATGACATCATCAAAAATTATACAAATATATCTATACAATCATTTAACCCTATGAGTGTCAAATGGTACAAGGATAACGCACCCTCTATCCCTAGAGGAATACTCGCCACAGGAGAATATCCTGGTCAAAAATGGCCTGTATCATATATGCTCAAGGCTATGTGGTTCAACGGCTTGATAAAGCCTGAGTTCATAGCGTACGACGAGAGATTTTTGCTCACCTCAAAGTATCTACCTCGCAAGAGAAAAGGTCTAAAAGTGCTATCTTGGACGGTATCGTCTGAGGATAGATACGACCAAATCAAGCATCTAGTAGACAACGTAATATTTGAAAATTGGACACCCTAATTAAAAAACGAACGATTTTTTTCGTTCGTTTTTTTTATTAGTCCTCTATCTCCTCTAGATCCTCTAGGAATTTGTCAAACAATGTGTTGAGCAATTCTTCACTCTCTATAGGCATATAAGTAGTACCGTCTTCGTCATTACCCTCCATACGGAATATGACTACCTCTGCCTCGTTGTCATCCATTACGTCTGATTCTGGTTGGAGTACTGCATAGGTACTGCCCTCGTACTCTATGACGTCTAGTAGGACAAAATCTTCTTCATCTCCATCATCATTGACTAGGGTAAGTACGTAATTCTCGTCTTCGCCTAGTTCGATATCCTTGATATCGTCACTCATTGTGTTATCCTCCTTTATATTCTATCCAAATAGCATTGGAGTATAATACTCGCTGCTACTTTGTCTACTACTTGCTTGCGCTTGTCTCTACGCATATCTGCCTCTATGAGCATACGCTCGGCAGTCACGGTAGTCAATCTCTCGTCTTGATACACTATCTTGATATCCGTGCGCTCGGCGATAAGTGATGCCAAACCTTTGACTATCTGTACTCTCTCACCACTAGTGCCGTCCATATTTAGAGGCAATCCTACTACTATGGTATCTACTGCATTTGCCTTGGCAAACTCTACCATATAATCTGCCACCTCTTCGTCTGATTTGCCTTTTCTATTGTAGGTCTCGTATCCGCTGGCTATGATGCCCATAGGATCGCTAGTCGCTATGCCTATACGTACGTCACCTATATCTAGTGCCATTTTTCTCATATTATTCTACACTCTCCATCATCTTGTCCACGTCTTTGGTGACGTTTGACCTAAATATAGTTAGCAGTATCGCAGATACTACGAAACTGATAGCCCAGTAGCATATCTCGACTAATAGTTCATCTCCCAAGATTGAGAAGAATACTATCGCTAGTACTGGCGCTAAAAATCCTATCAGCATGGATATAAACATAGGTACTGCCATATAATAATTATTTTTGAAAGCCTCGTTAACGTTTGCCCACTCTAGTTTTGGTCTCTTGAGGTCTCTCCTGATACCCATACCGTTGAGCGCCAAAGATAACATAACTAACTGCAAAAATAGTAGCACGCAACTAATCGGAGACGCTACGCCTGTGAGCGCCACACATACAGCAGTCAAAAGTGCCGATATGATAGATACTATATCCGAAAATCTCAACTTCGCTCTCATAATAAGAGATGCTGATACTGGCAAATATTTGCTGATATAAAAGGTCTGTCCCTCTCTAGTAAAAGCGCCTGATGCAGCATAATTGATACCACAAAACATAATAGCATACAACGATAGCACCGACAACGTAAACAATCCCACCATAGCGTCTGAGAATATAATACCCTCTTTAGCCATCTCAAGTTGGGTATACACTATACTCTCACGCATACCACCCGACATAATGAGTATCAAAAGTGGTGCTAGTACTAGTCCTGCCAAGGATTGAAATGCAAAGCCTGGATCTCTGATGAGTTGCTTGACATCCTTGATGATTAGCGAATTCATTTTGTCAGTAGACACTATCTTGGCTGTGCGAGTAGACGACTGGCTATATCCCTCCATATTGTAGGACATACCGCTGTGGAAAAATGCCGAACATACTAGCGTAGATATGACGACCATAGCCACGATAATAAGCGTACCTAGTAGGAAATTTAAGAGTATCTCTAATCCTGCGCCTAGCATGGCTACTGCGAACAGTTTGTTGAAGATACACACTTCGTATAGTCCCATCATCATAGACAATAGTCCCATAGAGATACCAAATTCACCCTCGCTACCTACCATAGCAGATTCGATAAGTAGTATGACTGTAAATATTAGTGCTACTCCCAGTATATAGAGTATAGTAGTGAGTGAAGAGTGTCTCTTGAAGAAGGCTACCACCCACATAAGTGGATAAGCCAATACGGTGGCTATGAGTAGTGGGAATACCGGTGTAAATAGTACCATAGGTAATACGAGTACGTAATACCATACCCCTGCGCCTACACCTACACCATAGGTAATCAACGTAGGTATCATAGCCAACGCAGAGAGTATCAGTTCGGCTAGATATACCATAGTTAATTTTGCCAAAAATAGAGTACTCTTGGGTACGGGTAGCATACTCAATAGTTCGGCGTCTTTGGAAAAAAACATATATCCTAGCACGCTAGGTATCGCTAGCAATAGTACCGACGCTCCACCCAAGGTCAATATGGTAGCCAAAAATTCTCTCGCTATCCCGCCTGCCTTGGCTATCAAGGCATAATTATATATGGAGTAGCATACTAGTCCCAAAGTGGGCAATAGACATACCACAGCCAAAGCGATTAGGGCTATTTGACCTTTGCTAAGTTTTTTGCTAGGGCGATAGGTATTGACGAATAACGTCTTGAGTAATGATAAATATTTACTCATCATCACACCTCGCTAGAGGTCGATTTTTCGCCTGTGAGGTCTAGGAAATAACTCTCTAGAGTATTTCCCTCGCTAGATAGTTCCTTGACGTCTACGACGGCAATTATCTTGCCGTGGTCTATGATAGCCACTCTGTCGCACACTTTCTCCACTACCTCTAGTACGTGTGAGGAGAAAAATACAGTCTTGCCTTTGTCGGCATGCTCTCTCATCATTGACTTGAGTTCAAACGACGCTTGGGGATCTAGTCCTGTGAGAGGTTCGTCGAGTATCCATAGATCAGGATCGTGCATAAGAGCACAGATGACGCTAATCTTTTGTTTCATACCGTGCGAATAAGTCTTGATAGGACGATTGAGCGCATCGGTCATATTAAACTTGTCTGCTAGGTATGGTAGTCTAGCCTCTCTCTCACTCACGCTCACGTCGTACATATCTGCCATGAAATTGATATATTCTATACCTGTGAGTTTGTCGTAGACTGTGTGTTGGTCAGGGACGTAGCCTATATGTTTCTTGGCTAGTAGAGGAGAGGTCCTCATACTCTCTCCACATATAGAGATATCTCCATCCGTCACAGACAATATACCTACTATACATTTGATAGTAGTTGACTTACCTGCGCCGTTTGGTCCTAAAAAACCGAATATCTCTCCACTTTTTAGTTCTAGCGAAATGCCGTCTACGGCATTTACGGTAGAATTGGCGTATTTTTTGGTGAGATTTGAAATGGTGAGCATAACTCTCCTCCTATATCTGGTTTGATAATTGTTATCTAATGCGTGTACCTACTGGTACTATGTCGTCTACAAATATGACTTGGCAACCACAAGCATTGTTTGAGGCTGCTAGGAGCATACCTTGGGAGGTGACGCCCGTGAGTCTAGCAGGCTTGAGGTTGGCGACTACGATTATCTTGCGACCTATGAGGTCCTCAGGCTTGTAATCGTGCTTGATAGAAGACACTATCACTCTCTCTCCTAGACCGTCGTCTAGAGTGAGTTTGAGACAACTGTGACTCTTGCGAATCTCTTGAGCCTTGACGACCTTGCAAACTCTGAGGTCTAGCCCTCCAAAGTAGTCTATATCTATCTCATCTTTGATAGGCTCTACTGGATCTGGCTCGCCGTATTTCTTCTCTTCTTCTACTATTTCTTCGACCACAGGAGTAGCCTCTGCGTCAGTCATAGGATAACTAAAGTCAAGTAGTCCTACGTATTTGTCGCTGTCGATAGCGTAGAGGAATAGGTATAGTCTAGGTCCTCTCTCCTTGTCGATAAGTAGTCTATATACGTTTTTGAAGAATTGTCCTTGGCGTACTTTGAGAGCCTTGTCATCTAGAGTATCTGCATCTATCTGCTTGGGGATAGCGTATAGTTGAGCGTTTAGTTCGTCTAGAGAATATCCACCTTGAGCGATATAATCGTGGAGTAGTCGTATCTCCTCTTTCTCGGTGTCGCTGAGGGTATTGTACACATCCCAGTTGCGTCCTAGACGGAGTCTATTGACGTTCTCTGGGGAGCATACCTCTAGCCAAAACTTGGCGCGCATCAATCTATCTGCGAAGTCCTCGTACTTGTATGGAGTACCTATCTTGTCAAAGACGGTCTCTAGCATAGGGATATTGAAGTCTACGATAGAGCCTAGTTGGACTAGATGTCCCATAGGTACTGTGTTGACCTCTCTGCCCTCTACTAGCGAATAGTACATAATATCCTTGATATAATCGTCGCAAGTGCCGTCACGATAAGAGGTGAGCATCTTGTCAAATTCGAAGTATTGGCGTAGTATACCGTCGTCAAAGCAAAAATCAAATGCCTTGAGAGGCTCGGTCTTGGAGTAGAGCCATAGGATAACCTCTGGTTGGTAGAGACGTAGCAAGGTCTCTGGGGTGAGGTTGAGACCAGACGAACCACTCATCTTGCCAGTAGTACCTCTGATACCTATAAACTCGTATCCTTGGAATATAGGTGCTTCGTAGCCGAATATCTCACGAGATATGTCCTTGGAGGTGTCATAACTACCATTTTGGCTAGCGTGATCCTTGCCACCTGGCTCAAAGTCTACGCCCTCGTATAGCCAACGCATAGGCCAATCTATCTTCCAAGCGAGTTTGCAATCGGTATCTACCTTGAAGTCAAAATCCCCCTCGTGACCACATTCGCAAGTGAAATGCGCTACGTAGTCGTCAGTCATAGAGGATATCTTGGTGGTGTCGCGGTGACAATGAGGACAGTATATAGATACTGGATAGTATGCCTCTCTCTCGCCCTCCACAGCGTCTTGGGTACGGTGAGAGTCTATGATGTCAAATATCTCTCCCCTCTTGCTGAGCGCGAGCAATATATACTCTCTATATTTGCCACTACGGTACATCTCTGCCTGATATCTGCAGTCGAGGTCTATGCCAAAACTCTGCATAGCAGTCAAAAACTCGTTCTCAAAGTAGACTGCGTAATTCTCCTCCTCTGTACCAAAAGGATTGGGGACGTCTACGTAAGGGCAACCGATATACTTATCCATATCATCACGCACTTTGGCGACGTTGACAGGGACTTTGCGCATACGGTCAAACTCATCCCACGAGAATAGCAATCTAGCCTTTTTGCCCATCTTGCGTAGTGCTTTGACTACAAAATAACTAGTGGCTACGTCTCTAAAGTTGCCGATATGTATCGAACCTGAGGGGCTGATACCTGCGGCGCATACGTATTCTTCTTTGTTGGGGTTGCGCTCTATAATTCTATTAGCGATTTCTTCGGACCAATGCATAGTCTTGCCTCCATTATCTACGATAATAATATACAAAATGATTATAATATACAGGACTTTTTGTGTCAAGCATAATCGCCAAAGTAGTCAACTGTTTGAAAAACTCTTGACAAATTCGCTATCTAAATGTATATTTATAACATCACTCACGATAGGAGGCTATATGTT
>JAGBSX010000002.1 GCA_017631635.1 Clostridia bacterium | reverse complement strand
AGGTATCAAGTGGCACCCTCACTTTCATTGCTTTTTTGTATTAAATAAGAAATTAAAGTTTGACGGTGCTAATATCAATTCATATAGTTTTGACGTAGGCAATACAAAAGTCAAGAGAGTGTTTACTGATTTTGAGATACTTCTGCAAAAAATGTGGTATCTCCTCTACGAAGGTCAACCTTTTACCAAGGAGTCTTTTGACAAATTAAAAGAAGGCTATTCGTGTATAGTGGACAAGTTATCCAAGAGTAAATATCACGAAGTATTCAAGTATGTACTCAAAGGAACGTTCAAGAACGATAAGTTTACGCATACTTATGAAACGTTCAAGATACTTAACGAGGCTCTATCTAGACGTAAGATAATACAGGGATATGGAGTCTTGAATAGATTCAAATTTGAGGAGTATATCCCAAATGATGAATTATATGAGAGTTTTATCAAAGAACTACAAGTCATTGAAAGTCCTGAGTTTCAAATATCCAACGTAGATGAGGTGCTATCAGAACTCAAGGACGGAGATATTAGATACATAAGTCGTAGTAGTATGAGAGACGATAGACTTCTCGCTAGACGTAATGCAGTACGTAGTGACGAAGAGGAATACGAAGACGTAGAGACGTCGGTGCCTGAGTACAAGCAAGGTGTAATAGAAGAAATAAAAGACTTGCCAATGCGTAGATTTTAAATAATAACAATATGCAAGGATAAATGTATGAGAAAGTTATATGGAGAATCGCAGGCAGTATGTCCTGTGTGCAAAAACAAGATGATACTAGATGACCTAGACCACGCATTTGAGGGGTGTCAAGACGAGTATTACTTATGTATGGACGAACGTTGTGATTCCTCTCTCAGAGTTAAGGTTAGGTATAACAAAATAGTTAAAAAAGAATATAGGTATAATAACAAATGACGTAAATGTTTATGCGTCGAGCCTCATTTGAGGGAGATATGCAACTGTAGGTGTGGAGGGTACTAAAAATGAGTACGTTTAAGAGAGATAAGGGTAAGTGGCTGGCTACCCTGATAATAGGTATAATATTGACAGCAATCGTAGTAGGATTATGCGTCCAAATGGATAGGTCCTTGACTACTACTCGTCTGGGTGCAGAGAGTTATAGCATAGGTTGTCTAGATAGTAAGGGAGAGTATAAGGCTACTCGACTATCTATATATACACGCGAGGGTATATCTTTAGATGGTCTAGATATTGACGTCGCAGAATCTGATATTGAATTCGAGTATTATTTGTTCTTCTATGACGAAGACGGTAAGTTCTTGGCAAATACTGGATACTATACTATTGATTTTGACTTTGCGAATATACCAGAAGGTGCTGATACCGTTAAGATAGTGATTACTCCTACTCTAGAGAGTGGCGATAATATTAATATCTTTGAGATATCTCGTTTTGCTGATTTGTTGACTGTGACTGTCAATCGTTAAGGCTAATAAAAAGCAGTCTGTCGTTGACGGACTGCTTTTCTCTTATGGAGGTAAAAATATGAAAAAGAAAAAAATAATAACAGGTATAGTTGCCTCATTGTGTATAGGCGCTACTATACTGGGTGCTACGTTAGGACATAGTGACGTGGCTATGGCAAGCGTTTCTTCTGTAGACGTGACACCTACAGTTAACAAGAACGTGACTGAGGTCAATGAGGACGTGTATGACGTAGTATTTAATGCTACCGTATCTCCTGCTTGTGCTGCGAACAAGAACTTAAAATGGACCTTGTCGTATGCTAATCCAGATAGTGACTTTGCTACGCAATATGATATATCTGACGTAGCCACAATATCATTGTCAGAGGACACTCATACAGCGACAGTTCAAGTTAATGCAAGCGCTAGATACGACAATATCTCGGATACATACAAGAAAGGCTTGGGCGAAGTCATAGTAGTGACTGCTACGTCTTTGGATAATGGCTTTATATTTGCGTCTAGTACGATTGGCTATGCTAATCGTCTTACTTTAGAAGAAGATTTTGAATCCTTTGTACAAGGTGGTTTTACTGGATTAAAATTATCTGCTTTCGGAGAGGAAATCCCCTTGTCTTTATATAGTGATAATTTTACAGATTCTGTTGTATACGTAGTTCCTGATGAGGTAACTATTCAGGCTGATTATCAGGTTGTATCTGCAGACTGTAACGACTGGTACACTACGTACGCTGATTATGTTATAGGATTAACTAATAATAAAGGTAAAATTGATATAACTAACCCAAAAGTTATGTTTACACAAGGTTTTTTAGAAGATTTGGATAGTTTGTATCTTAAATATCTCGGTTTGGATGATTTTTATTATGACTATACCTGGATGGAATATGACGCAGTATCGGATAGTTTTATTGAATATACCGATAGATGTTATTTATTCCGTCCATCTGACTGCTATGGTGATAAGACAATGTGGTTGCATTCTAACCATACTGGTTTTATTATTTATAATAGTGTATACAAAGGTTTATGTGAATCGCTACGTTCTTCTTTAACTATTGATCTATCTCATTTAACTAATGAAGAGGCTCGCCCTTTAGAAGATGGATTTTCTGCATTTTTTGATTATCTAGTCAACGAGGGTTATCATAATCAATTTTATCCTATTTTTTATGTTCAATCATACGTGACTAATGGCTACGTCAATTATGAATTTGATTATTATATGACTTTTGATACTTCTGTCAAGTCGGTAGATATGTCAAATGGTACAGTTGTAATTTAGGAGGTGCGATATGGCTAAATATAGAAAAAAGTCAAATACGTTTATATCTATATTAGTCGTAGTGCTATGTTTTTCTCTATGTATAGGTATATTTACTCATTTATCCCGTTCGTTCGTTTCACCTGAAGACGTAGTTCTTTATCTCAATGGAGAGAAGGTGTCTAGTGAAGATAATATTTATCTAAAACAAGGTGAGACAATTAACTTCAAGGTAGTATCTTCAAGTGAATCTACTCCGTCTTATTCGGTAAAGATTGTAGCAAATCCAAAATTAGCAGAGACGTATACTTATAGTTTTGGTGGAGATTTAATCCAGCAATTTGATAAGACTGATGACTATATTCTAGGATTTGATTACAGTCAAATAGGAGACGTATTCACCTTGACGTTGCCGTATGGTTGTGAGACTGCACTAGACGTACTCCAACGTATGCATTCTTATACGATAGATGAAGGTAGTATCGCTACTACTGTACCAGACAACGTAGATGACGCGACGTCGTATTTTACTCTAGTAGTCGAATATGAAGACAGTTGCTATGAGATGGACTTGTATTTCTTTAGATACGTCAATGAAGTAGCATTAAATATGGAGGGCTTGGTATTATGACAAATTATAAAAAGAGAATATCTCTATTAACGTTTGTGTTGACATTGATACTTATATTGAGTACGTTTTGGACAAGCACTATCAATGTGGCTTACGCCGAAGGTGAGACTGTCTATAGCAACGTATTGGACGATTTAAAGCGCGACGAGAAATTTAGTGTAGAAGACTTCCCTACTGTGGTCGGAGATTATTCTTTGCAATTGGTACAAGTGGCAGAAAGCACAGATAATAAACTCTTTATCTATGTATATCAACCTGCTAGTCCATATAAAGAATTAACCGCCACGTCTGTACGTATGACTGCACAAAGAAAACTTTTTGATAGAGAAACGTTAAAATATGTGATAGGTACAGATACAAGGGATTGGAATCTGACGTTAGTATCTAGAGAAGGGACTTTGTGCAAATATCTTGTAAAGGGATATACTGTTCTTTCTAATAATACTGTTCGTAGTTATGAGATTATACAGTTCTTGAGACCATTTGATAGTGATATTGATACACAATTGGATAATGGTAATATCATAACTGAGGTGTCTTGTCCTATCTCTGAAAAAGTCACTTTCACCAAAGTTGGAGATACTACTATGGTTGATAAAGTAGGTATAGAGACTATACAAATAACAGATAAATATGTAGGCTTTTTGAGACAAAAAGAAGGTTCTAGTGCAAGTTGGACCTATTATGGTTCAGATGTTCATTTTGTCGCATTTTCTACAGATAGAAAAATTGATTCTTTATTATCTGCAACTATAACTTTTTCAACTCAAGAACTTTCGTATTTGTCATTTCCTACAGATAGCGATTACGGTCAAGTAATTCCTAATGAAAAATCTTTATCTTCTACTTCAAAATTAGATGTTGAGGTCATTCGTAATCCTAATGGTTTGTTTTCTCGTACTGTCTTTCGCACTCAATTTGATGAAATTCAGACCATCTCTTCTTTTTTAGAAAAAACTCAATCTACCATAATTTATAAACAAGGTACTTTTTCTTCTTCACTTGAGTATACGTATGATTCTTCGGCTTTAGATGCCTTGAGACAAACTGAATATGTTTTAACTTTTTTATCTACTCCTTATTATTATAAAGATTCAACTCCATCTAGGGGTTGTGTTTGTGAAAAAACGTTGGTATCCGAGGTTTCCATTCTTACGTTAGAGTTTTTGTCAAATGGAGATATTTACTTGATGGGAGTTATAGATAATAAGCAAACAGGTTCTGAAGACCCTTCTGGAGAAGGTGATATAAATTATTTACCCCCAGACATTGATTTGACTTGGTTGTATGTTGTTTTAGGCATAGTAGTTCTTTTGATTTTAGTTTCTATAATCATTCGTATAACTAATTTCTTTAGGCTCAAAGATATTTCATATCGACTACCAAAGCAAAAGAAACGAAAACGCAAGTAAATAAAAACTACCACTCTGACCGAGGTCGGAGTGGTAGTGTGAGAAGTCTACGCTAAAAGCCAGGCGTTCTTCTCTGTCAACGCGGAAATCCCGTTGCTGCCCTTTTACATAGGGCTAGTGGCTTAAATAATATAACATAAGGAGGATAATATGTCAACTGTAAATTATAGTTTAAAACATAAGGGAGTAAGGCTTATTTCATCTGAAGATGCTTGGGTAAAAGGCAAAAATGGAAAGCGTCGTTTTAATCCTAAATATCATTTTGTTGGTAAAATCGATACTAAATTGCCAAATATTATTATAACTGCAAGCGACAAGAAAAAGCCTAAATTCAAAGGTAATACGTACGACCTAAATAGTACTGCCAAAAGTCAGATAGTTGAGCATTTTTATGATGAGAAAGGCAAGCGCAATAAAAAGACGGTAGCCTATTTTGGAGTTGAGAAAAAGTAATGTTTAGAAAGGTTTTAATGGTCCTACTTAATATCATAGTATGGACGACTATAGGTTATATTATATTCACAATTACGCAGATATGAAGAAGATAAATTATAGACATTTTGTATACATAGGTCTTATCATAGGTAGTTTAGCCTGTACCGTATTTTTATTTTCTGGTGCCTTTGGGCGAAGTATAGAGAGTATTAGGGATTTGTTGACGTCGTTGGTGTATTACTTTGCATTTATCTTTGACGTAGATTTTGGCGTAGCGCCCACCGTCATAGAGTATGCACAGATACCGTTTTTCGATTATGGTCAGATACCATTTATCTCTCCCACTAATTATTCTTTTGTACTGTTGCCTGAGAACTGGGAGTTATTCGTGGCTGATTGGTACGCGTTTTGGGATATGTTTTTCGTCTCAGATAACTTTGTTAAGTACTTGTTGTTTTTGACGGAATTGCTTATCCCTCTCTCCCAGATATTACTGACGATATTATTGATACGCGTGTTTTTGCTACTATTATCCAAGAAGAAACTAGAGGACGAACGTGACGACGTGGTTAATTATCACAAAGCAGACGACAACGTAGATTCTCTACCATTACGCATATTCAAGCGTATGTCAGACTTTACGTACAGGCCTATTAAGGCTTGGGTACTAGGTATGATAGACTTCGCTAGAGAACATATGGGATACGTCAAGTGGCTAATACGTATATGGTTATTCAACTTCCATGTCTACGTAATCATAGTAGAGGCTATAGCCTACGTGTTCTATCTGATAGCCAGTCTAGATTTTGTCAGTCTGTATATACAAGTGTACAAGTTGTTCGTGGACCTATCAGTAGTATTTGGCTTTTTACCTCTCTTTGTATGGGCAGGAATTATAGTGGGTGTACTCTATTGGCTAACCAAACGTCGTGGTTATAAGACGTTGGAGCACCGTGAGGCTATGAATTGTGGCTACATAAATGAACGTGCAGTCGTCACTACTTATGCTGGTACTATGGGTGTCGGTAAGACACGTACACTCGTAGACGTAGCGTTGTCTGAGCAGAAGATACTACGAGACCAAGCATTTGAGATAATCATAGAATCGGACCTCAAGTTTCCTTTCTTCCCTTGGATAAATCTAGAGCGCAGTCTACGTCAAGTGATGGATTGTGGCGCAGTCGTGTCTCACCGTCAAGTACGTAAATGGATACGTAAGAAAAAATCACGTTATCTAAAGCACGGTGATTGTGGTCGTATCTTTGGATATGACGTCTCTAGATATCCGTTAGATTACAATGACGGACTTAAGGTGTCGGATATATGGGACGTGATAGAGGACTACGCTTGCGCCTACTTTATCTACGTTATAGAGAGTAGTTTGCTCGTATCTAACTTTTCTGTTCGTACGGACGATTTGCTAGAGGACCTAGGCAATTTTCCTCTTTGGAATAATGACTTCTTTAGACGTGATCCAAGGCTAATGGACAGTTATAGTAGACACTCTCATATACTTGACTTTGATATGCTACGACTCGGCAAGAAGTTGGTGGAGAATAATCCCAACGCATTTGCTTTTGGTTTTGGAGTGTTCCTCATATCTGAGATAGACAAAGAACGTAAGAACGATAATGAACTACGTTCTCTCGGTTCCAAGGCAAGTGATGAGGAGTGTAATCAAAAGAACGACCTCTTTAATCTCTTGCTTATGATGAGTAGGCATTCTTGCGTGATTGCTAATAGAGTTTTTACTCGCTTTGTAGTCGATTTGCAACGCCCTGATAGTTGGGGCGCAGCAGGTCGAAATCTAGGAGAAATCGTATATATTGACTCTGCCAAACCTATGGAACCTTGCCTACCGTTTTATTCGCCGTTTTACTTGCTAGACTTGGCAGTATCTTGGATATATGGCAAATACGTGGCGAAGTATTACGAGTCTCGCTTTGAACGTAGCGACAATACGTTGATGACCTATCTGATGAAAGGACTATTTGCACCACTTTGGCAGTACACGGAACGTATACGCAATACTTTTAATAGTGGCGCTATAACGTTGTTGGTTGAATCTGGTATCAATGGTGGCGAAATGAAACAACGTAAGTATTATATGCAGGCAAAGAAGATATATAGCAACCGTTATGCTACAGATTGTCTAGAGGGAATCTTCGATAGGTATGCCGAGAAGAATACCATAGCGATATGGGACTTGCCAGAGTACGAAAGTACTGTGGCTACATGGCAGGAACTAGATATGCAAAATAGTTTCTTCCAAATAGATTTGAAATTATTGAAATAGAGGAGGTGAATTGATGGCTAGAAAGAAAGAAGAATATCCTTATTTTAGATATTATAAAAAGGCTAATCATCCAGCGCTTATAACTGGCGAACATTCTAATAGCGAATATAAGTACCGTAAAGTAATGCATAGTGAGAAAGATGGGAAAAGAAATAATGAAAAGTCTATCCTAATCCGAATTCAAATGATTCTAGGCCTATGTATATTGCTAAAAGGATGCGCCACGATAAAAAGAAGAACTTTAGCAACTGGAAGTATCCTTGGAAATATCCTAAAAAATAGCATGAAAAAAGTAGTGACCACAAGAAGCATCATCTTCTCGCATTTGGCTATAAGCCTCACTACTTGTATGTATTATATTTAATTTATAAAAAATTGTCAACTAAAAATTAAAAAATAAAAATACGTTGCTCCCAGCGTTAAGGGAAAAGGAATATTGTTATGGCTTATTGGAAAAAAAATGTTTTAGGTTCTCAATCAAAACTTCCTAAAGGAACTATAATTGAAGAACGCAAGGATAGAACTATTTATAAATATCCGTCTGGAAAGGTTTTTGTAAAAACTAAATCATTAAGCGAAATATATGGTAAAGCATATGATTGGCGCAGTGACGGTTAAAAAGTGCACGTTGCGTCTACGTAGATTCCTAAAGATAAAACAACAATTTGGGTGGCGACCTATCGCCAAAGGAGATTAAATTATGGCAAAATTAAAGAGAAAATATGGTAAAAAAAGTAAATTTATAAAAAAATATAGTTTGTCTGACCGATATAAATATTATGACAAAATTATTGATGAAGGATATAAGAAAGCCGAAAAAAAAGACGGTAGTTTTGATTCTTCTATTATGAAAAAACCAAAATATGAAAAAGCAATGGGTTATTGTCAAACTATTGAAAGAGGTAGACCATTGAATTTTGACGAACGTAGTAAGGCGTATCAAAATGGTTGCATTTTAGCAGAAAAGGCAAAGAAAAAGGCTAATTCAATTAAATTTTAAAAGTGGGGGTAAACCCCACTTTTTTTTATAATATGTTTAATTCTTTTTTTATAAATTGTTTGAAGTCAGTTAAATTTTCAGGTGTTGTAAAAATTACTTTCTTCCCTTGTTCTTCGTATATTTTTCTTTTATACTCTGTTATTTTATCGTGTTTTTTATTTGTAAATCCTATGTGTTCTATATAAAGTTTGTATTTTGGCAAATAAAAATCTGGATGAATAGATTTCATTTTATCTTCTTCTGTAAAATAATTTACGGTTTCTTCATATACATATTGAATTTCCATTGACCAAAGCATGTTTGCTATAGTTTGTTCTTGAATACTCCTAACATGTCTTCCGTCTTCACATTTGTATTTTAAATTACCATAATCATCTAAAATGCTATCAAATTTTAAATGTTTTAATCTTATATCTATAGAACGGTCTTTATATTGATGCCAACAGTCAATACAAAAATGTTTTCCATTAGATGGCTCACCACAAATAATACAAGTGAGTTCGTTCTCAGACTTATTCTCACTTTTCACTTTCTTACATTTGCACGTTGCGTCTTTTTCGTTCCAAGTGCCACAGACTGGACATTGAACTATTTCGCCTTTGTTGGCTTGCATTCCGTGTTTATAACATAATTTATCTTTTCTCGCATTTTTGCCGTAAACAAGATATGTTGGCTCACCACAAATAGGGCATATTGATTGATTATCAGACATAGCATATCACTCCTTAGGTTAGTCTGATACCATTATAAACAAAACTTTCCTCCTAAGTCAAGTAATATAAAAGACGTCCTTTTGAGACGCCTTTTGTTCTTATTGTTTATCTGTTTTTTTTTGTAGATTGTTTCACTAGTCAGAGTGTATTCTTTGATTATGAAGGATAATCCCTTCTTTTGCATATTTTGAATTACACGTTCTTTTTCTTCTTCAGAGTAGGCTCTGTATATACCAGTAAATCCCTCTTTTGTTGTTGTGTAGAATTCATATAACTTATCCATAATTTCTCCTTACAAATCTTCTATAGCAGTCAAGATATCGTCGTAGGTCTCTGCTAGTACTTCTATAATAGTAGGCAATACTATTTTTTCTTTGCTTTTCTTTAGTGTGTAAACTTTATCTTCTATCCCTACGTCTCTACGGACCAAGAGATAGAACGACGAGTCTCCCCACGTGCAGTTCTCCAATAAAGCATATTCACCGTGAGTATCTATGACACTCCAGCGATTAAAGTATTTTTCTACCTTGTATTCAACGTTATTTATCTCAAGCATAAAGTTTTCCTTCGGGGTGAGATAACCCCTAAATGTAATAATGTGAGTTGTGTAGGGACGTCCCTACACAACTGATAACTGCAAAAAATATATTCGAAATTAGATTTGTCAAGGAGTAAAGTCAAAAAGTTTTGTGGTAAGCAACTGCATTAAGGAACAAAAGTTTTTGCGTGCCTTGACAAAGATAATTGAATATGTATCAAATCTGTTAAAGCGAATAGACAGGCGCAGAGAGGTGCAGCGATATAGCGCACTCCTGCGACGTCTATCGCTTTCCGATTGATTAAATCACGGCTAGGGTGAAAGGTACGCTGACCAGCGTGGGTAATGATGGCTATTAGTCCATCAGGGACTTGACAGACTTATCTTTATATGCTATACTCCTTGCAAAAGGTGGTTAGCGAAGTAGGGCGATAATTGATACTGCAATATCTATTATCGTTAACAGTATGTATAGTGTTTCAAAAGTGGACATACGAGCAACCTCCTTTTTTCTTTTGCAAAAAAGCATATGAAGGTATGCTTGTCAAGTAGGGGTAATACATTTAGGAGGGCCAAAGATGGATGCACGTAAGAGAAGAAAATATAGTCATTTAACTTTAGAAGAGAGGTGCGTACTAAAAGAATACTACGTCAAGGGGTACAGTTATGGCAAAATTGCCAGACTAATGGGACGCAACGTGAGTACTATATCTAGGGAGTTGAATAGGAATTTTACTCATATGTATAGCCGACCTACTTATTACCCTCATACTGCACAAAAGAAACGTAATCTTAGATATTCTTATAGACATAGAGGTTGTAGGTATTCTGAAGAGGTTTTGAATTATATCTCCGAAAAGCTACTCGCTACGTGGTCTCCAGAGCAAATAGTCAACACACCGTGCGAATATGATATTCCTTCTTTTAGGACAATCTATAGACTTTTGTATGCTGGATATCTTCTCAACGGTAATCTAAAGGTGCTACGTAAGAAGGGTAAAACTCGTAAGAGATTAGGTATAGGTGGTAGATTCACTACAGGTAAATCTATCCGTAAGAGAGACAAGAGTGTGTACAAGAGAAATGAATATGGACATTGGGAGGCAGATACCGTAGTAAGTGGTATAGGTAAAAGTAAGGCTTGTTTTCTCACGTTGGCAGAACGTAAGAGTAGATATTATATCGCAGTCAAAATGCCTGATAGACGTTCTGAGACTTTGACTAAGGCAATAGTTGAGGCGCTCGGTCAATTCCCTAGGGAATTGGTCAAGACTATAACGTGTGACAGAGGCTCAGAGTTTGCAGGCTGGAGAGATATAGAGAGTTCACTCGATTGTCTAATGTACTTTGCAGATCCGTATTGTGCTTGGCAAAAAGGGACTAACGAGAACAGCAACGGTCTCCTCCGTGAGTTCTATCCGAAAGGTAAATCTTTAGAACGTGTATCTCCTCAGACATTAAAAAAGAATCTGGCGTTAATTAACGCCAGACCCAAAAAAGTCCTCAATTATGTTTCACCACAATCTTTGTGGATATCTCAAATTAAAAATTTCTAAAAATTTTATTGCAATTTAATTGACAAATCACCGATACCACCATTGATAGTGAGCACTTGTCCTGTTATATGAGAATTGGTAGCGAGCCATACTATTGACTCTGCCACTTCTTGGGGAGTGTTGATACGACCTGAGGGTATATCTGCTAGTATCTCGCGCATATCTTCGTCGCTATAGCCTTTGACCATATCGGTATCCGTCATACCGGGACATATTGCATTGACGGTGATTCCACAGTCGGCGTATTCGAGTGCTAGAGACTTCGCTAGGCCTACTACACCATGCTTGGTCATAGAGTAGAGAGCCTCCATAGACGCACCCTCTAGCCCCCATATAGAGGAGGTCATCACGATAGCGCCTTTTTTTCTAAATACCATATCAGGTAGAGCCACTCTAGATAGGTTGTATACTCCTGCCAAATTTGTACCTACTAGCAAGTCAAAGTCTTGTTTTGTAGTGTCAATGTACATAGCAGTCTGCGCTATACCTGCATTACACACTACCACGTCGATATTGCCGAAGTATTTTTTTGCGCTATTGTATGCGTCGTCTACTTGCGAGTAATCTGATACGTCTACCTTGACGGCTATAGCATTTGATATTTTTTTTATCTCATTTACCAAATCTTCGGCTTGTTGCTTGCTATCGTTGTAGCATACTACTACGTTGTAGCCTAGATTTGCAAATTTTAGTGCTGTGGCTTTGCCTATACCACGACTAGCACCACTTATCATTACGGTACTCATATTATTCTCCGAAGTATATATTTTCTAATGGTATCCACTCGTTTAGATATTTGTTCAATATCACTTTGTCCTTGGTGCGAGATACCAGTCTCTTTAATTGAGTTTGTTTGTCAATATCTAGATATAATATCAAATCATACTCGTCTATGAGAGTAGGGTGCATACTATATACCCCCTCTATGACGTTGATAGATGCAGGACTAGATAGGTGTGTGGTGTATGAGAGAGAGTGACAATCATATTTTTTGTACTCAAATGCTATCCCACTCTTGATAGAGGTTATTAGATGTTTGAGAGCCTCATAGTCGATATTGCCCCCTCTTTCGGCGAGCCTTTTGGGAGTTTTTCTCTCTGGTGGCAAGAAAAAATCGTCAGTATGATATATAGCGATACTATGATATATATTTTTTAGTTTTTCGCTTAGAGTAGTCTTGCCACTACAACATCTACCTTCTATGGCTATGAGGATATTATCCTTATGATTGAGCGCATTGTCGATAGCAGATAGTATCTTAGTCACGTCGTCGGTATCGGCAGGAGTTAGCATATACAAATTTTGAATATCAGGTATGTTCAATAACATCATCACCTCTATACTAATATACTCTTTTATTTGATGTTTGTCAATCGTGCGATAATCGTTAAGAGTTGTCGAATGCTTGACTTTATGAGCATATTGTGATTAAATATGTATTAGCAGAGTAAGCAAACAGCGTCAAGTGTCACGGAATGGGATGTTGTCCGTGGACGAAAGGTGTATCCTGCGATTGTTTGTTGCGTCCGTTGCAATGTAGTATCTACTATATTCTATGGACCTCTGGATTTACTATCGGAGGTTTTTTATGGAGTTTTTTGGAGTTGATTTGCCACACACACGCAAGATTGCGTATATGGCAGTTTTGACTGCGCTATGCGCTGTGGTGAATATGTTTAGCATAGATATAGCAGGCATATTCAAGTTATCTTTCGTCACGGCTGTATGTATGATATCGGCATATCTATTTGGACCTATACTAGGTGGAGTTATTGCATTTTTGGGAGATTTGATAGGCTTTTTGCTAGTACCGTCTCCATACGCATATAGTCCGTATATAGGTCTTTGCAACGTTTTGTTTACAGTAATAGTTGGAGTTTTGTACATACTACTTACCAAGAGATTTGGTTTTGTATGTACGTCTGTGATAGCCCTATTTGTAGCGCATATAGTATCGAGTGTTTTTCTCAATAGTTATATAGTGTCTAGCCTATATTCCCAATCGGGATTTTGGCCTATCGTAGGACAGAGGATATTATTTCAGACACCTGTCAATGCAGTCAACGGTTTGCTTGCCATACTCGTAGTCAAGGGTATGAGCAAGACTTCGTTTTTCAAGTTGCCAAAAGTATAGACGGCTATATTATTTACGCTAGTGGAGATTATATATTGAACTTTTTACCCAAAAATCAGCAAATAATGTCGCTTTCATCAGCCAGACAGTTAAATCCTGTCGTTTTGGCGTATATAGGAGACGCTGTGTATTCACTCTACGTGAGAGCCAAGTTGGTGGAGACTACCGACTACAAGGCTCACGTGTTGCACAAAAAATGTTCATCAATCGTGTGCGCTACATCCCAATCACAGGTAGCAGATGAGATAGTAGATAGATTGAGCGAAGACGAATTAGACGTGTATAGACGTGCTAGGAATTCGCACGTGCATACTTCAGCCAAAAATGCTACTTTGGGCGATTATATGAAAGCCACGGGACTAGAGGCTGTGGTAGGATATTTGTATCTCACGGGACAAGAAGATAGATTGGGAGAACTGATAGGAGATTTGATATGATTATAGAGGGCAAGCACTCAATTAGAGAGGCTTTGACAGCAGGCAAGAGTATATCGCGTATAGTAGTCGCCAAGGACAATAGTGACAAGGAGATATCGTACATCATATCTTTGGCGAAGTCTCACGGTGTCACCGTCACTTATGCTGATAGACAAGCAATAGAGCGAGATAGTGTCTCCAAGAGACATCAAGGAATATTAGGCTATACGGATGATTTTGAGTATAGTAGTGTAGAAGATTTGATAGCATATGCAGGTGATAGAGGTGAAGATATATTTTTGCTTATACTAGACGGCATCACCGACACTCACAATTTGGGTAGCGTACTACGTGTGGCAGAGTGTGCAGGAGTGCACGGTATCATCATACCTGAGAGGCGTAGTGCTCAAGTCAACGAGACAGTTATCCGTATATCTGCAGGTGCTGCAGAGCATATGAGAGTGGCTAGAGTCACCAATATCAACGATACCATAGAGTACCTCAAGAGTGTAGGTGTGTGGGTATATGGAGCAGATATGGACGGAGAGGATATATACACCACCGACCTTACTGGCAATATAGCGTTAGTCATAGGTGGCGAGGACAAAGGTGTGGGCAGATTGACTAGACAACGCTGTGACAAGATAATAGCCCTACCACTCAAAGGACGAGTCAATTCGCTCAACGCGTCTGTGGCTACTGGTATAGTAGTGTACGAAGCATTGAGACAAAGGATATAATATGAGATTAACTGATGAACAATTAGCAAGCGTGGCGCTAGCCGATTCTACTGCTATGGCAGAACTCATGGTTAGGTACAAAGGGGTAGTGCGCGCAGTTAGTCGTAGTTTCTTCTTAGAAGGTGGAGACGTCGACGATTTGATACAAGAGGGTATGTTGGGTATATTCAAGGCTGTCAAATCCTATGATGATACCAAAGATGCTTCTTTTCGTAGTTTTGCTATATTGTGCATTAGACGTAGCATTATAGATGCAGTCAAGTCTTCTACTAGGAGCAAGCACAAACCACTCAACGATTATCTATCGATATATATAGATGAGAGTAGTGACGACGTCTCTCCAGACGTATTTATAGACCCTATAGACCCAGAGAAGAAGATAATTATGAGTGAGACTAGTGTACAACTTCGTCAAGATATACGTAGTGTACTAGACGAATTTGAACAAAAGATATTAGGTATGTATCTGAGGGGAAATACTTACAATGAGATAGCAGAGAGTGTATCACGCACTACCAAGTACGTAGATAACAAACTGCAATCCATCAAGAAAAAACTCAAAGTAGTATTGCAAAAGTACATATAAAAAACTCCCAAGTTGGGAGTTTTTTAATTTTTAATTTGTTGATATTTACTTGTTTTTTCGTGTGGATTAGATATTATTGGCTATCCATATTCTTGACTAATTCACGTATCTCATCTTCGCTACGCATACCACTAGTGGCGTCGGGTTGCGATAGATTTGCTACAGCGCTTGCAGATGCAAAGGATAGTATATCCTCATCAGACCAACCACGGTATATGCCTAGTAGTGCTCCTGCGCAAAAAGCGTCTCCTGCCCCCGTAGTACCCTTGATAAATCCTTGTGGTAGGCTATATGAGGACACGAGTGTCTCTGCTGTATTAGACACACACACGGATAGGCTAGGAGTATGTATGATTACCCTATCTATCACGCCCAACTTTTTGAGTTTTTTGGCGATAACTACGAGATTGTCTTTAGTAGGGGAGATACCTGTGATATTGCCTGCCTCCACCTCATTGATGATGAGGTTGTCTGTGTATGGTAGACAAGGCAACACTATGCGATATCTGTCAGAATTCTCGCTCACTAGGTCGATAGAGGTAGATATCCCTTTTTGCTTGGCTAGTCTGAGTATTTTTTCTCCTTCGCCTGCATCTATCTTGTCTAGTAGTAGAAAATATCCTAGATGTAGCATATCAGCCTTGAGATTGTCAAAGTCTACGTCAGTCTCTCCAAATTCGCTATTAGCACCAGGGTAGGTGAAGAATGTTCTCTGTCCACCTTCTACACTCATTACGTCGGTAAAAGATGTCTTTTTGTCCGTATATCTCACCATAGATACGTCTAGGTTGTTGTCTTTCATTACGTTAAGGGCATATTCTCCCTCACTATCTTTGCCTATACAACCTAGTGCGTATACTGGTATGGAACTGTCTATTTTCTTGAGGTCAATACCTACGTTTGGTACGCAACCTCCTACTGCTAGGGAGATTTCGTTGATTTTGGTTAGTTCTCCCTCAGGGGGATAACTAGATATTTTATTTATTTTATCAACTAGAATATTGCCTGCTATTGCTATACCACTACGCATATTAGTTGCACTCCGCTTGCAATGGTCCTGCTAGGTCTTTGAGGAAGAATAATCTGCCAGCCAAAGTAGGTATGTAGGTAGAAGTTATCCAAGGAGTAGTGCCATAGCGTAGAGTCATCCATAGAGACATACCTTGCCATTGCATACCTCTACCTAGAGTACCGTCAGCGCCACCGATAGCATAATCTGCTTGCAAGAATATACCAGGTCCTATAGTGTTGGCACGGCAAGGAACTAGAGTAGTCCTTGACTTAAAACTAGTTAGAGCATTTTGCTCTACGGTGAGAGGGTGTATCTTGGCGGCTATGCGATATGGAGCATCTTTCCACTCTTGCTCGGTAGCATAATCCTCTGCAAAATGAGGCTCCCAAAATGCTATATGACACATTCTACCTATACCGTAGACTAGTACGAGTTTAGCGCCTTCTGCCTTGAGAGCAGATATTTTGGCAGGATAGGTAGGTAGATTGTCCTTAGTAGCGAAATTTCTCTGTGCTTTAGGCACGGTTAGTTCGCCTAGAGGATTAAAGAGTGCTTGCTCCATAGCGTATTGAAAAGCACCGCTATTGTCAGGTGCTAGGGTATTACCTTCGCTATCTGCCCACTCATCCATATTAAAGGTGTGTACGTGTTCGCAAGATACTTGCCACTCTTTTAGGAAATAAACTACCCATTTGTACATGCCCATAGGTCCTACTGGTAGTATAAATACACGAATAGCCTTCTTTTAATTTGTCAAAAGACTCCTTGGTAAAAGGTTGACCTTCGTAGAGGAGATACCACATTTTTTGCAGTAGTATCTCAAAATCAGTAAACACTCTCTTGACTTTTGTATTGCCTACGTCAAAACTATATGAATTGATATTAGCACCGTCAAACTTTAATTTCTTATTTAATACAAAAAAGCAATGAAAGTGAGGGTGCCACTTGATACCT
>JAGBSX010000052.1 GCA_017631635.1 Clostridia bacterium | reverse complement strand
GGTACTGATGTGTCTGAGAAGATTAGGCAGGTCATACTAGATAAGTCAAACGTGGGTATGTCGGCTATTACCGAGTGCTTGCTTTATAGTGCTGCTAGAGCACAGTTGGTAGCAGAAGTTATCAAACCTGCATTAGATAGTGGTAAGTTAGTTATTAGCGATAGATACGTAGATTCATCTTTGGCGTACCAAGGGCAGGCTAGAGGAGTAGGTATAGATGCAGTCGCTAGCCTAAATGAGGTCGCTACAGGTGGATTGATGCCAGACGTGACTATCTTTCTCAATCTTACCCCACAGGATGCTTTTAATCGAAAAGGTGGTAGGGACGCAGAGGATAGGATGGAACTAGAAAAAGACGATTTTCACAATAGTGTCTACTCAGGCTATATAGAAGTGATGCGTAGATATCCAGATAGAGTCGTCTCCGTCGATTCTTCTCAACCTATCGAAGACGTATTTGCAGACATATTAGAGGTCCTCAAGAGTAGGGGTATTATATGAGATTTGCTACCCAATTACTATCATCTAGAGCATTTGCACAGTTGCATAACGACGTGTCTACCTCAAATCTAGGGCATGCATATATGTTGACTTCATCCGACGTGGGCGCTATCGAAGAATTGGCTTTGCTATTTGCTTGCGATATATACTGCAAACATTCTTTGTGTATGGAGGATGATTGTGCAGATTGTCGCAAAGTATTGTCATTTGGACATAGTGACGTACATCACATATACAAAAATGCCGACAAGAAGAGTATTACGGTAGACGTCATTAGCAAAATGATAGATATTAGTATGCTGACGTCATACGAGGGTAGTACCAAAATGTTTATTGTGCACGAGGCTGATTTGATGCTTCCTCAAGCGCAAAACAAGTTGCTCAAGACACTAGAAGAGCCTACTCCAAACGTCTGTATAGTATTGTTGGTATCAAATCCTGCTACGCTATTGAGCACCATCAAGTCAAGGGTGCGTAGTATCGCTCTAGATTATTTTGAGCCTGCCGTTATCAAGGATATGCTCACAGGAGATCCCAAGCGTATAGCCATAGCTGTCAATTGTGCAGATGGTAGTTTGACGAGGGCTACAGATATACTAGGAGACGACGTGTATATATCACAGTTTGAGAAAGTGGTTCAAATGTTGTGCCGTCTCAAAAAGAGCAAAGATATCGCTTTGATATCCTCAATGGATATATTTGACAAGGATAAGATACTCACTACCTTGTCCATAATGGAGATAGTCATGCGTGACTTTATGCTCATCAATCTAGGAGACGACAACTTGGCAGTCTCTTTGGGGATAGTGGACGAAGTGAAGGATACTGCTAGTACTTATTCGATAGAATCCATTAGTGTCATCATAGACAAAATCAATCAAGCTAGGCAAAAACTAGCAGTCAATTGTATTACTGCAAATGTCATAGAAAATTTGTTGTTTTCCTTTTTGGAGGTTAGATATAAATGTCAATAGTTATAGGAGTTAAATTTCGCACTTCTCCCAAGACTTATTATTTTGGGCCAAATGACGAGACTTTTTTGGAGGGGGACGTCGTTATAGTAGAAACTGCTAGAGGAGTTGAGCACGGCAAGGTGGTCATAGCCAACAAAGACGTGCCAGATAGCGATATAGTTCAACCACTCAAACAAGTACTACGCAAGGCTACCGACAAGGATAAGGCTCAGATAGAGAAAAATGAAAAACTTCGTCTTGAGGCACTCAAGATTGCCTCGCCTAAGATTGCCGAGACCAATCCCGAGATGAAGTTGGTAGACGTAGAGTACACCTTTGATCAGACCAAAATAATATTTTATTTTACAGCAGAGGGTAGAGTTGATTTTAGAGAATTGGTACGAATACTTGCCCAACAGTTCAAGAAGCGTATCGAGATGCGTCAGATAGACGAGAGAGACGACTACAAACTAAAGGGTGGTCTCGCCACCTGTGGTAGACCTTGTTGTTGCTCGTTGTACGCTAGTGATTGCGACAAAGTCTCTATCAAGATGGCAAAAACCCAAGGGCTTTCTCTCAATCCTACCAAAATAAGTGGTCTATGTGGCAAACTAATGTGTTGTTTGCGATATGAAAATGAATATTATGCCGACGTCAACAAGGTTATGCCCAAGCAGGGGGCTACTATAGTAGTAGACGGAGAACAAGGGGTAGTCGTATCTAGAGATATGTTGCGTAGAACTTTTACACTACGCGTAGAGAAGAGTGACGGCGTCTCCAACAAAGTCGTCAACCTAGACGAATATCTAAATACGAATACCGTTGAGTTGGATCACTCTATAGGTGACCAAGATTAAAATAGAGCATAAGCACGATACTTCTTCCATAGATTATATGAGAGGTAGTGCTTTTTGCTTTATAACATATTAGTATCTTTTATAGCCGGTGTAGGTGGCAATACGCTAGGTGCATTGATTAGCCTATTTGTTAAGAAGGAATACAACTTTGTCGGGAGAGCATTAGGAGTTGCATCTGGAGTGATGCTGGCAGTAGTTTTTTTTGACTTGTTGCCAGATGCGATACATAGTGCGGACGGATTGATATTGCCTATGCTAGGGATGTGTATCGGGGGTATACTTATGTGTGTATCCGCTAGGCTGACAGATTCAAATGCTAGTCGAGTTGAACAAGGATTTGGCAGTATAGGCGTTAGGATAATGATAGGTATAGCGATACACAATTTTCCCGAAGGATTGGCGATAGGTGGTGGTATTTCGATAGGGCATTCGTTGGCAACTGCTATATTGATAGGTCTACACAATATTCCCGAAGGATTGGCAGTTGCATTACCATATAGACTAGATAAAGGTCAATGGTACAGAGGGTTGTTTGCCTCTGCATTAGCAGGAATTCCCACCATAGTAGGTGCTATAATAGGTTCGTTAGTGTCTACTACAAATTACGCTATGTCCCTATTTTTGGCGCTAGCAGGTGGCGCTATGTTATATATAGTCATAGAAGATATGTTGCCTATATCCTCTAAGACGCAAAAATACACTAGTTTTACAGTACTGTTAGGAGTGCTGATAGGAGCGATAGTCATATATGTCGTTTGATACCCAAATACTCAAGTCAGGTCAAGGTGTTTCACTAGGTGCTACCATCATCAGAGATGGTGGTTTGGTAGGCATGCCTACGGAGACTGTGTATGGACTAGGCGCTAACGCACTAAACGAAGAGGCTGTCAAGAGTATATTTGTAGCAAAAGGCAGGCCTCAAGACAATCCTTTGATAGTGCATATATCTAGTGTAGATATGTTGGACGAATTAGTATATGACGACGGATTGGCGCGTAGATTGTTTGAGACTTTTTCTCCTGGGCCTTTGACTATAGTCATGAAGAAAAAAGATATAATTCCTAACGTAGTGAGTGCAGGGCTAGATACGGTTGGTATCAGGATACCTGCACACAAGGCTGCTAGAGATTTGATATCGCAGTCAGGGTGTCCTATAGCAGCGCCATCTGCCAATATATCTGGCAGACCTAGTCCAACTACTGCACAAGCAGTATACGAGGATATGGCTGGCAAAATTCCTCTGATAATAGACGGTGGAGAATGTGCCATAGGCATAGAATCTACTGTGCTCAGTATAGTAGACAAGCCTATCATATTACGCCCGGGTGCAATTACTCCCAAGATGTTGGAGGAGTATCTAGGAGAGGTAGGAGTACATAGAGGGGAAGTGTCTATAGCCACTTCGCCAGGTATGAAATACCGTCATTATGCTCCAAAATGCGATATGTACCTGTCCTCATCAATAGAAGAGACGAAATGCTTGTATGACAGATATATCTCTATCGGCAAGAGACCTATAGTATTGGCACTAGCCGAAAACGTGGATAGTTATATAGGTATGCAATATCTCAATCTAGGAGATACGATGGATAAGGTAATGCACAACGTATTTGAATATATACGCGTAGCGGAGAAAGTAGCAGACGTGATTATATGCGATAGTGTAGAGGAGACTGGCATAGGCGCGTCTATAATGAATAGATTAAAAAAGGCGGCTAGCAAATATGAAGATAAATAGTATAATGTTTGTATGTACGGGCAACACTTGTCGCTCTCCTATGGCTGAGCAAATATTTGTAGACATACTAAATTCAAATGGTGAACAAGGTGTCAAAGTCGCATCTAGCGGTTTGAGTTGCATAAACGGTATGGATATGACTGAGGAGGCTAAACAAGCACTCGTGAATATGGGGCTAAAGCCTTATCCTCACTATTCTACCAGATTTGATATGCGTATGTTGGCAGAATATGACTTAATAGTGACTATGACCACCACACACAAGTTTATGATAGGGATATTGGACAAGGTCTTTTCTATGCAAGATATTGTTGGATATGATATATCTGATCCTTATGGTGGTACGCAAGAAGATTATGATGATTGCGCGTACAGTATAAAGAAGGGACTACTCGTGCTTTTTGATGAGTACAAAAAACAGTCGTCCAATTGATTTAAATTATAAAATTTTATATTAAAAGCAAAAAGACAAAATTTTAATACATTTCATATTTTAATTTTGATACTTAGGCAGTTGTTAATTTGAGTGAATTGGCAACTGTCATTTTTTGTATTATTTACCGCCATGCGTCATATCGTATAAAAGAGTATTTTCAAAATGTTTTAACATACTGAGTTAAGATTGCATATTATACAATATACCGATATGGGAGGTGAATTAAGTGTCTTTTGTCAACAACAACAACGAACGCATACCAGGACCAATCACGGGTAATCCCTTGACTTGTCTAAACGAAAAGGTGTGTATTCAAGTGAAAAAAGTTTTTGATGCTTGTATGAAACAAGTCAGCTACGAAAACCAAAACGTGACTCTTTCTAATCTAAATCCTGCTAATCCCCAAACTCCATTGACATATGTAAGTGGGCGTACATATACGACTAGGGGAACTATTTCTGATTTGGTAGTGACACCTATAGCAGACAAACCTGGTCTGTCTAGAGTGCAAGCCACAGTAGGAGTTCCTATGCAGATGGCTTATACCGACGCAAATGGTGTGGCAGGTACAGGATTGGTGACTATAGATATACCTGTAGATATTATGCTCGGCATACCCGAAGAGTCTATAATACCTGTAGAGATTGAGGCTGTGGTTGGCGCAGTAGCACCGATAGGTACGTACGTGTCGGGTAGCACTTTTACGATTACTGGGTGCATCAGCATAATTATCAAGTGTGTATCAGAAGTGGAATTGTTAGTGCCATCATACGGATATGCGTATATACCACCTTGTCAAGAGTTTTCGCAAGACGTATGTAGTGGATTTTACGAATTGCCATTGTTCCCAGGCTCTGTACAGGGGTCGGTCAATCCGCCACAACAAGTATTTAATGGATTATTCTAAAAAATATAAAGGCTCGCTTCGGCGGGTCTTTATTGATAGTTGACTAATTATTAAAAATATAGTATATTAGTGTAGGTGACGTTATGAAAGTATTTGCAATTAGCGATTTGCACTTGTCTGCATCACAAGACAAACCTATGGATATATTTGGTGGTGCTTGGGACAACTATTGGCAAATCATCAAAAACAATTGGACTAAATATATAACCGACGAAGATATTGTTCTCATAGCAGGCGATATCAGTTGGGGTATGTCGCTAAATGATGCTATCCCCGATCTAGAGGATATAGCCACGCTCCCTGGTAAGAAAGTCATCATCAGAGGAAATCACGACTACTGGTGGAGTTCTATAGGTAAGGTTAGATCTGTATTGCCAGCAGGTATGTATGCTATACAAAATGATGCTATTAGATTTGACAACGTCATCATAACCGGGACTAGAGGTTGGACTTGTCCTGACCAAAATTTTACTAAAGAAGATGAGAAGATATATCTCAGAGAGGGGCAACGCCTTAAACTTGCTCTTGATTATGTAGACAGTATCAAGAGAGAGGGTGACATAGTGATAGGTATGCTACATTACCCACCGTTTAACGTTCGCCACGATAGTAGTATCTTCACTCAATTGTATAGAGATAGTGGTATCAAGACCGTGGTCTACGGACATCTACACGGGAAAAATAGTAGGGCAGAACACAAGGTTAATTTTGAAGGAGTTAACTATTATCTAACCTCGTGCGATCAATTGCAAAATATGCCTTTGCGTATTCTATAATCACAGTCTAGCGAAAGCTAGATTGTTTTTTTATGCTCAAAAAAATCAATTTTAATATAAAATTAAAAAAAGTAGGGATTTATAACCACCATTGTAAAATGAAGAAAATTTTAGTAAAATAGTATAAAATGCAAACTAAATAGTATATTATTGCAAAATTATGCTATTTTTTATTACAAGAAATTAAAAAAAATTTAAAAAATATAGTAAAAGTGGTTGCAAGTGGTCAAAATGTGTGTTATAATCGATTCATAGGAGAAAAAGATGATGTTTTTCGGACAGTACTCACACCAAGTTGACCAAAAGGGTCGTATGAGATTGCCAGCCAAATTTAAGGCTGACTTGGGTAGTCGCGTTCACTTCTTGAGAGGAACGGACGGCTGTCTTTTTGTCTACTCCGAAGAGGAGTTTGACAAATTTATCTCCAAACTATCTCAAGTCTCTATATTCAACGCCAAGGCTCAAGGTGTCGTGAGAGATATATTATCTTCGGGCTTTCAAATCGAAGAGGACAATCAAGGTAGATTTTTATTGCCACAATATCTCAAGTCTTATGCAGGCATCAACAAAAACATAATTTTTGTAGGAGTAGGCAATAGAGTAGAACTTTGGGACGAAGACAGATGGATAGAATATTCATCAAAGTCAAATGAAGAATTTAATGATTCGTTAGCAATACTAGAGGAGTTGGGACTATAAGCCGTTATGGAATTTAAGCACGTATCAGTTTTACTACAAGAATGTATAGACAACTTGAATCTCAAGGAAAACGGCGTATATCTAGACGGCACTCTAGGTGGAGGTGGACACACTCTACGTATACTAGAGAGTATGCCTACCGCATCAGTATTGGCTATTGACAAAGATTGTGACGCTCTGGTAGCAGCAGGCAATAGATTAACTGAATATTCTAGCAGAATCAAGTATATCCACGACGACTTTCACAATGCGCCAGAGCATATCGATAGGTATTTTCAAGATGGTATCGACGGAGCGTTGCTTGACCTAGGGGTGTCATCTTATCAAATAGATACTGCAGATAGAGGATTTTCGTATATGCACGACGCGTTGCTAGATATGCGTATGGACCAAAATCAAAGTCTAAGTGCGTTTAACGTAGTCAACGAATATAGCGAGTACGACCTCAACAAGATATTTTTTGAATATGGAGAGGAGAGATTCTCCAGAAGAATTGCAGCGGCTATCGTCAAGGCTCGCCAAGACAAAAATATATCTACTACAGGTCAGTTGGTATCTATCATAGAAAATGCCGTACCAGCCTCACAGAGATACAAAGGAGGACATCCTGCAAAGAGAGTCTTCCAGGCTATTAGGATAGAGGTCAACGGAGAACTCAATGGACTCGCTGAAGCAGTAGAGAATATAGCAATGAGGCTAAAGAAGGGTGGTAGAATGTGCGTCATCACTTTCCACTCATTAGAGGACAGAATAGTCAAAAACGTCTTTAGGAAACTAGAAACCGATTGTATATGTGACAAATCGTCGCCTATATGTACCTGCAATAAGCGTAGAGAGGTAATAATCCTTACGAAAAAGCCAATAACGGCTAGTCAAGAAGAGTTGGATATCAATTCAAGGTCATCTAGCGCAAAACTTAGAGTGATTGAGAGGGTATAGCATATTTGACAAAGGAGTGAATATAATGGTAACTATCAGGAGAAATGCTACAACTGAAGAAGAAAGATACGGTGGCTATAAGACCAAGTTCAATAGCCTAATGTCTGATTATCAAAATTATAGAAATACCTTTGATTATAGTGACTTGGATGAGAGAGATGAGGTAGACACTAGATATACCGACACATCCGAAGAGTACAATACTTATCTATGGAGAGAACTCAATCGTACTTCTCCTAGACGCATACTTACTCCAGAAGAATTGTGTGGTGGTGCTAGCATACCTACTCCAGAGGTGAGTGGTACATATGCAGAGCCTATATACTCTCCACAGTACGTAGAGCCAGCGCCATACGTTCAACCTAAGGCAAAGACAAAAAAAGCCTCTCTAAATTTTAGAGCAAAAGCACTCATAGTGGTATATGCGCTAGTTATGGTAGTTTTCGTAGGATTTATTTGCGCAAATGCGGGTGCTATCAGCACTTTAAATGCCGAAATTACTACACTAGAGCAAACTGTCGCTACTGAAAGTGCACAATTAGAAAACGTTAGAAACGATATCATTACAGACGAACAAGTCTTGAATATGGCAGAAGGCTTGGGTTATTCAAATCTTTCTGCTAGTGGCAGTTATCAACTACTAGATACTACCAAATACCAAGGAGAAATTGTCCAAACCAACTGGTTTGATGGATTTTGTGATTTTGTCTCGGGAATATTTGGAGGTTAGTATTTGAGAAAACACCACCAATCGTTATACGCTATTAGAAAAAAGTTATTGATTTTATTAATTTCAATAACTTTTTTATTTTGTGCCGTTATAGGCAGATTGACATATTTGCAGATATTTGATGCTAGCGCTTTGCAAACCCTAGCATCTAGTCAATGGTTGAGGGATTTGCCACTCACCCCTACTAGAGGTCAAATATTGGATAGAAGTGGTATAGTCTTGGCAGATTGCTCGACACTCTATGACGTATACGTGAGACCTCGTATGGTTGAAAATTTGTCTGAGTTGTGCAAAGTTTTAGAAAAGTATACAAACAACTCATATGATTACTATTATTCTAAGATAAACGGCAAAGTGGTATCGGAGATAACGGTAGCCAAAAAAATAACTCGTCAAAATATGCTGTCAATTATGGATAGTGGAGTGAAAGGAGTGTATTTTTCGGCAAATATATTGAGATATTATCCCTATTCGCAATATTTGACTCAAACGATAGGATACATAGGTGCTGATGGAAATGGTCAAAGTGGTCTAGAACTATATTATGACAAATATTTATTTGGCGAATATGGTAGAGTGTATACCGAGACTGATTTGGTCGGCAGGGAGTTGTCGGGTGGGGGTATAGGCTACGTAGATGCTACAGATGGATATAGTCTACGGTTAAATATAGATTATTATATCCAGAGTTTTGCCGAGAGTATCGTAAACGACGCTCTAACTACTCACAATGCAAAAGGAGCATATTGTCTGGTATTAGATTGCGAGACTGGAGGGGTGCTTGCCATGGCGAACGCACCGTCGTTTGACCTAAACAACGTCCCTAGAGATGACGTGGAGACATTGTTATCGTATAGCAAAAATTTCTTGGTCAATAGCGTGTACGAGCCAGGCTCTACCTTCAAGATAATCACGACGGCAGCATCTATAGAGGAGGGTATCGTAGACGATAACAGTAGATTTTATTGCAACGGGTCTATGCTAGTTGACGGACAGAAGATAAAATGCTGGAAAACAAAAGGTCACGGCTCACAAACTTTTAGTGAAGCAGTTGGCAATAGTTGCAACTGTGCGTTTATGCAACTAGCGCTAAAGTTGGGTGCAGAGAAAATGTACGAGTATATATACAAATTTGGCTTGACAAGAAAGACTGGAATTGACGTAAAAGGTGAGAGTGCAGGACTAACTCTGCCACTAGCAAGCGTCAAGAACGTAGATTTGGCACGTATAGGATTTGGTCACGCGATAGCCGTTACCCCGATAGGTCTACTCAGAGCGACTACTGCTGCTGTCAACGGTGGAGTGTTGTATTCTCCCAAATTGTGCAAAAATATAATAGACGTCAAAGGAAGTATCGTGTATTCGCCTAATGTCGATACTACTAGTGGCATTATATCTGCTAACACGTCGAAGAAGGTAGGACAGTTGCTAGAGGGGGTTGTATCTAACGGTGGAGGGCGTATGGCATACGTAGATGGATATAGGATAGGTGGCAAGACAGGGACTGCTCAAAAATATGACGACAATGGCAATATCGCTAGTGGTAAGTATATCTCATCATTTTTAGGCTTTGCCCCTGCAGACCGTCCAAAATATGCCGTGCTTATCATAGTCGACGAGCCTTCCAAATGTGGATATTACGGATCAATAGTCGCAGCACCATACGCAAAAAGCCTATTTTCAAATATATTTAATTATTTCTCTATCAAGCCTGATGCTAGTTTGATGAGTGAAGAATACAATAAATATTTTGAAATGCCCTCACTAATAGGTGAAAATGCGACACAAGTGGGTAGTATAATGCGACGATATCAACTAAGTTATGAGACTGAGGGCGAAGGTAGTATAGTTGTAGAGCAGATACCAGCACCAGGTACTAGTATCAATTCGTACGTAGTACCACTCATAAAATTTGGGTAGATAGCAATATAATATATCACTAACTATTAGGAGTGAATATATGAAGTTAAGAGACTTGTGTGCTAGGGTAGGTATTGAGGTTCAAGATGACTGTGTAGTGTATGGATTGAGTTATGACAGCCGTAGATGTGGCGTAGGAGATATATTTTTCTCTACAAATGGAGATATGGACTATATAGACGAGGCGATAGATAGAGGCGCGATAGCGATAGTCTCCAGTACTCCTATACACAGGAGATATATCACAAACGTGGTAGTTGATGACGTGCGTAAGATGATGGCGAAAATGTCTAGTATTTACTACCAAGACGCGCACAAATCACTAAAATTAATAGCCGTCACAGGTACTAATGGCAAAACTACTATAACTGACCAACTCTATAAAATAGGGACGAAAATGGGACACAAATGTGGAATTATTGGTACTTTGGGCGCTAAATGGGGGAATAATAGATATGATACAGGTATGACTACGCCAGATAGCGTGACACTACACATGTTGCTATCATTGATGAAAAACGACGGCGTAGAGTACGTGTTCATGGAGGCTTCGGCACACGCTATATATCTCAACAAATTGTATGGACTAAACTTTGAAGTCGCAGTATTTACCAATCTCACTCAAGATCACCTGGACTACTTTGTAGATATGAATAGTTATAAACTTGCAAAATTGCCTATCTTTAGCAAAGAGTATTCGAATCATATAGTAGCTAATACTGATGATGAAGTGGGTAGAGAGATATATTTTCTAAGAGAAGAAGATGCTATTAGTTATGCATTATACAACCCTGCTGACATATTTGCAGTAGATATCAATTTTTCAAAATCAACTACTGCCACCCTCAATTTATTTGATGATATTTATCATCTAAACACACGGCTCACAGGTATATTTAACGTATACAATATTCTTGCTATATTAGGAGTAGCGCATATATTAGGTTGGGATATGGATAAGTGTATCAATGATTTGATAGATATATCTCTACCAGAGGGCAGATTTTATATGATATCAAATGGTGAAAAGAAAGTGATAGTAGACTACGCGCATACTCCAGACGCTATGCTCAACGTCTTAAAATCTGCCACAATACTCGGCAAGCGAAAAATAGTTGTCTTTGGTTGTGGTGGAGATAGAGACAAGGACAAGAGATGCAAAATGGGGGAAATTGCATATAATTTCGCCGATACTTTGATACTTACCGAAGATAATACCCGTAGCGAACGACTCGTGGACGTTATTCATGATATATCCAAGGGGATAGTAGGAGAATATATCGTCGTACCAGATAGAGAAAAGGCAATCAAGAAGGCTATAGATATAGCATCTAGCGAAGACGTGATATTAGTGCTAGGTAAGGGTGCAGAAAGATATATAGAGAAAAACGGCGAAAAGATACCTTTTAGTGATATTCAATGTGTACATAAACTATTAGGGGAGTAGATATGTTGCTAAAAGTTTTAATCAACGCAGTTTTTTCTATATGTATAGCATTAGTAATGAGTCCTATCGTGCTATCTCTGATGAGAAAAATGAGGGCTGGTCAACCTATCTTACATTACGTAGACAATCATACCTCCAAGGCCGGTACGCCTACTATGGGTGGATTGATATTTTTGATATCGGCACTAGGAGTTTCTATCAGCACCTTGCCACCTATGGCAAGTCCTTTATTTGTAGCGATACTAGGAGTGATAGGATATGCATTAGTAGGTATTAGCGACGACGTGTCCAAAGTCAAGAGCAAGCGAAATAAGGGGTTGTCGCCATCACAAAAGTTAGTAGGACAGATAGCATTATCTTTAATACTCTCGGTATATGCATATTTTTCTAATTATTTGCCTGATGGTATGGTCATACCTTTTTTGGGAGAAATCCAACTAGGTTGGTATAGAATAATACTAGACACTATTGCCCTAGTTGCGATAGTCAATTGTGTCAATTTGACTGACGGGCTAGACGGACTAGTCTCTATGAGTGGTAGTGTGGCGTGCGTAGCGTTTAGTATTATACTTATTTTGTCTGCAGAGGTATAT
>JAGBSX010000051.1 GCA_017631635.1 Clostridia bacterium | reverse complement strand
TATTACTAGACCTGCTCTAATGCCTGCACTACCTACTATCAATGACGGCAAGGTATACCTAATAGACTGTGGCGCAAATTCTGATTGCAAAGCCCCTATGCTAGTGCAATTTGGTATAATGGGTAATGCATATGCACAGGCAGTAGCAGGTATCGACAGACCTAGAGTGGCACTACTTGCTAATGGTACTGAGGACAAGAAAGGTAATGAACTTATACACGAGACATTTCCATTGATGAAAGAGAGCGACCTCAACTTCGTAGGAAATATGGAGGCTAGAGAGATATTAAGTGGAAATTACGACGTTATAGTAGCAGATGGCTTTTCGGGAAATATTGCCCTCAAAGCGTGCGAAGGTACTGCTGTAAGTATATTTGACCTATTGAAGAAAAATATCTATGGTGGTGGTTTTTTTGCCAAATTAGGTGGCATGTTGCTAAAGCCTGTATTTAAGAAATTAAAAAAGACACTAGACTATAGCAACAATGGTGGAGCAGTACTCATGGGTATTAGTAAGCCTATCGTCAAAGGACACGGAGCGTCAGGTGCTAAGAGTATCAAGGCGTGCATAGCACAAGTCAAAGAGATGGTGCTAGGAGACGTGGTAGGCAAGATTAGTGAGGCTATTAAGACAATAGAATAATATCAAATATCAACCGTCGAATTAAATTCGGCGGTTTTTTCATTAAAAAGTTGAATTTGTCAGCATATTTGCAAAAATTGTTGTTAAATATTTTGAAATATTATAACTTTTATGTTATAATAATTGCGTATATATGTGTCGTGACAAAGTTTACGAACACGAGAGAAAAACAATTAGAGGTATATTTTGAGTTTTAAGAAGTTAGAAGTATACGGTTTTAAGTCTTTTGCAGACAAAACCACTATCGAATTTGAGTCAGGCGTGACTGGTATCGTAGGACCTAATGGTTGCGGTAAGAGTAACGTAGTAGACGCAGTTAGATGGGTACTTGGTGAGCAAAGTGCCAAACTTTTGCGTGGTGACAAGATGCAAGACGTCATATTCAATGGTACTGACGTGCGCAAGTCTTTGTCGTTTTGCGAAGTCTCGCTTCACTTTGACAATACCAATAGGATATTTGCACTAGACACCGACAATATTATCATCACACGAAAACTCTATCGTTCCAACGAGAGCGATTATATGCTCAATCGCCAACCTTGTAGGCTCAAGGATATCACCGATTTGTTGAGAGACACAGGTGTAGGTAAAGAGGGATATTGTATAATCGGTCAAGGAAAGATTGATGCATTGTTGTCAGCCAAGCCAGAAGATAGGCGTGGTATTTTTGAAGAGGCTGCTGGTATATCAAAGTTTAAGAAGAGCAAGCGTGATACTGAGAACAATCTAGCCAAAGTCCAAGAAAATCTAGTTAGATTTAACGACATTATCTCCGAAATGGAGAAACGTCGAGGACCTTTGGAGGAGCAAGCTGAAGATGCGAAGAAAGCACTAGAACTACGTGATCAACTCAGATTGAACGAAGTCAACGTCTATATCTATCAATATGAAAACGCTAGTGAGTCAAAGAGACTAGTACAAGAAGTATTAGATGGAGTTAACCAAGAGATTGCCATGCTCCAAGACGACTTTAATACTGCTCAATACGAGTACAATAAGCGTACTGAGGCTATAGCGCAGGCAGACGAACAACTAAACGCACTCAGAGACGAGCGCACGGCATTACTCGTAGAGGCAGAGAAATTATCTGGTAAAAACACGCTTCTTCAAGACCGTATAGAGAATATCAAAGCAGATAGAAATCGTCTAACTGCAGAGATTGACAAGGCTGAGGCAAGTCTCAAATTTAAGAGTGAGACTCTAGAGGAGACTCTCAGGGCTACTGACACGCTTGACAAAGAGTTGGTCACAGTCAAGGCGCAACTAAAAGAATTAGAAGTGCAATACGAGGCTATTTGCCAAGAGATTAACGTATACGAAGAGCAAATCAATACTAGTACTAGCAAAGTGATAGATTCGTATGACGAACTTATGGACATCAAGGCTAATATGAGCAAATTGTTAGCCGAACAAGATGCCCTCACTCAACGCTACAGCGAAAATGAAGAAAAGCGCCAACAAATAATGATAGATTCTTCGGCTATTACCGAAGATTTGCAAAGATGCAGAGAGGATCTCAAGACCTTTGCAGAGAAGGTAGCCGACCTCACTAGGCGCAAAGATTCAGTATACAAACGCCGTGAAGAATTGCAAACTCTAGTCAACGAATATATCGGCAAGGTACACAAACTAGAGGATAGTATTACTGCGTATGATACCAAGTATCGTATGCTAGAAGATATGCGCAAGGACTACGTCGGTTATCAAAATGCCGTCAAATATTTGATGAAAGATGCACTAGGCGACGCGCAACTATCATCACGCATAGAAGGTACTATGGCAGAGCTTATCAACGTGCCCAAAGAGTACCAAGTGGCTATCGAGATGGTGCTAGGTCAAGTGCTACAAAACGTGGTCACTCGTGATGAGAAAGATACCAAATATTTGATAGATTATCTCAAATCCAAGGGATATGGCAGAGTGACTTTCTTGCCACTCAACTGTATGTATCCTAGACGTTTGGACAATGCGAGCAAGGGAGTACTAGACGAGAAAGGCGTCATAGGGCTAGCGATAGATATAGTCAAATATGATGCCAAATACGATATATTGATGTCTTCTCAACTAGGATCTACTGTGGTAGTAGAGGACTTGGACGTAGCCAATTATATCGCACGCAAATATTCTCACGCATTTCGTATAGTCACTCTTGACGGTGACGTGATAGCGACTACTGGTTCTATCACAGGTGGTAGTCGTAGAACGGAAACTTCAAACATACTAGGTCAAGAGGAACAAATCAAGAATATGAAGTCTGCTAGGGACAATGCTCAAAAAGACCTAGCCAAGATGGCTGGTCTGCTCAAGGAGACCAAGCGTCAACTCAACGAGGCTGTAGTAGCACTAGACAATATTAGCAAGCAACTACATGATGCAGAGATTGAGTATGCTCTAGAGAAAGAGAAAGAGAATAAATATCTAGTAGATTTGGCTAGATACGAGGCGGAAGATAATGCCCTAAAGACTCAAAATGACGGTATCTTGGAGAAGATAACTATCATAGAGACTCAGGTCAAGTCGGTAGACAGACTAGAGGGTAATATCACCGAACAACGTAGCGAAGTTAATCGCCTAGTGGAGTTGCACAAGGTAGAATTTGACAAGCGAAAGGTTGAGCGTGAAGAGACCTCCAAATTGCTCACGGAGACTCAAGTCAAATGCAAGACGATCGAAGGTGAGATATTAGCCAAGAAAGATACTGCGATTAGACTCAAGAGAGAGTGTGAGGATTTGCAGACCGAGATATACGATATGAGAGCATTGCTTGCTACTGCTATAGCACGTCAAAATGAGACGGAGCAAGAGGCTATGAGTATATCAATGAGTGAAGACGACAGGTCAAAGATAATCGACATAGAGAGACGTATCGCCGAAGGCGACGATATGAAGAAAAAACTTCTAGAAGAACAATCTGCCTTTGATGAAAAGAAGAACGTCGCTATGCAACAACTCCAAGTCGCTACCACTCGCCAAGCACAAGAGCAGGCTAGACTAGAGAGGATTGATACGGACATTGACCTAATGGGACAACATATAGCCGAAGAGTATCAACTAGACTATCAATCTGCCCTGACATATAGGGTAGATGGATTTGATTGTGAAGAAGGCATGCGTGTCATCACCAAGGTTAAACGTCAAATTCACAATCTCGGACCTATCAACATGAGGGCTATTGAGGACTTTAAGGAACTCAATGAGAGATACAACGAGCATATAGAACAAAGAGATGATATGCTCAAGGCTGAGGCAGACCTCAAGAAGATAATAGCAGATTTGACAGTACAAATGACTGACAAGTTTGCTACCGAATTCAAGAAGATACAAGAGAACTTCTCCGTCGTATTTAGAGAACTGTTTGGTGGTGGCGAAGGTCAACTTGTTCTCGAAGAGAATCCTGATGATCCTCTAGGGGCAGGTATAGAGATACTCGCTACACCAAAGGGTAAAAAGAAGATGCAAAGTATCTCATTGTTATCAGGTGGAGAGAGAGCGTTTACCGCGATCGCGATACTATTTGCTATCATCAAACTCAAGCCTATGCCATTTTGTATCCTAGACGAGATAGAGGCGGCGTTAGACGACAGCAATGCTAAACTATTCGCATCATATTTGCGCAAGTTCTCCAAGGAGACGCAGTTTATTATCATCACCCACCGTAAGCCTACTATGGAACTAGCAGACGCCTTGTACGGTGTGACTATGCAAGAGCCTGGTGTCTCTAAGATGGTATCAGTAAAACTTGCCGATGCTATCAAGACTGCCAAGAAGGATTAGTGATATTTTCGCGTAAATATTCATTAATTCACTACTATATATCAATAATTAAGGTGCATACTAGTATGCACCTTTTTTTTATAAATAACATCCTAAGGATATCAATAATCCTTGGTTAACTCTATCCATTACGCTCATAGGTAGTTCGCCGATTCTATCTTTTAACCTAGTTTTGTCGATAGTACGTATTTGCTCTAGCAATACTATACTATTTTTCGGCAAGCCGTATTTTTCGCCACTCAATTGAATGTGTGTAGGTAATTTGGCTTTGGTGAGTTGACTAGTGATAGCGGCTGCTATCACGGTAGGACTATATTTGTTGCCTATATCATTTTGGACGACGAGGACGGGACGCATCCCACCTTGTTCACTACCTATTACAGGGGATAAATCTGCGTAGTACAATTCTCCACGTTTTATGACAATGTCGTTCATATTTATTAGTCCTTTATATATTATATGGTTAAAAACTTATAGCGGTAAACTGATTATTCACCCAAAGCAACCTTTTATACCTATCAATAATAGTTAAAAAATGTAAATAATTAGTGTATTTGAGATGAAAATTCCTTGACAATATATATTTTTATATATATAATTATTAAGACAATTTTAGTGAGGTGATTTGTATGAATAAAGATATACAGCCAAATTATAGAGAAGTAACTGTTACTTGTGCTTGTGGCGCTCAATTTGTTACTGGAACTACCAAAGATTGCACAGAGATCAAGGTAGAAATCTGCAACAAGTGCCATCCTTTCTACACCGGTAGACAAAAGTTGGTAAACAGCGGTGGTCGTGTAGATAAGTTTAAGAAGCGTTACAATATATAAGAGACGTCAAAGAAGGTGTGGACTTGTTCACACCTTTTTTGCTTATGAGGGTATGAGATGAAGAAGAGTTCTTGCAATATAGGTGGCCAAGCAGTCATGGAAGGTGTCATGATGCGTGGAGAGAGGAGTATGGCGACTGCTGTCAGAGATAGTGATGGCCGTATAGTACTCGAGTCTCAAAGGTTGCCTAAGAACAATCCTTGGTACAAAAAAGTTCCTATACTGAGAGGTGTAGTGAACTTTTTGTCAATGTTAATTTTTGGAACTAAGATACTTATGCGTTCGGCAGAAGTTTTTGACGAGGACGTCTCTACTACACAATCAAAGAGTTCTTCTTTTCAAATAGCGGTATGGATAGGCGCTTTATTAGGCGTTGGTCTTGCCGTATTTTTATTTGTGTGGTTGCCAGAATTTTTGAGGACGATATTGTGCGATTTGACGGGGCTTAGTCCTGTTAGTATCGGTAGCAATTTGATAGCCGGCTTGATTAGGATGATCATATTCGTTATCTACGTCTCACTCATAGGTATTAGCAAGGACATTAGGCGTGTGCTTATGTACCACGGTGCAGAGCACAAAACGATTAGTTGCTACGAGCAAGGGTTAGAATTAACTGTACAAAACGCTAAAGTTTGCACTAGATTGCACGATAGGTGTGGTACTACTTTTTTGTTCTTGGTCATGATGGTGTCCGTGATATTATTTTCGGTGTTTACGATAGAGAATATGTGGCTAAGATTTTTGGTGAGATTATTGCTATTGCCGATAGTATCAGGAGTATCTTATGAATTACTAAAATTGATGGCTAGATACGACAACTGGCTAGTCAAAATAATAAAAGCCCCTGGCTTGTTGCTACAGAGATTGACTACTCGTGAGCCAGATGATGCTATGATAGAGGTGGCGATTAGTGCTTTTAACGAAGTCTTGCTACTAGATAGTGACGAGACTCGTTCTCTACGTAATTTTGACAATCAAAAGTCATATGTAATCTTGCGAAAGTCAATGCTAGATATTATGCAAGGTGTAGAAGACAAAGAGACTGACGCCGACTGGATATTGTGTCACGTGTTAGCAGTACCTAGAGGGCAACTCTCAACTATAAAATCCGTCACTTTATCGCAGTATGCTCTAGCCCTTGATTACGCCAAAAATAGATCTACTGGCAAACCTTTGCAATATGTACTCGGAGATACTGAGTTTTATGGAGCAAAGATAAAGGTTGACGAGAGAGTGTTGATACCTAGATTTGATACCGAACTACTTGCAGAGCAAGTAGTTGAACATGCTAGGGAAGAGTCGACTGTGCTAGATATGTGCACAGGTAGTGGCGCTATCGCTATATCTACCAAACTACACGTAAAAGGGGCTAAAGTGGTGGCTGTGGACGTATCTACTGATGCGCTTGACCTTGCTAGGCAAAATGCTACGTTGAACGAGGTCGAGATAGAGTTTGTCAATTCAAATTTGTTTGAGCAAGTAAATGGCAAATTTGATATAATAGTCTCTAATCCACCATATATCCCTACTAGTGATATAGACGGGCTATCTACCGAGGTCAAATGTGAGCCTAGACTTGCATTGGACGGTGGAGTGGATGGATATGATTATTATAGAAGAATAGCCGTAGACAGCTTGGATTATCTCAAAGATAATGGTGTCTTGCTATTGGAAGTTGGTATAGGTCAAGCACAAGAGGTCGCTAATATGCTACATGCAAACTTTGAAGTGGATATCATCAAAGACTACAATGGTATAGACCGAATAGTAAGAGGTAAAAAATGTTCGAAAATCTAATAGAAGTCAAAAACAAATATAATGACCTCACTCTCAAAATAGCAGATCCTGAGGTGATCGCTGATAGAAATATGTGGCAGAAGTTGGTCAAAGAGCATGCATCCTTGACAGAACTAGTGGAAGAATATGATAATTTTATCGCAATCACTAGAGATATAGAGGATTGCAATCTAGCGCTAGAGAGTGGTGATGAAGATCTCATAGAATTTGCCAAAGAGGAGATGCCTGCTCTCAAAGAGAGACTGGAGCAAAGTATCCAAAAGATAAAGATATTGCTACTGCCCAAAGATCCAAATGACGATAAGAACGTCATAGTAGAGATAAGAGCAGGAGCAGGTGGCGAAGAGGCTTGTTTATTCGCAGGTAGATTGGTGCGTATGTATCGCATGTATGCAGAGAAGATGCACTGGACTATAGAGGAGATAAGCGCAAACGTCACCGAACTAGGTGGAGTGAAAGAAATGTCCTTTGCTATCAATGGAGAGGGTGCGTATAGCAAACTCAAATATGAGAGTGGAGTGCATAGAGTACAGAGAGTACCTGAGACAGAGTCTCAAGGACGTATACACACGTCTACTGCTACGGTAGCAGTACTACCAGAGGTAGAAGACGTACAGATAGAAATATTGGAAAAAGATCTAAAGATAGACACTTATCGTAGCGGTGGCGCAGGAGGACAACACGTCAACAAGACGGAGTCTGCTATCCGTATTACTCATTTGCCTACTGGTATAGTGGTGACGTGTGAGGATGAGAGATCTCAAATCAAAAATAGAGACAAAGCTATGAGGGTGCTCAAGAGCCGACTATACGATTATTATCAAAGTCAACTTGAGAAAGATTATGCTGATCAACGTAGGTCTCAAGTAGGTACTGGTGATAGGTCTGAGAGAATACGTACCTACAACTTTCCTCAAGGACGCATTACGGATCACCGCATAGGCTTTACTGCGTACAATCTATTGGAGTTTTTGGACGGAGATATCTACGAGATGGTAGAGGCTTTACGCATATACGATCAAAATGCAAAACTAGAGATGAGTTTGAATTCTAACGATTAAATATAAAAATCAACACAGTAGATATATTTATGATGACGTTAAATTTTAAAAAATACGTTTATTCACCTTTCGGTTCGTGGTTCGTAGCCAAGCCAAAAGGTAGCGATAGGGTGACTATTGATGATTTGCACGGATGGGTAGGTTCGTCAAATGCGATATTTACCGTCGAGAGTGATGACACCTCTACTATAGAGTTTAGTCCATATTCTTTGACTTATCGCAAGATAGGCGAACACAAAATGGTTTTTAGCAACAATAATGAGATAGTTCTAAAAGGTAAGGGGACTAACTCCTTTCATTACGTTCTCAAAGCTGATATGGATAGGTTTAATGGCAATCCTTACGACGCTGTATTTGCAACTACCATTTCAAATAATATTCTTATCAATGATTACAAGAATGCAAAATATCTTTATCTATATCCTATCAGGGGAGAGATAACTCTAGATACTCACATTGTTGATGGAGAAGTAGTACCAGATAGGGTTGACGTTCACGTGTCACCAGATAAAAACGGTGTATACGAGGTTTAGTACTCTACCTGGAGATTACAAAATACCAAAAGTAGATTTTGACTTTGAGAGTCTAGAACTCGCAAATAAGAAATCTTTCGATACAATGTACGACTTGTATAGTGATATAGAGAATAGCATAGAGCAGTATATACTATGTGGTCAAATTTTGAGAGTAAGAGTGGTTATTTTACTCAAGATACCCAGATATGCTCCAAGGCTGGTATGTGTGCTATATGGTCGTGGGACAACTGTTTTAGCGCACTTGCTATGGCTAGGCGTATGCCAAAGGTTGCATTTTACGAATTTATGTTGCCATATATCTATCTGCGAGATGACGGATATATGCTAGATAGTATTACTGACCAAAAGATATCTTGGGAGTATACAAAACCCCCTGTACACGGATATATTTATAGGTTAATGATGAGAGAGAACGAGTATTTCTCCAGACCCGAACAACTCAAGCAAGTGCTAGAACCTATGGTGAAAAATACTAATTGGTGGCTAACGGCTAGAGGTGTACCCACATATATGCACGGCAACGATAGTGGCGCTGACAATGCTACTTGCTTTGACAAATATATGGTAGTCAGGTCTCCTGACTTGTATGCTTATCTCGCTGTACAATGCGACGTGATTAGTGAGATAATGGCTATGCTGGGTGACGATAGAGAAGTAGAGTATCGTGAACTTGGTGTGCAATTGGCATCAAAAATCGACGAGTTTTTAATAGATGGCAAATTGCACGTCCAAAGTAGAGTGACGGGAGAGTACGTAGCTACAGATTCGCTAGTCACTTACAAGTCGATAGTAGCGACAAATATGTTGAGTGACGAAGTGAAGAAGGTAGTAGTAGATATCATCCCTAGATATGAGACGAGATACGGACTAGCCTCCGAACCTCTAGATAGTGACAAATACGTCATCAACGGATATTGGAGTGGTGCTATATGGGCACCAGATCAGGCTTTGGTCATCACAGCACTAGATGCTATGGGATATACTGATTACGCTCGAAAACTTGCTAGTACCTATGTAAATGCAGTCAAGAAGAGTGGTTGTAGTGAAAATGTTGATGCTGTGAGTGGAGAAGGCATTAGATGTCCTATGTACAATTGGACAGCAGGAGTATACGTATATTTAAGTGATTATTTGAACAAATGAGTATCGTTAATAAAAAAGCATATATCGCTAGTTGTATGTCATCTAGCTGTCAAGCCGTTACAATTAATTTACCAGCACTATTATTCGTAATGTTTAACGTTAAATACGGCGTGAACTACACTCAACTTGGTGCGCTTGTATTGATTAGTTTTATTATACAATTGCTAGTTGACTTGATTATGGTCAAGATAGCCGATAAGTTAAGCCCAAAATTAATTGTCTCCGTTAGCCTACTAACCTCAATATTAGGCATTGTTATTTTTACCTTGTCTCCAAACATTTTTGGGGAAAATATATATATAGGATTGTTGATAGGAGTAGGTATAGCATCTATCGGCGCAGGAGCATTGGAGACAATAGTATCACCTATAGTAGCCTACAGTTCGGAAAACGAGCCAAAGGCTATGAATATAGCGCATAGTTTTTATGGTTGGGGACAGGTGGCAGTTGTATTGTTGACTACGGTAGCGCTATTAATATTCGGCTACGATATGTGGCAAATAATAGCAGTCTCTTGGGTAATATTGCCTTTGATAGCATTTATTTTTTGGCAGTTTAGCGATTTGTCTAATTTGCAAAAAGAAGAAGAGTCCACTGATAGCCACAAAAAGTCAATATTGACACAGCCTTTCTTTTTGTTGTGTATATTGATGATATTTGGTTGTGGTGCAGTCGAACAAATAGTGGCGCAATGGTCTTCAGCATTTATGGAGGCAGGGCTAGGTATCCCCAAGATATATGGAGATTTGTTCGGCACGTTGATGTTTGCTCTAATGCTAGCACTAGGCCGTATGTTGATAGGCTCGCACATCAGTAAGGACAAGGTTTACGTTGCAATGATAATATCTGGCGTGGCATCTGCTATTTGCTTTGTTTTGATGGCTTTTGGTGGAAATATACTGGCGTGTATAGGCTGTGCTTTTGCAGGTTTTTCTATTAGTTTGGCGTGGCCTACCTCCGTGTCGATAGCATCTAATAAGTATCCTAAAGCTGGCACTATTTTGTTTGCATTTATGGCAGTAGGAGGGGATATTGGTTGCTCAGTAGGTCCGTATTTGACAGGATTGATTAGCGATATTAGTATTCAAAATGGTTGGATGATATTCGGAAACCAAAATGAAACAGGCTTGCGAATAGGTCTAGCAGTAGGTATCATATTTGCGATAATATTTGCAATTGTATCATTTGTATTGTATAAACTCGACAGAAGAGATAGGATGATAGATGAAAAAACGACTTGATGACATGATGATAGCCAGAGGAATAGCCCCTGACAAAGCCAAAGCCTTGGCACTCGTGATGAGTGGCGAGATATTTGTCAATGGTCAACGAGCCGACAAAGTAGGTACTATGTACAAAGATGACGTCATCATAGATATTAGAGAAAAGGGAATACCATACGTAAGCAGAGGCGGATTTAAGTTGGAGAAGGCTATCGAGGTTTTTGGCATAGATCTCTCAAACGTAGACGCTCTAGACATAGGCTCTTCGACGGGTGGATTTACCGATTGTATGCTTCAAAAAGGCGCTAGACACGTATGGGACGTTGACGTTGGCAAAGAATTGGCGTGGAAATTGCGCAACGACCCACGCATTACATTGTTGGAGAGGACGAATATTCGCAATTGTACCTATGAGACTTTTGGTACTTATTTTGATTTTGTTAGCGCAGACGTTTCATTTATATCGCTTAGGCTAGTATTGCCTGTGATATATGAGGTTCTCAAGCCAAACGGAGTGGCAGTTTGCCTAGTCAAACCCCAATTTGAGGCTGAGAAAGATGAAGTAGGCAAAGGTGGTATCATCACGGATAGTGAGATACACGTCAAGGTGTTAAAAACTTTTGTTGATGAAGCAGAGAAATACTTTAAGGTGACCAAACTAACGTATTCTCCTATCACCGGTGCAAAGGGAAATATCGAGTTTTTGGCTATGCTCACTAGAGAGGGAGATAGCGTATCTATCGACGAGATACACAAAGTGGTAAATATTGCGCACGAGGATTTGATTAAATGATGAAAGCACGCATATCTAAATGTGATACATATGATAAAGATAGGGTAGAAGAATTGATGATGCTAGCCCTAGATGATGCTGAATACGACTTTAGTGGCAAAGTTGTACTTATCAAAGCAAATCTAGTATCGGCTATGTCTCCAGACAAGGCTGCTACCACTCACCCCGTAGTAGTAGGTGCTGTAGCCAAGGCGTTATTCAAAAAAGGCGCAAAGAGGGTAATTATAGGAGATAGCCCAGGCAATATGTACACCAAAGGTGTTCTAGCGCAAAATTATAAAATAACAGGTATGCAAGACGCCGCAGAGGATAGTGGAGCAGAACTAAATTGGGATTTTGGAGAGCAAGAGGTAGATATACCCGAGGGTATATCTGCTAAAAAATTGCATATAATAGATGCGTTTATCAATGCTGACGCGGTCGTTAACTGTTGCAAATTAAAGACACACGCATTGACAGGATTTAGTGGTGCTACCAAGAATTATTATGGATTGATACCAGGTCTTATCAAGGCTCAATTACACGCTACAAATCCTGATATGACGCGTTTTTCGAATCTTTTGGTAGATATCCAAGAGTATGCCAAGTCCAAGACCGTACTACACGTTATTGATGGTATAGTGGGTATGGATGGAGAAGGTCCTACTGCAGGCAATCCCAAGCAAATAGGAGTATTGATTTCTTCAAAATGTCCATATAGCGCTGATATAGTGGCGATAGAGACTACCTTGGGTAAACCTGAGGAGATACCCTATCTCAATCGCGCATTAGAGAGAGGTCTCATAGATTCGTATAAAGTTGACAAGATAGGTAGTGATATCAATGAAGTCATAGTCAAGGATTTTAGGAGAGTACCTCTCAAGGACAATTTGTTTGCTCTCAAGAATATACCTGCTTTTTTGTCAAAACAAATAGAAAAAGGATTGGTTAGATATCCTATTATCCCCAAGAAACTGTGCAAGGGCTGTGGCAAATGTGCTACACATTGTCCTGTCCAGGCTATCAAGGTTGAGAATAAGGTGGCAGTTATTGACTATGATGCATGTATCAAATGTTTTTGTTGTCAAGAACTATGCCCATTTCATATAGTCAAGATAAAAAAGCCCCTTTTGTATAGATTAGTAAACATGCTCAAATAATATTAGATAAGATTTTTATTAAATAAATTGACATTGACAAATGTTTTTTGTATAATGTAAAACATTGTGTGTCTTGTTATAGGCAAGATATGGAGGTTAATTATGGAAAAAGAATACATAATGACACAAGAAGGTTATGACGCTCTAGTAGAAGAGAGAAGATACCTCTTGACAGAGAGGAGAGATGAAGTCAGAGCGCATTTGGCTTTTGCTCGTTCGTTAGGCGATTTGTCGGAAAATGCAGAGTATTCGGCAGCCAAAGACGAAGAGGCTCAACTCAACGAAAAGATTGCTCTAGTAGAGTATCAAATCAATCACGCCAAGATTGTGCAAAAAAATACTGACGGTACTATCGGTGTCGGTAATTTTGCTATACTATATGATGAGGAGTTTGACGAAGAGGTCGAGTACCAACTAGTAGGTACGGTTGAGGCTGATATCAATCTCAACAAGATTAGTGATGAGTCTCCTATGGGTATGGCCATGCTAGGTAAAAAGAAGGGTGATATGGTGGTCGTTAAGACTAAGCAATTTGTCACGGAATATCTAGTAAAAGAAGTTAGATAATGAAATTTCCTATTACAAAAAAGAGTTTTGAAAGATTTTGGCTATATGACTGGGTCGCCGTGATATTGACTGTGATTCTGGTCTTTACAGGTATGTCTTTTTTGTATGAGATGACTTATCCCAAACTTACTGACGAGGAGGAATTGTCGATAGTTATAGCCACATATTTGTCTACAAGCGACAACTTGGAGGATATGTGTCAAGAGGCTATGACTGTGATAGAGGAGAGTGGACACAAAGGAGAACTAAAAAACGTTAGTTATACCTTTATCTATATCAACAAAAATGATTCGAGTACTTCTACTCTTCGTACAGCGCAGATAGCCAACAAGATTATAGAAAAAGCCGATATATTTATACTAGCAGATATCCCTACCGACGAAGACATCACTTCTGTCAACTCATACTCCGACGGTTATCAATACTGGGCAAAGAATTCATTTGAAACGATAGATGAGTTGATGATTTGGGGAGATGCCAATGCTGTGGACGTCACGCAGAGTTTGAGACAAAGTTTTAGTGCAAACGAAGGGTTGCTAAAACAATTCCCTATATATCAAGCCACAGGGGATAATAAGCATGACATAGTAGAGCCTAGTGCAGGTAGGGCTATAGATTTGGACAAGTTAAATAGAGGTGAGATACGCAAATGCTTTAGCAATTTGTTTGATACATCTATACCCAATTCTTATAATAATGCACCTTTATCATTGCTGATGGGACATTGCAAATATACCCCTAACAAGGCTCAGGTTTTGGTCTTTTACGATTGGTTTGTACAAAAATATGCTTAATTATCAAAAAAGCGCAAATATGCGCTTTTTTTTGTGCAAAAAGTCAAGAGTATCATCAAAATATTTGAGGTATCACAGTTTTATTTCTTGAAAAATAATCGACTATGTGTTATAATCTAGTTATGAAAGGAAAATTTGTGACATTTGAAGGCTGTGACGGTGTAGGCAAGTCTACTCAATTAGATAAGATTAAAGCTTATTTGCTAGAGAGAGGTATAGACTGTGTA
>JAGBSX010000050.1 GCA_017631635.1 Clostridia bacterium | reverse complement strand
TGTGCTGATGACGGAGCAACTGAAGAAGATCTCGAAGCAAGCAAAAAGGCTATGAGTTCTATGGAAGTTATTCTTGGTGAACCTTCTCGTTTGGAACGACTCGCCGTGGATATTCACGACCATTACGTTAAATCTTGTGAAAGTGACCCTGAAAGAGTACAAAAAGCAATGATAGTTTGTTCTAGCAGACAGATTGCTTATCAACTTTTGAAGAAATTCCAAGATAAATACCCTGAGTGGTTTGTAGAAAAGAAAGTGCCCGATGGCATGAATGCAACCGAAGAAGAACTTCGTGAATTAAAGCCGATGCCTTGCATTGCTATGGTTGCAAGCGTCGGTAGCAATGACGATTCTGAAATGTATAACTATCTTGGCGGTGTTAAAAACAATAAACGTTCGGATGATTTGGATGCAGCTTTCAAACAAGACAAATCAAATTTCCGTATTGTTATAGTTGTAGATATGTGGATTACGGGGTTTGACGTACCTTCGCTGACCTATATGTATAACGATAAGCCACTTAAAAAACATATGCTTATCCAAACTATTAGCCGTGTCAATAGAAAGTACGAAGGCAAAGACTATGGCTTAATTGTAGACTATATCGGCATACGTGACAATATGCGCGAGGCAATGAAAACTTACGGTGGTGACGTTTCTGTTGCCCCTTCCGCTGATGACGTTGAACAAGCCACCACGATTTTTAGAGAAGAAATTGAAATCCTTAAAGACCTTTTCACGGGATATGATTTAGCGCCATTCCTTGACCCGAACGGCGACCCTGCTTTGAGATATACGCTATTAGCAAAAGCTGCCGAATACGTATTTATCTCCACCCAGGAACTACAAACCCAAACCAACGGAGGTAAAAGCGTTAAAAAGGTATCATTCAAGACATATTTCTTAAAAACAGTTAAACGCATGCGTGCAGCTTATGATATTTGCCAGCCGTCTGGAGAGCTTGGTGAAGAAGAATCTGCCCTTGCGCAATGCTTTATGGCGATTGCAGGTTTCGTTCGCAAAATGAGCGGAACAAGCGATGTGGATACGGAAAGCATGAATAGATATGTCGCTAAAATGGTTGAAGAAGCGTTGAAATATAATAAAGTCGAAAGCATTCTTGAAGATGGAGAACAGGAAGATATTTTCAGTCCTGAATACTTTGAAAAGTTGTCCGACATCAAAATGCCTGCTTCTAAACTAGAATTGCTTATAAAAATGCTGCGTAAGCAGATTAAAGAATACAGCAAGACTAATCAAATGGCAGCGAAGAAATTCCAAGAAATGCTTGAAGAAACAATTAAGATTTACCACGAAAGAAGAAAAACTCTTACTGCAGAAGAAGCGGGCGAAGCGCAAGAATATACGTCAGAAGAAATCATTAAAAACGCTACCGAACAAGCATTACGTATCTTAAAAGATATGCACGCAGACCGAGAAAGTTTCCGTAAAATCGGGCTTACGTTTGAAGAAAAAGCGTTCTACGATATATTGATGGCTTTGCGCGACCAATACAACTTTGAATACGGGGAAAATAAACTTATTGACGGCGTAGTGGTAAACGATAAATGCAAGGCGTTAGCGAAGAAAATCAAAGAAATAATTGACACTAAGTCTTCATTTGCTGACTGGCTTAACAATCAAAACGTGCGCAATCAATTAAAGTTTGATATAAAGGTATGTTTGGTTAAAAACGGTTATCCACCGCAATACAGTCCAGAAGTATTCCGTAAGGTTATGGAACAAGTGGAAAACTTTGAAGAAAACAACTAAACGTGCTTTTGAAAATTGCATTTAATAACCATATATTATAATACTTCTAGTAAATGATATATGCACGCAAAGTATACGCCGTATGTATTTACCATTTAACACTACATCTAACAATTACTAAAAGGGGTTAACGTGTTTTACGTTAGCTCCTTTTGCTATGCAAAAAAAGGAGAAATGTCTTGTGGTAAACCTCATTTTGCATAATTTTGGGGAGAGTAATTCAAGACGATTTGTTCAAAAAGTTGATTTTTTTGTGAAGGAAGTGATATAATTAATTTATCAATATGATAAAGGAGAAAGATTATGAAACTTTTAGGAAAATCAATAGTAGTGACAGGTGCATCTTCTGGTATGGGCAAGAGCATAGTAGAACTCTTCGTCAAAGAGGGTGCTAACGTAGTGGCAGTAGCCAGAAGAATAGAGAGACTAGAGGCTCTCAAAGACAGTCTCAAGGACGCTCCTGGCAAGATAGTCGTATATCAAGGCGACGTCTCCAAGAGAGAGGACAATGAGGCTATGATAGATTTGGCAGTTAGCGAATTTGGCCGTCTAGACGTCCTCGTCAACAATGCGGGTGTTATGGACGATATGGCTCCTATAGCACAGGCTAGCGACGATAAATATGCTAGTGTAATGTCTATCAATGTCTACGGTCCTATGTGCGCTATGCGCAAGGCTTGTCAAGTATTTTTGGCGCAAGGCAACGGTGGTAATATCATCAACGTATCTTCGGTAGGCTCTATGCATCAAGCAGCAGGTCCTATATACTGCGCATCAAAGGCAGCCCTCAATTCTATGAGCAAAAATACTGCCTATATGTACATGAAGGACAAGATTCGTTGCAACGTAATCGCCCCAGGTGGTATCAAGACTGAGATAGGTGTCGCTATGGGTATGCCAAATATGGACGGTTATGCCAAGCTAAGTGGCGTGCTCCAACTAGCACCAGAGCAGGGAGAGGCTACTGATATCGCTAGCGCTGCATTGTATCTAGCGAGTGATGATTCGGCTTACATCAGCGGAGTAATACTCCCAGTAGACGGTGGTTGGATATCATTCTAATAGCCTAAATACACTCTAATTTGGACTGATACGCATTATTAGTCAACCAAGATAAAACACACCTAGTAGATAGGTGTGTTTTTTTGATTGGTATAAAAAGTCTGCAAGTATACTTATTTGTCTTTCATTTTCTCTTTTAGCATAGTAGTCGATACTTCTTTGGTATAAGGGAAGAATACGATCTCTATATCCAAATTCAACTCTTTTATTTGCCTCTCGGTGTTGAGAAAACGTTCAGTTCCTTTCCAATCATCTCCAACAAAAAGTTTGTCAAAATGGAATTCATTATAAGCTTTGATTTTATCAATGGTAGTATCAATATCTATGATACGAACTTCGTCTACACATTTGAGAGCATTCACAATCCTGGCCCTGTCGTGTTCGTTAATCATAGGATTCTTACCCTTGACAGTCCTGACGTAGTCATCATTGCAAACACCGACTATTAAATAATCACAAGCGTTTTTGCATCTTTCAAACAAATTTAAATGTCCGACGTGAAAAAGGTCATAAACGCCACAGGTATATCCAATTTTCATATTTTACCTCCAATATACATCTTCTAAATGTAAATAGACACGTTGCTCGACAGGTGGAAACTCCATATAACTGCCATATATGCTAGACAATATTTCGTGATAATGTTTGGGTGCTCTAAACTTGTATTCTTCAAAATCTACGTAGATAAACTCGTCATACCACTCTTTTTTTACTTTGTTTTTGGGAGAGTTGGCGCTAGACTCGATAGCACCTATATATTGACAATCAGCATATGGATATAGGAGGTGTAGTTTTTCAGATTCTTTTTTAAAAGACGACTTAGGTGACCAAGCACGACTTTTTATTTTGGAAATCAATTGCTTGATTCGACTCTTGATCCCACCAGAATAAATCAATTGTTTTTTGTAAAAAGCATAGTAAACGTCGTAGAGTTTCTGATACCAAGCTTTGTATTCTTCTTCGCCTTCTGGTACGCCGTCTAGGGGGAAGACGTCAATAGTTCGATAAAAACCCTCTTTTGAGATTGATTTATAAACCGTGTTTTTTACGTAAGTTCTTGTGTCAGCAATTTTAAGAGTAGTATGATTATACTCGAATGGAGCTAGTGCAAGGTATCGGGCATCTTTATTTTCATTGTTAAATATCTCGATAAATTTATCGTAGTCTTGCCTAGGCATAACGATATCTATATCATCATCCCAAGGTATATATCCCTTGTGCCTTATAGCGCCTAACAAAGTGCCATAAGCCAAAAAATATTTGAGGTCGTGCTTTTCGCAAAAATCAGCGACATAAACAAGCATATCTAATTGCAATTTTTTTATTTCATCTATGCTTAATTTCACTTTATCCATATTTAATCCCACCTTATATTCTATAATAAAACCGTCATTTTTTGTGAAAATAATATGATTTTATCAAATTTATTATACAATGATACGATTAACCAAGTCAATAGTTTTTGTTATAATATATCTCGATTGAAATAAAGAAGGTAAAATTATTCCCTTTACGCATTATTAGTCAACCAAGATAAAATACACCTAGTGGCCGAGTCCCTACAAGGGATTCGGCAACTAAATAAATCCTTACGGATTTGTGATATTCGTCTAACGACGAGTTATATTGCCTATGGCAGTGATATTTTGCTACGCCAAGTTATATTCGCCTTTGGCGAGTTGTGGAAAATATAATATCACTTTGGCGAAAGCCAAAATATAACGCAAAATAGTTTTGCATATCACTTTTAGCCACAAGGCTAAAAATATAACTTATTAAACTTAATCTTCTGTGGATAAGAAAAGCCCACCATATTTCGCTTTTTGCGAAGTATAGTGGGCTACACTTTTGTTAGTTATTAAAATTCCCTCATAGGAAATCCATTAGATAGGTGTGTTTTTTTGATTTGTGCTTGATAGAGCGTTCGCTATTTGTTATAGAGTAGCGCCGAAGTCGGAGACAATCACTTGACCTGTGATAGCGCGTGATTCGTCACTAGCCAAGAATAGCAATACATTGGCTACGTCTATAGGCATACAAGGTGGGACGGATAGATTCATATGCTTGTTCATCTGTCCCATCATATTTGGGTCCAAGGTCTTGGGGTCGGTAGTCATAGTCATAGGGGTGACGATAGTGCTAGGGTTGACGGAGTTGCAACGGATACCTGTACCTGTGAAACGAAGGGCTGTGTGCTTGGTGAGACCGATAACTGCAGCCTTGCTAGTCACGTAAGATGCGCCACCTGTACCAAATGCTCCTGCTACGGAGTCTAGGTTGATGATAGAGCCTGAGTTGTTCTTCATCATTTCTTTGACTACGGCTCTAGTGCAGTACAAGCAACCCTTGGTATTGATGCCTAGTACCCACTCTAGATCCTCATCAGTACAGCAGTCGATAGGCTTGAGACCTGCCTCTAGGACACCTGCATTGTTGACGAGTACGTCGATACGACCATAGGTATCTACTACCTGCTTGACCATATCCTCGACAGCCTCTACCTTGGACACGTCACACGATATCGCCAAGACCTCTCCACCGTTTGCACGGATTTTGTTAGCGACTTCTTCTAGTTGAGGTACGCGTCTAGCCGTGATGACGACCTTTGCTCCTTCTTTTGCAAACAATTCGGCTGTGGCAGCGCCTACGCCCGAATTACCACCTGTAATAATGGCTACTTTTCCATCTAAACGTCCCATAATAATTCTCCTTTATCATTATAATCATAGTAGCGTCTATTTGCTATATGCTATAAATAGTATACTATATTTTTAATTTTTGTCAAGAGGTAATGCTTGACAAGATAAAAATACATCTTTTAGTACTTTTGGAATAAGGTTTAATAACTGTTTACATTTTTCTACAAAAAAGGTTTATGATTTGGTTTACAATAATATTGACAATAACGTTTTTTTAGTTTATAATGAGTATAATTAGTTGATAAGGAGATAATCTATGGAAAATAATCTTTTGAAAGATATAATCTTCGGTCCCAAATATTATACTATCACGGATTTGCGTTACAATAACAAACTAGGATATTTGTTCTCAAGCCAAAAACTTTCGGAATTTTTAAAAGAAAAAGACCGTTTGATAGAATTAAAAAATGACAATATAGAAAATCTTCCATTAAAAACCTTTAATTCAAAATATTGTTTTTTTGTAAGTGGTGAATATTTGAAGTCTGCTTATAAACAATATATGACCTTGGTATTTGAGGACTATAAAATTAATAAGACAACGTTATTTTCTCGTAACGTCGAAGATATGATAACGTCGAGAATATTTTCGGAAATTGAAGGCACGTTGAATATTGAAAATATCCCAACGACGCACAAGAGAATATCTGAGATATTTAATAACGATAATATAGAGGATAACAATGACATCATTATCAAAAATATGATAAATGCTCTGCATTTCATAGTTACTGAAGAACCTGTTTTTACAAAAGAAAATTTGTATAAGTTGTACAATATACTGAGTGATAATTGTCTAAAAGAAGAAGATAAGTTGAGAGATGGCTCTTATTATAGACACGAGAGTGTAATGATAGGTGCGTACAATGGTGCAAACGAGGATATTATAGAAGAATGTATGGATAGCCTATTTGCATTTGCTAACGATTCTAAAAACATAAAAAGGTACAAAACTTTATTACCTCATATATGTCATTACTATATACTGTATGTACACCCATACTTTGATTATAATGGAAGAACAGCGAGGATGGTTTCGTTTTGGTTGAACTATATTAACGATATAGGTCTCGCCCCAATGTTCATGAGCGAGGCGATAAATGATAACAAAAAACAATATTACGAGGCAATAATCAATACGAGAAATACAAACAATGATTTGACGTATTTTTTGGGGTATATATTAGAGACAGCATCAAAATATAGCCTAGTGTATAAGAATCTGGAATATATAAAAAGTATCTTGGCTCAAACTGGTGACACTCTCACGTCAACTGAATGGGGTTATCTTAAAAAAATAATAATCAACAATCCAGATAAGTATTTTGGGTATAAGGACTTTTTTGGATATATACAGAATAGTATGTCAAAAGCAGGTGCGCTAAAGATCCTAAATCATTTTGTCGCATATGGTATCTTAGAAAAAAGTATCAACAAAAAAAAGGAGGCTATTTTCAAAATAAAGCCAGATTTACTTGATTATGATATAAATAACTAAAACAAAAAAATCACACCCGACTGGGTGTGTTTTGATTTTGGTTGAGTTAGATGCCTAGGTCAAATTTGAGTTGAGGGTTTTTCTCTTTGATGAGGTCTATAGGATAGTCCTCTAGGGTGAAGTCCTCTGGGGTGATAGAGAAGAAATCCGTCTTGTCTGGATTGAGTATTAGTCTAGGATTGCACTCTATAGGCTCACGGCGTATGAGTTCGCGTGCCTGCTCCATGTGTCTATCGTATATCTGCACGTTGGCTATGAAGTGGGTAAATATACCTGGCTTGAGTCCACAATGTCTAGCCACCATCATGAGTAAGGCTGTGTACTGGAGTTCGTTGATGACGCCTGCAGTAGCATAGTCAGAGGATCGCTGTATCATGACCATATCTAGATATTCGCCTCTCACGTTCCATATACTCTCGTAGCAACAAGGCATGAGTCCGTCAGTCTCCTCAAAGTCTGCCTCTTGCCACATATTCATAATGTGGCGTCTGCCATAAGGATTGGACTTGATGTCATCTAGCAATTTGCCTATGAGATTGTATTTCTTGACGGTAGCGCCGTATCTCTGACCGATAGTGCCTGGCACGTCCTTGGACTCCCAAGCATTCCACCAATGCACGTTGTACTTGTTCTCTAGTACGTCGAGAGAATTTGACTGCTCTTGGTATATCCATAGTAGTTCCCTAATGCTCGCTTGCCAACTGATAGGGCGTAGGGTGATGATAGGTAGTTCTCCTGCCGATATATCGTATCTAGTCATCACGTGGTTGACCGATAAGGTGTGGGCAGGTGTGCCGTCGCTATACTTGGGGCGTGGATTGACGTCCATATAGCCCTCGTCTAGTATGCGACCTAAGATTTGTTTGTGATACTGTTCTGCTATTCTCATAAATATCTCCTATACTCACATATTAGCACAAAATATGAGACAAGTCAAGCAAGGCATTGGATAACGGCAGTTATATTTGCCTGACGGCAGTTATATTTTGCTAACGCAAAGTGATATTTGCCTGACGGCAAGTGATATTGCTACGCAGTTATATTTTGCTAGCGCAAAGTGATATTTGCCTGACGGCAAGTGATATTGCTACGCAGTTATATTTTGCTACGCAAGTGATATTTGCCTACGGCAAGTTGAGGAGGGTAGAGAGATTGCCACGCATACGCTCGCAATGACGTCGTCGAAGTCGTCGCTATATTAAGTCGACTCGCTCACTTGCCGACTAGGTTTACACTCGACTTCTCCTCTTTCACACAAAAAGCCGTATTCACTTATTTTGTGTGAGGCTATGGACTAGAGAGAATTATTTTGCCTATACTTATATCTCCCCCTGTCATTACGAGGGAAAGTATCGACCGAAGTAATCTTAGCCTTGACACAAAAAAAGCATCTCCTAGTGGGAGATGCTTTTGATACGGTATCTATTATTTGTATAGAGCCATTATCTCGTCAGCCTTGCCTGCGCAACCTAGCACGTTGACAAGTTTGTGTCTAACGATTTCTTTGATATTTGCTCTGGCTGGCTTGAGGTACTCACGTGGGTCAAACTTGGATGGATTCTCAGCGTAGAACTTACGGATAGTACCAGTCATGGCTAGACGTAGGTCTGAGTCGATATTAATCTTACATACAGAAGATGCAGCAGCCATACGTAGTTGAGACTCTGGTACGCCGATAGCGTTAGGCATCTTGCCACCGAACTCGTTGACCATCTTGACGTAATCTTGAGGTACGCTAGATGAACCGTGTAGTACGATAGGGAACTCAGGTAGTCTCTTGGAAACTTCCTCTAGTATGTCAAAACGTAGTGCTGGTGGTACTAGGATACCATCTTCGTTGAGAGTACATTGTTCTGGAGTGAACTTGTATGCTCCGTGAGAAGTACCTATAGCGATAGCGAGAGAATCTACGCCAGTCTTGGTGACGAACTCTTCTACCTCTTCTGGTCTGGTGTAGGACTCCTTGCCGGACTCTACTACTACCTCATCCTCGATACCTGCTAGAGTACCTAGCTCGCCCTCTACTACTACACCGTGGTCGTGAGCATACTCAACTACCTTCTTGGTGACAGCGATATTCTCCTCAAAAGACAAGTGGCTACCATCTATCATGACGGAAGTAAATCCACCGTCGATACAAGCCTTACAGGTCTCGAAGTCTGGACCGTGGTCTAGGTGTAGAACTACTGGGATATCTGGACACTCGATAACTGCTGCCTCGACCAACTTAACTAGGTAAGTGTGATTGGCATAGGCTCTAGCACCCTTGGATACTTGTAGTATGACAGGAGCATTCTCCTCTTTGCAAGCCTCGGTGATACCTTGGACTATCTCCATGTTGTTGACGTTGAAAGCACCTATAGCGTATCCGCCTTCGTAAGCCTTCTTAAACATCTCTTTTGATGTGACTAATGGCATAATAAAACCTCCAAATGTAATTTTTCTAAAAATCAAGGTGCTTAGCACCATACTCCTCTATTATACATAAAGTTGGAGATTTTGACTAGCAATTTTTAGCAAAAATACAAAAAATTGTATTTAATTTCACTCTAATTTCTCAAAAATCGTTGTCAGTACCACAAATCTAGAGTATAATAGGCATATGAGTACTAATTTTGAAAAAATAGATATAGTTATACCTGCTGCCGGTAGTGGCTCTAGAGTAGGCGCTACTACCAACAAACTCTTCCTAGATATAGGTGGAGAGTGTGTGATAGAGAAGACTGTGAGTATATTTGTCTCTAGTCCTGTGGTCAACCGTGTGATACTAGTGTGCTCTACCCAAGATATGCAGCGCATGAGAGATATGTTTGGCGACAAGGTGTTCTACGCGCTAGGAGGAGACACTCGTAGGGAGAGTGTCATCAATGGATTGGCGCTAGTCACCACCTCCAAGGTGCTGATACACGACGGTGCTAGACCTTATCTATCTAGCGACCTACTAGGTAGGATAGTGGAGGCATTGTCCACCCACTCTGCAGTCATACCAGTACTACCTGTCACCGACACTATCAAGGTGGTAGAAGGAGGACTCGTCAAGAGTACTCCTCGTAGAGAGACTGCGTATATCGTGCAGACTCCCCAAGGTTTTGATACAGATGAATTGAGACGTGCCTACGAGTTAGCACCTCACGATATCACCGACGACGCTAGTGCCTACGAGTACGTGGGAGAGGTGTACACGGTGGAGGGAGATAGAGACAATATCAAATTGACTTATCTAGAGGACTTTTTGCCAAAGGCAACTCCTACTCTGCCAAATATAGATGGATATAGAGTAGGACTAGGTATAGATGCACATAGGCTAGTGGAGGGTAGACCTCTCATACTAGGTGGAGTGAGAGTGGATTATCCCCTAGGGCTACTAGGTCATAGCGACGCCGACGTGGTATTGCACGCAGTCAGCGACGCCATACTCTCTGCCTCAAATAATCGTGATATAGGATATCATTTCCCTGACACGGACGAGGATTATAAGGGGGCTGACAGCGCTATCCTACTGCGTAGAGTGGTAGAGATGACCTTGGACAAAGGCTACAATATAGCCAACGTATCCGTGGTAATAGTGTGTCAAAAGCCAAAACTTAGAGATTATATACCACTCATAGCCAAGTCTATAGCCGAGATATTGGGAATATCTACCGACAAGGTGTCCGTATCTGCTACCACTACCGAGCGAATGGGATATGCAGGCGAAGGACAGGGTATAGCGTGCGAGAGCGTGGCTACATTGTATAGATAGTATTGCGCCCGTAGTCTAACTGGATAAAACTGTACCCTCCGACGGTACCGTTGTGAGTTCAAATCTCGCCGGGCGTACCAACAAAAAAAGAACTTTTGTTTACCAAAAGTTCTCTTTTTGTTTATACAAGGCTATGCCTTGATTTATTTAAAAAAGTGCGGTATAATAACGTTGCTAAATAAACAAGAAGAAAGGAGGACTTAATATGGAACAAATAAAATGGAGATTTGGTGTTGTTGGAAATATCGTTTCCGAGCATACAGATGAAAACGGTAATGTTTATTATGGTACGAAAGCCTTTACCCCTGGTACAAAGGTTTATATCAACGGTAAGTTTTGGGACTATCAAAGAACGGAGATCAGCGTAATTGGAAGGAACCGATTTGGGCGAGTTGTTTTGGAAACCGTACCGATAAACTTGATTGAGAACATTCGCACTCAGAGAATATACACGCCACACGTGTTAGAAATAATAGATTATCTTCGTGTAGTGGAAGGTTGGGAATGGTGGGAGCGAACTACCGCAGACCGTAAGGATGCAGAATTTTTTGTTAAGAATCTAAACAATAAAAAGTAATTCATAAGATACTAACTTATACATGGTGTACTTTTAGTCGTTCTTAGGCAACCAAAAAGAAACTTTTGTCTACCAAAAGTTCTCTTTTTGTTTATACAAGGCTATGCCTTGATTTATTTGCGAGAGTGTGGTATTATTTAGCAAATTGGATAAAAGAGGACTAATATGAAGATATGGTTGGATGACGTGAGAATACCCCCTAGTGGATACGTGCTAGCGCATAGTGTCAACGAGGCTATAGATTATATACTATCTGCCGAGAGTGTAGGGGAGGAGATAGAGGTGATAGATTGCGACCATGACCTAGGCGATTATGCCGTAGACGGTGGCGACGGTATCAAACTACTAGACTGGCTAATAGAGAGAGGTACGTATTATCCTATCGCTTTGCACACTGCCAATCCTGTGGGTAGAGAAAATATGATGCGCACTATCCGTAGATATTGGAGTTGAGGTAGAGGTGGCAATCTTTTTGAAATAGTGTGTATTTGGTTGACTTTTTGCGAAAAAGTATCTATAATCACAATACGCTTGGATACGTACGGATTTAGTAGTTGTGTCTAATAGATGCAAGTGGTATATCTCCATAGACCACTAATAACGGGGCGTGGCGCAGTTTGGTAGCGCGCTTGAATGGGGTTCAAGAGGTCGCAAGTTCAATTCTTGTCGCTCCGACCAAAAAGACGGTATTGTCGCTATTCCCGTAGGGAACTAGCGACAACTAAATAAATCCTTACGGATTTGTGATATTCGTCTAACGACGAGTTATATTGCCTATCGGCAGTTATATTTGCCTACGGCAAGTGATATTGCCTATCGGCAGTTATATTTGCCTACGGCAAGTTATATTGCTTACGCAGTTATATTTTGCTAACGCAAAGTTTTATTTTCCCTTTCGGGAAAGTTGTGGTAAATATAATATAACTGCGACTGCA
>JAGBSX010000049.1 GCA_017631635.1 Clostridia bacterium | reverse complement strand
CCATAGATGCTTATCTCAAGGCTGTGGCTAGACCTATACCACGACTACCTCCCCTAACTACGAATATATTGCCTAAAAATGATTTAGTCATTTTGTACTACCACCTTGGCTATAATGTCCATAGCCTCGTCAAGGATAGGCTTGGTATGTGTAGCCATATAACTGGTACGAATCAAACACTCCGTAGCAGGTGTGGCTGGTGGAACGACAGTATTGGTATATACGCCCTCATCATACAACTTCTTGCATACGACGAAGGTATTCATAAAGTCGTAGGTGTATATAGGTACGATAGGCGTAGCATAATCGCTACCTGATAGGCGAATCTTGACACCTCGTGCAGTCAAACCATCTCTCACGTATTGAGATAAACCGTTTAGAGTAGTGACTAGAGATGGCTCACTCTTGAGTATACGTAGTGCCTCTATAGCAGTAGCACAACACGCAGGTGGAATAGATGCGCAGAATATAAATGGTCTAGAATTGTGCTTGACGTACTCTACCACTTCTGTACTCGCTACCATATATCCTCCTAGTGATGCCAAGGACTTGGAGAAAGTACCCATCATGATATCTACCTCATCTGTCAAACCGAAGTAGTCTGCCGTACCTCTACCACCATTACCTAGTACACCTAGTCCGTGAGCATCATCTACCATTACTCTAGCACCGTATATCTTGGCTAATCTAACTATCTCAGGTAGATTACATACGTCGCCACCCATAGAAAATACTCCGTCGGTGACTATGAGTATGCCTGCTGTCTCAGGCACGGTCTTGAGTAATCTCTCTAGGTCTGCCATATCATTGTGGCGATAACGAAGCATTTGAGCATTACTGAGTTTGCATCCGTCATAAATGCTAGCATGATTCTCTCTATCGCATATGATATAATCGCCCCTACCTGCTATGGCAGATATGATGCCTAGATTTGATGAAAATCCCGTGGAGAATATACAAGCACTCTCCTTGCCCAAAAAGTCGGCTAGTTCTCTCTCCAACTCTAGATGAAGTTCTAACGTTCCATTGAGAAAACGTGAACCCGAACAGCCTGAACCATACTTTTCTAATGCCTTGATACCAGCCTCAATCACACTATCTCTAGTGGTTAGGCCTAGGTAGTTGTTTGAGCCAAGCATAATACGACGCTTGCCCTCCATAATAACCTCTACGTCTTGCTTGCTTTGCAATTCGTGAAAGTATGGATATAATCCTGCCTCTCTAAGTTGATTTGGAGTGGTGTAATCATAACATTTTTTGAATAAATCCATAGTTCTCTCCTCAAAATTTTATATATATATTTTAGCAAATCCTATATCTTTGGTCAATTGTGATGAATTTCGCAAAAAAAGTGCGTTTTAGTTTGATTTTTTGAAGATTTTCACTGATTTTAACTAATTTAGCGATAGTTTTTGGAAAAAACATTACTTTTCAATTTTGATAAGAGGTGGATTTTTAGCAAAATAAAAAAGATTGTTGGACAAATGTCCAACAATCTTCATTGTTTATCTTTTTTTTAGTACTCCATATCGGCTATTGGTTTGGATATAGATAGGTACTTGTCAACGTGAAAATCACTCCAAGGTTTGTCCTCAACAGGTGGATAAACTCTAAAGGTCATTTTCTTGTGAGTGACAGGATGCACAAACTTAATCTCATATGCCCATAGGGCTAGATTATCCCCCTTGCCTAGCACTTTGTCTCCACCATATCTGACGTCGGCGTATAGTGGACAACCTTGATAATTCATCTGTACTCTAATCTGATGACTACGACCTGTGAGTAGAGAGATATCTACCATAGAGGTATCTTCTGCTACCTCTAGGACATTGTACTTTAGTACTGCCTTCTTCGCGCCCTTGGTGGTGGCAGGTACTACGGATACGTTGTTAGTCTTGGGATTCTTGAGAAGATAATTGACTAGTTCGCCACTCTTGTCACGCAAAGTACCTGTGACTACTGCCAAATATTTCTTCTCCAACTCTCCTTCTTTGATAGAGGCAGATAGTCTAGCAGCAGCCTTGGAGGTGCGTGCAAATATCATCACTCCTCCTGTAGGTCTATCTAGTCTATGTACTAGTCCTACGTATGCCTCGCCTGGCTTGGCATACTTCTCTTTGACGTACTGCTTGACTGCTGACAACATATCTAGGTCACCAGATTCGTCGGCTTGGGTAGGTACGTTTTGTGGCTTGAGCACCACTATGATATGGTTGTCTTCATATAAAACTTTGATATCCATATACTCTCCTAAAAGGTAGCGATAGCACTCGCTCCACATGGTAATACTATACCACTCTCATCAGTAGGTAATCCTACCTCGTATGCCTCCACCTCGGCACGATCTCCTAGCACGGAGGCTAGTATATTTGACATAACTGAAGGTTGAAGCCCAGTAGTGTATGAGTTGATTAAGAAAAATAGGGGGTCATCCGAAAGTAATTGAGACGCTAACTCCACTAGTGGATATAGCGAAGTCTCTATCTTCCACGTCTCGCCCTTAGGACCTCTGCCATAACTAGGAGGGTCCATGAGGATAGCGTCGTACTTGTGTCCACGCCTGAGTTCTCTCTGGCAAAAAGCCACACAATCATCTACGATAAATCTAACAGGTCTATCTCGAAGTCCGCTAAGCGACAAATTCTCCTTGGCTCTATCTACCATAGCCTTGGCGGCGTCTACGTGACATACGGTCGCTCCTGCTCCCGTACAGGCTACCGTAGCACCTCCGGTATAGGCAAATAGGTTTAGCACGGATATAGGTCTGCCTGCTCCCTCTATCAATTGAGTCATACGCTCCCAATTGACTGCTTGCTCAGGGAATAGTCCGGTATGCTTAAAGCCCATAAGTTTGAGTGAAAAAGTGTAATCTTTCCAACTGACCGTGAAGTCAGAGGGTATATCGTGGAGCATATTCCACGCACCTCCTCCTGTCGAACTACGCTCGTATATAGCATCCAAACCTGGATATTTGCGCAAATTGGTCTTGGCAGGCCATATAATCTGTGGATCAGGACGTAGCAATACGTACTTGTCCCATCTCTCCAACTTCATACCGTCGCCTGTCGCTATGACCTCATAGTCACGCCATTGATAGTCTATCTTCATATCTTCTCTACACTTAGGGTAATCTTGCCCTCGATATCCCACTCTGCTACGTATCCGCTGAGAGTGTCGCTAATGCTAACTGCTAGTACGTCGCTGGCTATACCAAACTCATCAGACTCAAGTACTTGGGCTACGATACCACTAGCATTGTATCCTACTCTAATATGGTCTACTACGTCAAATCCTGCGTCCTTACGCATAGTTTGTAGTTTGCTAACTAGTTCTCTAGATATACCCTCTCTCTTGAGCAAATCGGTGACGTTGGTGTCTAGTACGACTGTCACACCCTTGTCTGACTCTGCTACAAATCCACTCTTGTTGACAGGTGATATGAGCAAATCGTCTTTGGTAAAGACTACTTCTCTACCGTCTATCTCTACGCTATAACTCTCTCCTGACTCTACAGTCTTGACTATAGAGGTAGCATCGCAATCTGCCAAGAAGGCTCTAATCTTGCCTAGTAATGCACCGTATTTTGGTCCTATCGTCTTGAGTTGAGGCTTAATCTCGTATCCTACGAAATCACTATCGTTGTCGCAATACTCTGCTACTTTGACGTTTAGTTCGTCTGCGATAAGTCCTAATAGTTCATCTGGCAACTCTCTGTATGCCGTATCCTTGAGGTACAATTTGCCTAGAGGTTGACGATTTTTGATATTTGCCTTGTTTCTGCAGGCTCTACCTAGTACGACCACGTCTAGTAGTCTCTCCATATCCTCGTTGAGTTGAGTATCTATCATACCCTCATCAGCGACAGGGAAAGAACATAGGTGTACACTCATAGGTGCATCTACGTAGACGTTGCGCACTAGATTTTGGTACAACATCTCTGCTATAAATGGTGTAAATGGCGCTGTCAACTTGGCTATGGTGGTGAGCACGGTGTATAGAGTCATATATGCTGATATCTTGTCATCAGTCATATCGCTACCCCAATATCTCTCTCTACCACGTCTAACGTACCAGTTGCTAAGCATATCGGTAAATTCGGCTAGTTTACGGCTAGTCTCGGTAATCTTGTATTCGTTGAGTCCCTCGTCAATGTACTTGACAAGTCCATTTAATTCAGACAATATCCACTTGTCCATAAGGGTAAGCGAACATTTGTCTAGTGAGTACTTGGATGGATCAAAACTGTCTATCTCGGCGTACATTACGTAGAAAGCGTAGGTATTCCATAGAGTACCCATATATTTACGTTGAGCCTCGCTGACTGCCTCGGAGTAAAATCTAGATGGTAGCCATGGCGCACTACCTGTATAGAAATACCATCTAACAGCGTCTGCACCTTGAGAATTGAGTACAGTCCAAGGATCAACTACGTTGCCTTTGTGCTTGCTCATCTTTTGACCGTCTTTGTCGCATACGTGACCTAGTACGATACAGTTCTTGAAAGGCGCTCTGTCAAATATGAGGGTGGATATCGCTAGCAATGTATAGAACCAACCTCTAGTCTGATCCACAGCCTCGGATATAAAGTCGGCTGGGAAATGAGCCTCAAAGAGTTCTTTGTTCTCAAATGGATAGTGATATTGGGCAAATGGCATACTACCACTATCGTACCAGCAGTCTATAACCTCTGGAGTACGTATCATAGTACCACCACACTCACAATCCCACTTGACTCTATCGATATATGGCTTGTGCAACTCGATATCACTATCTAGTCCACCTAGTTCGCGTAGTTCTTGGCGTGAACCTATGACGTGCTTCTTGCCACACTTGTCACATACCCATATAGGTAGAGGAGTACCCCAGTATCTATCACGAGATAGTCCCCAGTCTATAACGTTCTCCAAGAAATTGCCCATACGACCTGTGCCGATAGATGCAGGCATCCAGTTGACGCTATTGCAATTTTGGACAAGTTTGTCTCTCACCTTGGTCATCTCGATAAACCAAGTGGCTCTAGCATAATAGATAAGTGGAGTATCACATCTCCAGCAGAAAGGATAGGAGTGCTCGTACATCATATCCTTGAATAGCAATCCTCTCTTCGCCAAATCCATAAGAATAGGTCTATCTGCCTCTTTGACAAACATACCTGCGTATTCCTTGGCCTCAGGCTTAAATTTGCCTCTCTCGTCTATCATCTGGACGAATGGTAGAGAATACTTGCGACCTACTTGGGAGTCGTCCTCACCAAAAGCAGGTGCTATATGTACTATACCAGTACCGTCTGTGGTAGTGACGTATTCGGCATTGACTACGTAATACGCACTATCGCCTACTTGCTCCTTGACATAGTCAAATAGTGGCTCGTATCTCATACCTACGTATTCGCTACCCTTCTTGGTATCTAGTACCTCGTACTCCTCAAATAGTCCTCCGACTAGCGCCTCGGCTAGTATGTAGACCATACCGTCTTGCGCCTTGATGCGTACGTAGTCTATCTCTGGGTGCATACATAGGGCGACGTTTGATGGCAAAGTCCAAGGTGTAGTAGTCCACGCTAGTAGGTAGGTATTCTCCTCACCCTTGACTGCAAATCTAACGTAGCAGGACTTTTCTTTGACGTCCTTGTATCCCTGTGCTACCTCGTGTGATGATAGCGCAGTACCACAACGTGGGCAGTATGGTACTACCTTGTGTCCGTGATATATAAGTCCCTTGTTGTCAATCTGCTTGAGACTCCACCATACGGACTCTATATAATTGTCATCATAGGTGACGTATGGATTGTCCATATCTGCCCAGTATCCTACACGGTCAGACATCTTCTCCCACTCACCTTTGTACTTCCACACACTCTCCTTGCACTTGTGGATAAATGGCTCGATACCGTACTTCTCGATATCTTGCTTGCCATCCATGCCTAGTAGTTTCTCTACCTCAAGTTCGACTGGTAGTCCGTGAGTATCCCAACCTGCCTTGCGCAAAGAACTATATCCTTTCATAGTCTTGTATCTAGGTATGAGGTCCTTGATAGAACGAGTGAGTACGTGTCCTATGTGTGGCATACCGTTGGCTGTAGGTGGTCCGTCGTAAAAAGTAAATGGTTCGCCATCGCTCTCCATACTCTTTTCAAAAATCTTGTTTTGTTTCCAAAACTCAATAATCTCCAGTTCTCTTTGATTAAAATCTAGGTTAGAAGATACTTTGTTGTACATATTTGTCTCCTATAAATCGGGTGATTGCACAATACACCATTATATTTTATATATTTTACAATTTTTATAAAATATAGTCAAGCATAAGGCTTGTTTTTTGGATAAAATAACTAAATACATTTGCTTTAACTAATGCAAAGTGCTAAAATACCCCCTGAGGTGTATATGAAAAATATTTCTCCACTTACATTTAGACAAGGACTAAAGGACGGTGTACCTATTGCTCTAGGTTATCTGTCCGTTTCGTTTGCTTTCGGCGCGACTGCCGTGAGCAAAGGGATAGATGCTATATATGCTCTACTAATGTCTATGACTAACCTCACCTCTGCAGGACAGTTGGCTGGAGCAGAAGTCATATCTAGCGCTTTGGCTGGCGTGGGTGGTGGAGTAATCGCAGTAATACTCCAACTAATACTCACTCAATTTATCATCAACGCTAGGTACTTCTTGATGAGTATATCTCTATCTCAAAAGGTAGACGATACCTTCACTACCAAGCATAGGCTACTATGCTCATTTGGAGTGACTGACGAGATATTTGCCGTAGCAGTCTCCCAAAAGACTAGCATAGGCAAAGATTATATGTACGGACTGATATGTTTGCCTTATATCGGTTGGGCTACGGGTACTATCACGGGGGCATTATTTAGCAGTATGATGCCTGATAGCATCAAATTTGCGCTAGGCATAGCATTGTATGCTATGTTTATCGCTATCATACTACCACCTACTCTCACCAACCACAAGGTGACACCGGTAGTACTAATAGGTGCAGGGTTGAGTTGCTTGTTTTATTACCTACCTGTACTTAGCGAATTTACTAGCCAAAATACCGGTATAGTGTATATAATATGCGCTATCGTGGCATCAGTAATAGGTGCATTGTTATTCCCTGTCAAAGAGGAGGATAGCAAATGAAAATAGTAGCATTTATACTAGTGATGTCACTAGTCACCTACCTAGTGCGTATGATACCGTTTACTATATTTCGAAAGAAAATAACCTCGACTTTCCTAAAGAGTATACTGTATTATCTCCCCTACGCAGTACTATCTGCTATGACCTTCCCTTACGTACTATACTCCACCTCAAATATATATACGGCTCTAGTAGGTACGGTGGTAGCCATCATAGCGTCATTGACAAAACGTAGTCTAACTGTAGTAGCGATACTATCCTGTGTAGCAGTACTAGTGACAAGCCTGATTATATAATAGTAAAAATCAAAAGCGACGGATAAGCCGAGTCCCTACAAGGGACTCGGCAACTAAATAAATCCTTACGGATTTGTGATATTCGTCTAACGACGAGTGAGATTGCCTATCGGCAGTGTTGCCGAGCAACTTTAGTTGCGAACGCCAACTGCCTTGGCAGTTATATTTGCCTATCGGCAAGTGATATTGCCTATCGGCAGTTATATTTGCCTACGGCAAGTTATATTGCTTACGCAGTTATATTTTGCTAACGCAAAGTTTTATTTTCCCTTTCGGGAAAGTTGTGGTAAATATAATATAACTTTGAT
>JAGBSX010000048.1 GCA_017631635.1 Clostridia bacterium | reverse complement strand
ATATACCTGCCGCAGTAGTGAGACCTTGCACAGCCTTCTTGCGATAGATAATCATACCTGCTCCCAAGAATCCTATGCCTGATACTATCTGCGCTGCGACACGAGCAGCATCTGCACTATCTCCACCGAATCCATATCTAGAGACTATCATTAGTAGCGCTGAGCCCATACATACTATAGCATGAGTCCTGATACCTGCCTCTTTGGCTCTATTTTTTCTCTCAAATCCCACGACAAATCCTAACGCGCCTGCTACTAGCACGCTAATCACCCAAGGTAATTGAGTAGTCAAAGCATTAATAATATCTTCCCACATAATCTCTCCTATCCCTCTCTATCATCTGAGGGCAAATTTTCTATTTGTTTTCTTTCTTTGGTTTTGGTGATACGTTTAGAGTAGTCACACCTATACATATAAGCAGTAGCGCTATCACCATATTTGGCACACCTACCCCTGCACTCTCGGTGAGCATTAGCATAGACAGTACCACACCAAATACAGGTATCATAAAGCAATATATAGTCACCTTGGACACGTGGTTATACTTGAGCAACACTCCCCATAGAGAGTATGCTATCGCCGATAGACACGCTAGATACAACATAATAGATGCGCCTTCTACGTTTATTATGCTAATTTGTCCTCCCAAGGCTAGTCCTAGTAGAGCCATAAATGCTCCACCCATCAAGAACTGGTAGCCACTAATGACTACGGGGTCTTCGTCTGCCGAATACTTCTTGATGAGGACGTTTGACACACCATACATGAGCGCCGATAGTATGACGCACGCATCACCTATATTAAACCCTAGTTCGAGACCGTTGAGATTGACTACTATCACTCCCAAAAAGCCTATAATCATAGCCACGATTTTGCGTACGGTCAATTTCTCTTGCCTAAATATGAGAGACGCTATGAGTATCGCAAAGAAAGTGTTGGTCGCCGAACATATAGTACCCTTGACTCCACTAGTATTCGCTAGTCCTATATAAAATAGTATATATTGCAGTACCGTTTGAAATAGTGATACTATAGATACCTTGCCTATATTTTGTCGACGTGGATATAGCACCTTCTTTCTGGCGATAGAGTATATGATGATAGTGAGTAATCCTGCCAAAAAGAATCTCACCCCTGCAAATACGAATATAGAAGGGATATGCGTGGTATCCACTTGTAGATGTTGATACCCTAGTTTGATAAAAGGGGTGGCACTACCCCATAGGGCTGTACACAGTAAGGCTAGTAGTAGTACTACCCAACCTTTTTGAAATATACTAGTCTTTTGCAAAATAACACCTCTATTTGTCAGCAGAGAGTAGTTTGCCGTTGGCTCTAGTGTATCTAATACCCTCGCTAATAGGACTGTAGCAACTCTCTAGCGAGATACCCTCACTCACGAACCTAGTCTTGCGCTCTACTGCAAATCTAGTGTGTAGGTTGGCGTACATCACGTCCTCCACCTCGTAGGTGTCACACATAGCCTTAAATGCCTCGTATGACTCTATCTCATCTATGCTCCTAGCCCTCACTACAAATCCCGAACCCACTAATTTGAGTTCTTTGCGAGCAAATTCTCTAGCATCTCCCTCGTAGTCTATGAGAGATATAGATATCATAGTATCCTCTTTCTCTATCCTCACTTTGCGACCTTTGACTACTGGATATATAGCGAGATACACCTTGTCAAATCTCACGTAGATAGGAGTATCGCTATCTATCTCATCTCCTATAGATAGTGGTTTACCATTTGCCTCTAGTCCCTTGATATTGTGAAATCTATCGTCTATGAGCACTTGGCACTTGAGAGAACTAACTTCTACGAATTCGTCTCTCTTGTTGGTGCTACCTACGTTCATATTTTGTAGTCCAGTCTTGGGGGTGTATAGCACTATGCCGTCATTGAGGTACGAGTATGCTACTTTTCGTCCCATATCGCTCTTGAGAGTCAAACTGCGAGCCTTGTCGTTGATAGTATACCTAGTGTATAGAGTAGTCATCTCCTCTTGACACGAGATAGGATTGGAGTCGGCGATTAGCATAAATAAGCTATCCGTCTGTATGCCATTGTGAAACTCCTTGGTACAAGTGCCTAAGGTGTAGTAATCACTCATATAACTATATATCTCACTCACTCCTGCTGGATATTCGTGCAAGTCGTCTTGAGATTTTAGTTCTTCTAGTCGGCGAGTGCGACCTTGTCCTTCCATACCAGAGTTGTAGTCCTTGATTAGATAATTGTCAGCGCTAGCGCTTATCTGCGCCTTGCCTTTGACAAATACAGGGTACTCTACACTCATAGCCTCCTCTATATACTCTCTAGGACAATGGTATATAGCCGAAGACACATTGCCGTTCTCAAACTCCATGAACCACCACACCTTGCCGTTAGCACCGTGTAGTTGGAGTCCCTCAAATCCACCCTCTCTAAACGTAGTATTTAGCGCGTGGACAGTCATATCCTCTCCCATGACTTGGTACATGAGCATACGATCTTGAGAAGTGTGCCCCATAGAGTCGATATGGTATGCTCTAGAGTATGGACCTGCGAGTTTTGCAGTACCTCTATGCCATACCTTGAGTAGTTGACGCCACAAGGCATGCTCACACTTGAGCGCTCTAGCCTTGACAGACTCTATCTTAGAGAAGTTGTATAATTGAGCCATAGCGAGAGTAGTGATAGCAGAGTAGGTAGGAGAAGTGAACTCCGATATGAAGTCTCTATCCTCTATCATTTGCTCAAATTGTGCTAATCTATATAGTCCTACATCTATCCAGTCCTCTCTACCGAAGTATTCGCCGGCGAGGATACATAGCGCCATTATCATAGCGGGAGTGTTGTCGTTGACACCTACAAAATCCCAATGTGGATCTATATTTTTGTCCATACTCCACACGATAAATCTCTCAAAATAATCTTTCAACCACTCAGGCAATACACCCTCGTACATATGCAAGAAAGTCATAGATTGAAATGGTGTAAAGGTATTAAACTCCATATCCTCTTCGGTATGATTTTTACAATGACCAAATACTATCTCAAACATAGTCTTGTCATCATATGGCTGATACTTGGACTTGCCTATATAAAAAGCAAATCTATAATTTTGCAAAAATTCCCAGCCCTCTTCTCTATTGACGAGAACGTCTCTGTATTTTAACATAACTGCGTCTGCTATCTGCGAGGCGCGTCTCTTTTGGAGTTGTTCGTTGTAAATGTCCATATCATCTCTCCTTTGGTGTTTATATAATTTCATTATAATACACTACTACCCAAAAGTCTACTTTTTGAGCATCAAAAAAGCCACTATGCGTGACTTTTTGTTGATAAATATTATCTGATATTGCGAGCCATTTCGTTGAGTTGGTCTAGCACCTTCTCCATATCGGATACCAACTTAAATTGGGTGCGACATCTATCTAGGTTTTGCCCCTCTCTAGTGGTACGGAAATACGTGTCTCCCTCTAGGTAATCGGTCAAAAATCTCATACCACACTCTATAGTCATCATGATAGCGCCCATAGCGAGATTGTCTCTCTCTACCTCTGTGAGGACGTCTCCTACTGCACTCATAAAGCCCTTGAGATAACTCTCGTATAGGTCTATACGGAAATTGACCAAAGACAAATTGCGCTCGTCCTCTCCACAAGGATTGCATCCAAATCTAATGCTATCGCCAAAGTCGTAGCATATACTACCTGGCATAACGGTATCTAGGTCGATAACTGCCACAGGCTCGCCTGTGACGTTGTCTAGCATCACGTTGTTGAGTTTGGTGTCATTGTGAGTGACTCGTAGTGGCATCTCACCACTATCTAGCAAATCGACTAGTTTGCTATAATAATGCTCTCTCTTGAGTACAAAATCTATCTCGGGTTGAACGTCCTTGGCTTTACCCATCACGTCTCTCTCTACGGCGTTTTTGAAATTGGCAAATCTAACTACGGTATTGTGAAAATTGGGCAATATCTCGTATAGAGTAGATGCATCAAAGTCCCCTAGTCTCCTATTGAACTCTCCAAAGGCTACTGCCGAATAATAAAAGTCCTCTGGCCTAGTCACAGTCTGGTGAGCAGTAGCATCTTCGATAAATAGATACATACGATAATATCTATCATCTACTATAGCGTATAGTCCACCCTCTATCGTCTTGACGACGGTGAGAGTACCTCTGTCTGGATTTAGTCCCTCCTGACTGAGTTTGGCTCTGATATGCTCGGTGACGGAGGTGATATTTCTCATCAATTTGTCTACGTCGGTAAACAAATTGGAATTGATACGCTGGAGTATGTATCTCACTCTCCTATCCTCGTGTCTAGTAATCACCAAAAAAGTATTGTTGATGTGTCCTTCTCCATAAGGCTCACACGACAACACCTCTCCGGATATATCAAATTTTTTGATGATTTCTAATGCTTCCAAAAAACAAAAACATCCTTCCACCCTCTAGTACCATTTTGATAATTATACCGCTTTTCTCCTACAAGCCAAAGCAAAAAACACCGTGATTTAGTGACAAATAGGCAATATCTGTACAAATTCGGTACAATATGGGTGCATTTTAATTTATTGTACTATAAATTGTTATATCATTGGACAAGAACCAAAAATTTCGCTAAAATATAGGTGGAGGTAGTATTTTATGTACGATTTTTTGGATAGAACTTCACTAATGCTAGGCGAACAAGCGCTATTGTCCCTACAAAATGCCAAAGTACTAGTAGTAGGCGTAGGTGGCGTAGGTGGCTATACGGTCGAGGCTCTAGCGCGTAGCGGAGTAGGCTCTCTCACTCTAATAGACGGTGATACGGTGGCTATATCCAATATCAATCGCCAAATAGTCGCTCTACACTCTACCTTGGGCAGATACAAGGTGGACGTGATGAGAGAGAGAATACTAGATATCAATCCTCTCATCAAAGTCAACGCCCTCAATATATATTATGCCGAAGATACGGATATTGACCTATCTACGTACGATTATATAGTAGACGCCATAGATAGTGTCAAAGCCAAACTACTACTCATCAAAAAAGCCAAAGAGGTAGGAGTGCCTATCATCTCTTGTATGGGCGCAGGCAACAAACTATCTGCCACCTCCTTTAGAGTAGCAGATATATACTCGACCTCCTCTTGTCCTCTAGCCAAAGCAGTTCGCCGTGGACTAAAGGATATAGGGATAGACTCTCTCAAAGTGGTATATTCTATCGAGCCACCTATCAAGAGTGGCGTCTCCACTCCACAGTCTATATCCTACGCTCCTGCCATAGCAGGTATCACTCTAGCGAGCGAAGTCATACTAGACATAGCGAGGGTAGACAGATGAAGATATTATCAAAAGCCCAACAAGTAGAGAGGTCTATCATCACCACCTATCGCAAGAGTATATGGGCACCGTTTGTAGATGCTGTCAAGCAGTATGACCTAATATCTCCCACCGACAAGATAGCCGTGTGTATATCTGGTGGCAAGGATAGCATGCTACTCGCCAAACTAATGCAAGAATTATCCAAGCACGGAGATTATCCACTAGATTTGGTATTTCTCGCTATGGACCCTGGCTACTCCCCTCTTAACCGTGACAAAATCATATCAAATGCCAAGTTGCTAGAGATACCTCTCACGATATTTGACTCGGACATATTTGACGTGGCTGACAGTCTCAGCGACAACCCTTGCTACATGTGTGCTCGTATGCGTAGAGGTCACCTGTACGCCAAAGCCAAAGAACTAGGTTGCAACAAAATCGCGCTAGGTCATCACCTCAGCGACGTCATAGAGACTACCCTCATGGGTATGCTATGGGGGGGACAACTGCAAGGTATGATGCCCAAACTAAAGAGCACCAATTTCGAAGGTCTTGAGCTCATACGCCCTATGTACTGTATCAAAGAGGATGATATCGAGAGGTGGAGAGACCACAACTCGCTAGACTTCTTGGCGTGTGCGTGCAAATTCACCTCATCTCTAGGTCTAGAGGGAGACGTATTCTCTGCTCGCAAGAAAGTCAAACAACTCATACGCGACCTCAAGGTAGACAACGAAAATATAGAGAATTCGCTATTTAGCAGTATTCACAACGTCCAACTAGACACCTTCCCCTCCTACAAGCAAGACGGAGTGGCACACAATTTTCTAGACGACTACAATGACTGATAGATACAAAACGGCTTATTTATTTGCCGATAAAATCGCAACGCATAAGCAATAGCAAACACTAACTTTTACAACAAAAAACTCACCTGTTCGTCGCTTTTCCCGTAGGGAACTAGCGACAATTAAATAAATCCTTACGGATTTGTGATATTTGCCTATCGGCAAGTTATATTGCTTTCGCAGTTATATTTGCCTATGGCAAGTGATATTGCTTTCGCAGTTATATTTTGCTAACGCAAAGTTTTATTTTCCCTTTCGGGAAAGTTGTGGCAAATATAATATAACTGCGACTGCAAGTCGCAATATAACGCAAAACTTATGTGTATATCACTTTTAGCCACAAGGCTAAAAATATAACTAATATGTTTCAATTTTTTGTAGACAAGAAAAGCACACTACATTTCACTTTTAGTGAAGTATAGTGTGCTATACTTTTGTTATAGATAAAAATCCCTAAGCGAAGAGCCGTTCGGTGAGTTTTTGTGTTTTTAACTAGTTTAGTCTTCTAGGTGAGCCTCTGTGGCTAGGGCTATCTCTGGGACTTCTACCTTCTCTCCGTCCGTATCAGTAGAGTTGCCTTCGCTAGCGTGTTTCTTCTTGAGGAACTCGTAGTTGGCGTTGACTTTGTCTTTGGATAGGTTGTAGATGAAGAAGAATACCAAGAATATCAATATATTACCGATAAGTGGTAGTATTATAGATAGGTCTAGTATGCTCTGTATAGTCTGTGGTGTGAGACCGGAGATATTGTCGGCATTGTATCCCACTAGTGCCAGTAGCACGGCGATAAATCCTGCTCCTGCGCCTTGGGCTATCTTACGAGCGAGCGAATAGGTAGCGTATACGCTAGCCTCCTCACGACGACCGGTCTGTATCTCTTGCTCATCTACGCAGTCTGCCACCATAGACCAAGTGCCTAGAGTAAATGGTCCTGATGCTAGCATAGTCACGCCTAGTAGGGCTGCATATATCCACATACCCGTATCGTTCTTGGGGAAAGGTATGAATAGCATAATGGCTAGTACTACTATAGCCACTAGACAAGGCCACATAGATATCTCTTTCTTACCGAACTTCTTGCTGAGTTTGCCCATGAAAGGTATGATAGCCATCATAGGCAACATCATCACCATGCCTACCATACCCGAATCAGTACCATTGCCAAATACAAGTTGGCATACTAGAGGTAGTAGAGTACCGTATGACATTACGAATACTAGTTGTGAAAATGATGCTAGACACATACCTAGTGCAGCACGGTTTTTCAAAAATGCGCCTAGAGTCTTGAAGTAGTTAAACTTCTCTGCCTTTTGGGTGACGATTGTACGCTCCTTGGTGAGAGCGACGGTGAGCATAAATCCTAGTATACCTATCACGGCACATACTAGTGCTATCCAGATGAAGTTCTCTGGTATGATAGGTTGTATACCTGTGACAGGGTCTTTTTCTCCGTATACTATCATAGGTGCTATGACCATGATAGGTGCTACTGCTATACCTGCGCCTATACTACGTAGAGAAGATAGTGAAGTACGCTGTACTGGGTCGTCTGTGAGCGCTGCATTTAGCGAACCGTATGGTACGTTGGCTGCTGTGTACGCTATGGACCATACGCAGTACATACCTAGACAGTATGCGAACTTGCCTGCATAACCAAACGTCCTGATGTCTATAAATAGTAGCAACGTCGTGAGCGCTATGGCAAATGCTCCGTAGAATATCCAAGGACGATATTTGCCCATCTTGCCCACCTTGCTAGAGTCTACTAGCGCACCTATGATAGGGTCGTTGATAGCGTCGAATATCTTGGCTAGTACTACGATAATACCCCAGTCTAGTACACTAAGTCCCATACCTTGTGTCATAAACAACATCAGGTAGTTGGATACGAGTTGAAAACTCATATTACATCCAAAATCGCCCATCATATAGCCGAACTTATCTCTCGCGCCAAATGGACGAACTGCTTGTGATTTACTCATAATTCCTCCGTAATTGATATTTATCATATCTCCAAATATAATACCAAAAATCCTAACTTTTGTCAAATTTTAGATAGGAGTTTGATATAAATACGATTTTTTATTTTGACCTCGTAGAATATGCTCAACGAACATTTGTACTTACTCCTAATATTCTTTGACAAAACGAGCCCTTTCAATGTATAATATACAATATAATTAAACATATATATTACGTATATATTACGTATATATTTTGGGAGGATTTATGAGAATTATTACTAAGTTTAACGACAACTGGTCATTTTTCAAGGGTGGCCGTGAGGTAGAAAATCCAGAGATATCTACTGTAGTCCTGCCTCACACTTGGAACGCCGTAGACGGTCAGGACGGTGGCAACGACTACTATAGAGGAGAGTGTACCTATCGCAAGGTAATACCTGCTCTAGAGGGTGGCAAACTCCACTACCTAGAGATACGTGGCGCTAACTCTTCGGCTACCGTGTACCTAAATGGAGACAAGATAGCATCTCACGACGGTGGATATAGCACCTGGAGAGTGAATATGACCGATTATCTAAAGGGAGACGACCTACTAGAGATAGTAGTGGACAACTCTCCAAATGAAGAAGTTTATCCTCAAATGGCTGACTTTACCTTCTACGGTGGACTATATCGTGACGTATATATCGTGAGTGTAGACAAAGTACACTTTGACCTAGACTACTACGGTGGCCCTGGTATCACAGTCACCCCCAAGGTGGTAGGCGCTGACGCAGAGGTAGTCACTACCGTATATTCTAATGCAGTAGACGGCTACGAGTATCTATACGAGATACTAGACGACGCAGGTAGCGTGGTGGCTAGTGGCAAATCCACGGACACTACCCTCACTCTCGCCATACCATCAGTACACCTATGGCACGGTAGACGAGATCCTTATCTATACCAGATGAAGGTATCTCTACTAGGAGACGGGGAAGTCGTGGATATGGTCTCTACGTCATTTGGCGTACGCACCTTTGAGATAAATTCTGAGCGTGGATTTATCCTAAATGGCGAAGAGTACCCTCTACGTGGTGTATCTCGCCACCAAGATAGATGGGGTGTAGGTAATGCTCTACTACCTGAGCATCACGAAGAGGATATATCTCTCATCATGGAACTAGGCGCTACTACCATAAGACTAGCGCACTACCAACACGACCAATATTTCTACGACCTATGCGATCGCAACGGTCTAGTGATATGGGCAGAGATACCATATATTTCTCGCCATATGCCTACTGGTAGAGACAACACTATCTCTCAGATGAAAGAACTCGTGGTACAAAACTACAACCACCCTTGTATCGTGGTATGGGGACTCAGCAATGAGATAACTATGAACGGAGAGGGAGACCGTGACCTACTAGAAAATCACCGTATCCTCAACGACCTAGTCCACGATATGGACAAGACTAGACTAACCACCATAGCAGCAGTATCTATGTGCTCTATGGATGCAGAATATCTAACTATACCAGACGTAGTGTCATACAACCATTATTTCGGTTGGTACGGTGGCGATACCACTATGAACGGACCTTGGTTTGACGAATTCCACCAAAAGCACCCCGATATACCTATCGGTTGTAGCGAATATGGTTGTGAGGCTCTCAACTGGCACACCTCCAATCCTACCCAAGGAGATTATACCGAGGAGTACCAAGCGTATTATCACGAAGAACTCATCAAGCAACTATTTACTCGCAAATATATGTGGGCTACTCACGTATGGAATATGTTTGACTTTGGTGCAGACGCGCGTGCCGAGGGTGGCGAAAATGGTCAAAATCACAAAGGTCTCATTACCTTTGACCGTCAGTACAAGAAGGACTCCTTCTACGCATACAAGGCTTGGCTATCTGATGAGAAATTCGTACACCTATGTGGCAAGCGCTACGTAGACCGTGTAGAGGACGTGACCAAGGTGACCGTGTATTCAAATATGGATGAGGTCGAACTCTTCGTCAATGGTGTATCTCTAGGCAAGAAAACTGCCCCAGACCACTTCTTCTACTTCGACGTACCAAACGTAGGAGAGTCCAAGATAGAGGTAGTAGCAGGCGAATATCGTGATGAGGGTATCATACGCAAAGTAGACGAGATGAACCCTGCCTATATTCTCCAAGAAAAAGGCGCTGTCCTCAACTGGTTTGATATAGATATGCCAGAGAATAGATTTAGTCTAAACTCTACGTTTGGAGATATACTATCCTCCTTCCGTGGCAAACTCTGGGCGATAGGTCTAGGTCTCAAGATCAAGAAAAAGATGGACGCTAGCAAGAAGACGGCTAAGAAGGGCGAGAAGAAAGAGAAGAAAGGTGGTGGATTCTCTGTCAAGATAAACGGACAGATGATGCAAATGCTAGGTGGCTTCACCGTACTACGACTCACCTCTCTAATCGGTATGCTAAACATAGCCTTTAGCAAAGAAGAATTGCTCAAGATAAACAAGCAACTCAACCGTATCAAAGTACCCAAGAAACTAAGGAAAAAATAATAACTCCTCTCACCTATAAGAGGACTATATGACGAACGACGGCACGGTAGACACTCAGTCTACCGTGCTATATTTTGACTCAAAAGACCAAACCTCTATGTAAAACTCTCCCTCTTGACTCTAAAAATATAACGAATGGATATTTATATACAAATTTTAATTTAGTTATCCCAAATAACATACAAATATCATTGACAAACTTTTCATAAAAGACTATAATTTCACAATGAACTAATAATTATAGTACAGGGAGGTACTATCATGGAAAAAGACAATAAGCCTACCCCCAAGAAAATAAATCTAAAGATAGTGGGCTTAATCGTAGCGATTGTAATAGTTGTAGGTCTCGGAATTTGGTGTGGACTAAACGCTACAAAACTCGGAGATACTTTCAAATTCGGCAAATTTGGCAAGACCTTTTCTATCTTTATGATAGTGTTTGTTATCGTAGGTCTAGGCTATTTGCTCGGTAGAGTCACCATCAAGGGTATCTCTTTGGGTACGGCAGGAGTATTCCTCGTAGCCATTTTGATAGGTTGGATATGCACCATTATCCCAAAGGATATACCACTAATCGGAGCATTCGGCATAGACGAGAGCGACCTAGGTACTGTATCTACGGTATTTGGTGGCGCTTTTCAAAATATAGGTCTGATTCTCTTCGTAGGCGCAGTTGGTTTCATAGCAGGACCCAACTTCTTCAAAAACCTCAAGAAGAACTTCAAAACTTATATACTACTAGGTGCGATAATCATACTATCTGGTACTTTCGTCGCAGTTATTTGCACACTCATCACTCCTTATGGCCCTGAGTTTTGGTCAGGTGTCCTATCTGGAGCATTGACCTCTACACCAGGCTTCACGGCAGCGCAAGAGGCGGCGGCTATCGAACTCAAGAATATCATCACTCTAGGACACGCTATCGCATATCCTTTCGGTGTGGTGGGAGTAGTATTGTTCGTTCAACTCATGCCCAAATTCTTGAAAGTCGATATGGCCAAAGAGAGAGCACTTCTCAAGACTGGTGATGAAGAAGTGAGAGAGCAAAAGAAAGGTCTATTTGAGATAGACCTATTGGGCTTGGGCTCATTCGCTATCGCTATAGTAGCAGGCTTGTTGCTAGGTTCTATCACTATTCCTCTGACTGGTGAGGGATATAGTGGTCCTTGCTTTAACCTAGGCACTACGGGTGGCGTATTGATAATGTGCTTGATATTCGGTCACTTCGGTAATTTCGGCAAATTGTCTCTACATATCCCTTCTTCTACGCTCAGCGTATTTAAGGAATTCGGACTAATGCTATTCTTGCTAGGCGCAGGTTTCGAAGGTGGAGTCAACCTAGTCACCGAGATTGCCAATGCTGGTGGTGGAGCGATAGTTGCTTGGGGCTTCATAGGTGGTGCTATCATGACGGTATTCCCTCTCATAGTAGGCTTCTTCGTAGCGAAATACTTAATGAAATTGTCTCTATTGAACAACCTCGGTTCTATCACGGGAGGTATGACTTCTACCCCTGCACTCGGTACTCTTATCAAAGTTTCTGAGACAGATGACGTCGCATCTGCATACGCATCTACATATCCTATCGCTCTCGTACTGATAGTACTAGCATCTCAACTAATGATAGTCTTGATGTGACGGCGTAGACCAAATCGAATACAACCAAGAAAAAAGGATAGCAAAGTCTTGCTATCCTTTAATCATCTCTCCCCACACGATATCTCTCACGGAGTATAGCGAACTATACTCGTCGAACTAATATCCTATGGTCACGCTATCGCTAGCGTGATTTTTTGTTGCTAATTTTCCGATTGTTTATTTTCTTCATTGACTATATTGTCCGTTTTAACTTCAATATATGTAACAGGCTTAAGAGATTTTATTCCCAAAGTTACAAATACCAATGAAGCTACAATTAAAATATGTCCGATACAGTCACTTAGAAGATGGGCCATATGCCTAAGGTGATAGCCCACCAGTACAACATTGTCAGAAATATCAGTACAAGCATGTTGGATGCCGGTATAAGCATCTCCACCATAATATTCATAATTTGTATATTCCCAAGATGAACTAGGTAGGTATTTGCCGTAACCCTCAAAACATTCTATTGCAAATATAAGGGCTAGTATGGCAATTACAAAATACAAAATAGCGACAAGTTTACTTCCTTTCTTTACAAACATCTTTTTTTCCTCCTGAGACTACCAAAATGGTAGTTTTGTAATAATTATACTACCAAAATGGTAATATGTCAATAATGTGAGGAATATTATGGAAATATTTTTAGGAAAAAACTTAAAAGAACTTAGAACTGAACGTGGATATACCCAAAAGCAAGTGGCTGATTTGCTAAATATAAATAGTGTCACTTACTTGCATTATGAAAAAGACCAACGTGAACCACCATTATCTCTACTTGCTGATATGGCTAAACTTTACGACGTTTCGGTTGATTATATACTAGGTCTTAATGACTATTAAAACAACAAAAATCACGCTATCGCTAGCGTGATTTTTGATTGTTAGTAATTCGTGAAATGCTATCTTATTTGTACATAGGTCCGTAGGTGGAGCAAGCACGATAGTCTTGACCTTCCTTATCCATACCGAAACTATTCCAGCAAGCAGGACGGAAGATATCCTCCTCTGGTACGTTGTGCATACATACAGGTATACGTAGCATAGAACACATAGTGATGAGGTCTGCTCCGATATGTCCGTATGATATAGCACCGTGGTTAGCACCCCAGTTGTTCATCACGTCGTAGGCTGACTTAAATGCACCCTCTCCAGTGAGGCGTGGTGCGAACCAAGTACAAGGCCAAGTAGGATTTGTTCTCTCCATGAGAGTATCGGTGACGTCGTCTGGTAGATTGACAGTCCAGCCCTCTGCTATCTGCATAACAGGTCCTAGTCCTTTGACTAGATTTAGTCTAATCATAGTCACAGGCATCTCTGCACGGGTGACGAAGTGGCTACTATAACCGCCTCCTCTGAAGTTGTCAAATCCTGCCTCGCACCATACGGTAGCGTCGGTCATCTTCTTGATATCCTCGTCGGTGACTTCCCACCATTTCTTCATGATAGCGTTGCCGTTCTCATCTTTGCACTCACCACAAGCGTCTAGACAAGCAGCGCCGGAGTTGAGTAGGTGTATGATACCTGCACTCTCCTTTGCCTTGCCCTCGAAGTCGTAGCCAGTCACTCTCTTGGTAGCCTCTGGAGACCAGTAGGTACGCACGTCGGCAAATATCTGCGCACGGTGTGTGAGCAGTCTCATGAATAGCATACATAGACCGTTGAGCACGTCGTTCTCGGTGGCGAGAGTATATGGCTCTCTAGCGCCCTCGTAGTCAAATGTAGAACTGAGTAGTGCCTCAGGATAATCACAGTTTGGCCAATGGTCGGTCCATTGTCTCTGACCTTGGAATCCACCTGCTATAGCATTGTGACCTACCATCTCCTCCTCAAATCCCTCTGGCAAATTCTTGTTGCCAGCCATGAGGTCCTTGATGATACAGTACATCTTGACTGTGAACTCCCATTGTTTCTCTTTCTCTTCGTCGCTAAACTTCACCCAGTCAGGGTTGTCGTCACGGCCGACTTTACAATGCTCTTTGGTCCAAGCGAGAGCCTTTTGGTACTCTTCTTCGTTGTAGATACCCTCCTCCATACGGCGAAGTATCTCTACCTCGTCTACAGACTCTACTCTCATGCCGAGGTATGACTCCACGAAGTCTTGGTCCATGATAGAACCACCTATACCCATACATTGAGAACCTATCTGTAGATAAGACTTGCCACGCATAGTAGCCACGGCGATAGCGCTACGACCAAAGCGAAGTAGTTTCTCCTTGACGTCCTCAGGTATCTCGGTCACTTGGTCTCTATCTTGCACCTCGTGTCCGTATATGCCAAATGCAGGTAGTCCCTTTTGAGCGTGAGATGCTAGCACGGCTGCTAGGTACACAGCACCAGGTCTCTCAGTACCATTGAATCCCCATACACCCTTGATAGTATTTGGGTCCATATCCATAGTCTCCGAGCCATAGCACCAGCAAGGTGTCACGCTGAGGGTGATGTCTACGCCTGCTTTCTTGAACTTGTCTGCACAAGCGGCTGCCTCTGGCACACGGCCTATGCTACTGTCTGCGATAATTACCTTGACAGGCTCGCCGTTTGAGTAATACAAATTCTCCTCAAATAGTTTCTTGGCTGCCTCTGCTAGAGCCATTACTTGACCTTCTAGCGACTCTCTGAGTTTCATAGGGCCTCTACGACCGTCTATGATAGGACGGATACCTATAACTGGATAATCTCCTACGTATCTATTAGTTGCCATAAATTCCTCCGTTATATATTATAATATCGTAATTTTTATTACTGTTTTTATTATACCTCTACACGGTATGCGTTGTCAATAGTATTTGAAAATTGCTTTGCTTTTTTGTCCAAAAATTTTTGTCCATACTAAAAAGTATAAAATGCAAAATATCTAGTATAAGGTGAGTTGATTTCGCATAGCGATATGTGATAATATATATATGGAGGTGCTTATGAGTTATATAACCCCTGATTTTTTGTTAAATTCGCCCGAAGCGAAAAAATTGTATCAAAATTATGCCAAAGATATGCCTATATTTGACTATCATTGTCACTTGAGCGAAAAGCAACTGCTAGAGGACAAGCAGTTTAGTTCTATATACGAAGTTTGGCTAGGTGGAGACCACTACAAGTGGAGACTAATGCGAAATTATGGTATAGACGAGAGATATATCACAGGAGACGCTACTCCTTATGAAAAATTCGTCAAATATATAGAGGCGCTAGAGACTGCTTTTGGCAATCCCCTATATCATTGGTCACAGGTAGAGTTAGCCGAATACTTCAACTGCGAACTAGACATCACTCTAGACAACGCAGATACTATCTGGGAGTGGTGCAACGAATATATCAAAGTGACCAATATGACACCATCTTCGTTGATAGAGAAGTCAAACGTTCGCCATATCTTCACTACCAACGAGGCTACCGACGACCTAGAGACTTTTGCCCTCATCAAGGAGAAATTTGACAAGTTTAGCGTGACGCCTGCATTTAGAGCAGACAAGATACTAGGTATACATCTACCTACCTTTCTCTCCACGATAGACACCCTCTCATCTCTCACTCACCCTATCACGGATATAGCCTCACTCGAGAGCGCCGTAGAGAGCAGACTCAAACTATTTGTCGAGATAGGCACGGTGGCTACCGACATCTCACTAGAGAGAGTACTACCCGTCACCTCTCGCGAAGAGGCTGACGTCGTATTTAAGAAAATGCTCGCAGGAGACACCTTGACTAGTAGCGAGATAGAGGTATACCAAGGATATATCACCTACTACCTACTACGACTATATCACTCCTACGACCTCGCTACCGAACTACACCTAGGCGCTATGCGTAATAACAACTCCAAGCAATTTAAGTCCATAGGTGCAGACACGGGATACGATAGCATATCGGCTATGGAGTCTACCTCGCTACTGTCTAGGCTAATGGATAGGCTAAATAGCGAAGATAGTCTACCTCGTATGATACTATTTAACCTCAACCCAAAGATGACTATGGAGTTGGTGTCTTTGGCAGGATGTTTTCAAGACGGCAACTCTAGAGGCAAGATACAATATGGTCCTGCGTGGTGGTTTTTGGACAATCGCCAAGGTATGAGTACTCATCTCGAACTACTCACCTCCATAGGACATATAGGTGCATTTGTAGGTATGCTCACCGATTCGCGTTCTTTCCTCTCATACCCTCGCCACCACTACTTCCGTAGAATACTATGCGACTATCTAGGTGGTATGATGCATAGAGGGGAGATAACTAGCGATATGGAGATGGTCGGCAGAGTCGTGAGAGATGTGTCTTATCTCAACTCCATTAGATACTTCGGTATCGAGGAGTAGATATTGCAAAATAGCGATATCCCAAATCCCAAAATGCATAAACAAATAAAAAATCACACTAAAGGGCGTGTCCCATAGGGATTTTTTGTTCGTAATAAAAGTGTAGCCCACTATACTTCGCAAAATGCAAAATGTAGTGGGCTTTTCTTATCCACAAAATTAAAGATTTAAGTTATATTTTAGCCTTGTGGCTAAAAGTGATATGCAAGTATCTTGCGTTATATTTTGACCTGTGGTCAAAGTTATATTATATTTACCATAACTTACCCTATGGGTAAATATAACTTTGCGTAGCAAAATATCACTGCGAAAGCAATATAACTTGCCGATAGGCAAATATAACTAGTGCGTCAGTAATAATCCCTATTACTGACGCACTAATTCGTGTGATTTTTTTGTATTTGAGTTTTATTTTTTGTTGACTTTTGCACCGTCTTTGGTGTCTACTATGACGTAGCCCATAGCGTCTACGATACCTCTGATTTCATCAGCACGAGCGTAGTTCTTGTCTTTTTTGGCTTGGGCGCGTTCTTCTACTAGCGCCATTACTTCGCTAGGTATCTCATCTACTACCTCTTCTTCTGCCTTGGCTAGGTGTAGGTCTAGAGCAAATACCTTGTCCATCTCTAGCGCAGTCTCATAGACTTGGCGAGATGGTTTTTCTTTGAGCATAGACCATAGCACTCCTAGTGCTAGAGGTATATTGAGGTCGTCGTTGATAGCCTCTCTAAAGTCTGCTAGATACTTGCTAGTGTCCACCTCGGCGCTACCCTCACGGTGCTTGGCTAGAGACTGGAGCAGTCTGGTGTATGAGACCTTGGCAGAGTCCATACCCTCAAAGGTAAAGTTGAGTTTCTTGCGATACATAGCGTTTAGGCAAAAATATCTAAACTCTATCGGCGAATATCCCTTCTCTATGAGTTGGTCTATGGTGTAGGTGTTGCCTAGAGACTTGCTCATCTTGCCATTGTTGACTAGCATAAATTCGCTATGCACCCAGTAGTTGACAGTCTTCTTGCCGGTGAGCGCCTCGTTTTGGGCTATCTCGTTCTCGTGATGGACAGGTATGTGGTCCACACCACCAGAGTGTATATCAAATGGAAATTCGAGATATTTCTGTCCCATAGCCGAACACTCTATATGCCAACCTGGATAGCCTTGTCCCCAAGGGGATGGCCATTGCATAATATGCTCCTTTGGTGCTTTTTTCCAAAGGGCAAAATCTGCTGGATGATGTTTCTCCTCATTGACCTCTACTCTAGCGCCTGCTATCTGGTCGTCTAGATTTAGTCTAGAGAGAGAGCCGTAGGCTGGGAACTTCTGGATATCAAAGTATATACCGTCGCTAGTCTCGTAGCCGTATCCCTTCTCACATAGTTTCTCTACGTAATCTATCATCTCGGGGATATTGTCGGTAGCCTTGGCTACTATCTCTGGGCGCAATATATTGAGCCTGTCGATATCCTTGAAGAATACGGAGGTGTAGTACTCTGCTATCTCCTCGGGAGTCTTTTGGGCTCTCTTGGCGGCAGTAGCCATCTTGTCCTCACCTGTATCTCCGTCGCTAGTGAGATGTCCTACGTCGGTGATATTCATCACGCCTGTGAGTTTGTATCCATTGTAGAGTATGACTCTACGCATAATATCCATAAATATATACGTACGCAAGTTGCCTATGTGTGCATAGTTGTACACGGTAGGTCCACAACTGTACATACGCACTTCGCCATCGTGGATAGGTCTAAATTCTTCTTTTTGGCGAGTAAGTGTATTGTATAATCTCATATATACCTCGTTATTTGTCGGTGTCTTTGCGATACTCCTCTATCATAGCCTCTAGTTCTTCTATGCGTTTGTTGAGACGCTTGAGTTCGTCCATGATAGGGTCTGGTAGTCCTAGTTGGTCTAGGTCGTCTATACGCACTCCTTGTTGCTTGACTATACGACCTGGCACTCCTACTACCGTACAATGTGGTGGCACGTCTTTGAGCACGACGCTACCTGCGCCTATCTTCGAGCCTTCGCCTATAGTGATAGGACCTAGCACTTTAGCGCCTGCGCTAATCATTACGTTGTTGCCTATGGTAGGGTGGCGCTTGCCTACGTCCTTGCCTGTACCACCTAGGGTGACTCCCTGGTAGATGATGACGTTGTCTCCTATCTCGGCAGTCTCGCCTATGACTACTCCAGTACCGTGGTCGATAAATACGCCTTTGCCTATCTTGGCGGCAGGGTGAATCTCCACACCTGTCAGTCTACGAGTGTGGTTGGCTAGCCATCTAGCGAACCCCTTGAAGCCGTGTGTATACCACCAATGCTCCCTACGGTGACGTCTAATGGCACGGTAGCCCGAATAGCACAACATAACCCCTAGAGCGCTAGTCGCTGCTGGGTCGTGAGTGAGGGCTGCCTCTATATCTGCTTTCCAAGTTTTGAACATATTACCACCTTTTTATCAATTATATCATACATTTTTTGGCTAGATAAGTCAAGAAAAAAGCATTATCTACCTATCTACTATATTCAACTTTTTAATATTTTTTCAAAAAAAGCGCTTTTTTGCATTTGATACGTTTAACCTGCTCTGTGTTGACAATAATAGGCGTGAGGTTTGATATGCAATATTTTAGATATTTTTTGATAATACTTATCGGCATAGTAGGTATATGTATGGTGCTATCTACTAGAGGGGCAGTCACCGTGGTAGGGGATAGTAGTGACACTCTAGGTCTCGAGAGAGAGGCGTACTATATGTTGAGTGTCAACTATTCGGCAAAAGAGGTCTCTACATACCTAGAGGATTACGGCTATGATACTCGTATCGTAGAAGATGAGAGTAGTCTCACTCTATACATAGGAGACGGACTAGGAGAGGTAGCCTCCTCTACCCAGCACGCATCTCATATATGGTCAAGACTATTTGGCAAGGAGATAATATGAAGAAGATATTTGGTATCGTATGTATATTGCTATGCACGTTTACGACTGTGGGAGGTGCTTATCTCAAAGAAACAGTAGCCTCTGCAGATACCCAATCTGTGGTAGTGTACAAGTACGGCTCATCTGGAGCGAAAGTCAAGCAAATACAAACTTTGCTCAAAAATCAAGGTTTTTATTTCTCCAGCGTGGACGGTATCTATGGCACGCTCACCGTCAATGCCGTGAAGAAATATCAACGCACCTACGGTCTCACAGTAGACGGTATAGTAGGCTCAAAGACTGCCTCGTATATGGGCATATCTCTAGGTAGTTCGTCCTCAAATTCCTCATTTGGCAGTAGCGACCTATACTTGCTCGCCAAGGTGGTGTATGCTGAGGCTAGAGGCGAACCGTATTCGGGCAAAGTAGCCGTAGCGGCAGTCGTGCTAAATAGAGTGCGTAGCAGTTCTTTTCCAAACACAATATCAGGGGTGGTATACCAACCATACGCATTTACTGCAGTAGACGACGGTCAGATAAATCTAAGCCCCGACGCCTCTGCCAAATCTGCAGCCCAAGACGCCATCAATGGTTGGGACCCTACGGGTGGGTGTATATATTATTACAATCCACGCACAGCCACTTCTAAGTGGATAAGGTCTAGACCTGTGGTGACTACCATAGGCAACCACACTTTTTGTCTATAAGGAGGAGATATGACACCCGACAATATATACAACGAAATGGTATATCATCACCACGATAGGTCTCGTTGTGTCAAGAGAAACACCTTCGTGATAGTCACCGTCCTACTATCGGTGGCGTTGCTATTGACTAGCGTAGGGTGGCTCGCCACTACCCAAGACAACGAGGGATATCGCAATAGGCTAGAGAATATGTATCTAGAGTCCTATCACGACCTACTAGACGGTGTCAACGACATAGAGATATCTCTAGACAAACTCTCTATATCTACCACTCACGCATATCAGGTAGACACACTAGAGGAGATACACCTCAAGGCATCTATGCTAGTATCCTCCCTCTCTAGGCTATCCGTCTACGACCAGACCACTTCAAATACTACCAAGTATCTCAATCAGGTGGGGGATTATGCATATTATCTAGCCACGAGACTGACTAGAGACGGAGATACCCTCACCCCTAGCGAAAAGTCCTCTCTCTCCTCTCTAGGAGAGGTCAGCACCTCGATAGGTATGGCTCTACGCGAATATAGAGATAGCGTACAAGCAGGCGAATATCTGCTAGACTACTCGACTGGTGGAGGATACGCAGATGCCTTTGACACCGTGGATAGTAGTATCGACTACCCTACACTCATATATGACGGACCATTTAGCGACAGTAGGCAAAACAAAACTCCTCTAGGTATAGTAGGTGACGTCATATCTAGCGAAGACGGTCTGTCCATAGCCACCACTCTGCTACCCTCTAGGTATCGTGAAGAATTGTCCTATAGAGGAGAAATGCACACCCTCTACGACAGTTATCTATACACCACCCCTACGGGAGATGTGAGCGTCAATCTCACTACCACAGGTCAACTCATATCTATGGATATCCCTTACGAAGAAGGCTCAAAAGACCTCTCTACCCGAGACTGTGTAGCGATAGCCTCTAGTTATCTAGAGGAGATAGGATACAAGTCTATGAGAGAGGTGTGGTGCTCTATATACTACGGTACGGCATATATCAACTACGTGTATGAGAGTGACGGAGTACTCATATACCCAGATATGGTCAAGGTCAAGGTGTCCACCTCCACAGGCGAGGTGATAGGCGTAGAGTGTATCTCGTATATATTCTCCCACACCTCTAGAGATATACCTCGTGCTACGCTAGACGAAGAGGAGATACTACTCTCTATCCCTGATATGCAAAATGTCTCTAGTAGACTGTGCATAGTGCCTGATGATGACGACGAAGTGCTATGCTACGAAGTGTACGGCGAGATAGACGAGTACAAATATTTCATCTACTACGACGCATCTACAGGTATGGAGATAAATATTCTCAAAGTCATAGACAGCGAGGACGGAGAACTACTACTATAAAATTCAAAGAAAAAGAGTGTACCTATCAAGTCATAGGTACACTCATTGAGTTTAGTGTTTGTTAAATTATTTAAGTTATTTCCAAAGACTACGGCTGATACATTTGTTATTCCTCGAATCGTATCAAGTCTCTTTTATTTTACAATCTTTCGGCTATTTTCTTGAGGAAATCTTGGCTATTTAGTTTGGTAGGGGTGACACCCTCTAGTCTAAATGATACTGCTAGGTCTCCCGTCATATATCCACTCTCTATGGTGTCGATAGTGGCTCTCTCTAGCCTGTCTGCGAAGTCTACTAGGTCTGCTAGTCCGTCTAGTTCGCCTCTCTTGCGCAATGCACCTGTCCAAGCGAATATCGTAGCCACAGGGTTGGTAGAGGTATCCTCTCCCTGCACGTATTTGTAGTAGTGTCTAGTGACTGTGCCGTGTGCCGCCTCGTATTCGTATACGCCAGTAGGAGATACTAGCACGGAGGTCATCATGGCTAGTGAGCCGTATGCAGTAGCCACCATATCGCTCATCACGTCTCCGTCGTAGTTTTTGCAAGCCCAGATAAATCCACCGTCACTCCTCACTACTCTAGCCACCATATCGTCTATGAGGGTATAGTTGTAGGAGATACCTGCCTCGGCGAAGAGGTCTTTGTACTCTCTCTCGTACAATTCGTTAAATATATCCTTGAATCTATGGTCGTATACCTTGGATATAGTGTCCTTGCTACTGAACCATAGGTCTAGTTTGACTGATAGCGCGTAGTTAAAGCATGACCTAGCGAAAGCATATATGGACTTGTCGGTATTGTGCATACCACATAGTATACCGTCCCCCCTAAAGTCGTGTATGGTCTTGCTAATCACCTTGCCGTCACGGTCGGTGTATACTAGTTCTGCCTTGCCCTCGCCTACCTTCATATCTACAGCCTTGTATATATCGCCGTATGCGTGACGTGCTATAACTATAGGCTTGGTCCAAGCAGGTAGATAAGGAGTGATACCCTTGACCATAATAGGCGCTCTAAATACAGTACCGTCTAGCATAGCCCTGATAGTGCCGTTGGGAGATTTCCACATCTCGGAGAGATTGTACTCACTCATACGTTGTTGATTGGGGGTGATAGTAGCGCACTTGACTGCTACGCCGTACTTGGCAGTAGCATTGGCACTATCTACAGTCACTTGGTCCTTGGTCTGCTCTCTATGATTGAGACCTAGGTCGTAGTATTCGGTCTTGAGGTCTACGTATGGAGTGATGAGTATATCCTTTATCCAACTCCATAGTATACGTGTCATCTCGTCGCCATCCATCTCTACTAGTGGCGTAATCATCTTGATCTTGTCCATATATATCTCCTGCTAAATAATTGCTTATTTCGTATTATTTTATTTTCTTCTGAGCCTCTTTTTGCGAACCAGTAGGGCTTAGTATCGAGCAACCGAAGTTGACTAGGTGGTCTGCGATACGCTCCATACTCACTACCGTAGAGGTAAAGAAAGCGCTGAGTTCTATCTTGCAATCGCCTTGGGATAGTCTAGCGAAGTGTCCTGCTGATAGTTCGGATTTGAGTGCGTCCATTTCGTTTTCGTAAGCAGATAGAGCGCTCAACTCTTGGACCTTTCTATTCTCAAATATATCCTCGGCTAGTGCGTACATGACTTGCAACTTATCGTGCATTTGGCTAAGTTCTGTCAACGCATTTTCCGAAAAGTTGAGATTTTCTTTCTTCATATCTATACTAATCTCGAGGAAGTTCTCTGCCATATCACCTATACGCTCTAGGTCGTTGAGCACGTGGAAATACGAGCCTATCTCTTTCTCTTCACCTGCGTCTACTAGCGAGGTTAGTTTGATGAGATACTTGGTGAGGGCACGGTTGGTGAAGTCTATCTGTGCCTCGTTGTCTCTGATGATATCCTCTGATTCGCCAGATTGAGAGACTATCTCCATAAATGCTAGGCGCAAGTTTTCTCTAGCGAGAGATGCCATATACACTATCTCTCTCTTGACTTGTCCTAGTGCGACTGATGGAGTAGAGAGTAGGCGAGCATCTACGTACTTTAGTTTGCGTACAGGCTCTTTGCTCTCCTCGTCCTTGACGACTAGTTGGGAGAACTTGACTAGTTGATTGACAAATGGTAGTAGCACGCAGGTAGTCGTCACGTTGAATATGACGTGGAACCAGGCTATCTGCATCTCTAGGGTAGGTGCGATAGCGTCCGTGAGGGCTATTATCTCATTTTGCAAAAATAGTAGTAGTATCGTGAACAATACCGTACCTATTATATTGAAGGTGAGGTGTATGACAGCCGTGCGTCTCGCATTTGGGCTAGTGCCGATAGATGCTAGCATAGCCGTGATACAAGTACCTATATTTGAGCCTAGCACGATAAATAGTGCATTTTCGATAGGTAATGCTCCTGCACCTACCATAATAATCACCATACCGGTAGCGGCAGACGAACTCTGTATGAGTGCCGTAAACAATGCTCCTACTACGATAAGTAGTAGTGGGAAGTCGATAGATGCAAATATGTTGATGAAGAAATTGCTGAGTTCGACGTCATTTTTGAGTGAGCCACTCATAGACTTGAGTCCTACGAATATCAGACCAAATCCACATATGATATTGCCTATATTCTTGACCTTGTTGTTCTTGATGAAGGTCATCATCACTCCGACAAATGCAAATATCGCTACGTAAGCGTCTATGTTGAGGGATTGGAGAGATACTAGTATACCTGTGACGGTAGTACCTATATTTGCACCCATTACGATACAGGCTGCTTGTACTAGCGTCATCACTCCTGCATTGACGAAACCTATCGCCATGACGGTAGTGGCTGCGCTACTCTGTATGATGCCAGTCACTCCTGCACCTATGGCTACTCCTGCTATCCTATTGTTGCTAATGCGTGCGAGCATACCTTTTAGCCCGTTGCCTGCGCTACGCTCTAGTCCGTCGGACATCAAATTCATACCAACTAGGAATACTCCACATCCTGCTAATAATGAAATAATACTCAATAACATTGTATTGTCTCCTTTGTAAAAAAGTCTATTTATGAAAAAAGTGGCAAAGCCCAACCTAATATCATAGGTAGAGTTCGCCACTCGCTATATTGTCGTTGTCATACTTATACAATTCATGGATACATTATCTCAAAAATCTACAATTATGTCAACTGTTTTTTGAAAATATGCTCTAAAGAGCATTGATAGTATTTATCACTTTTTCTATATCTTTTGCCAAGGTGTCGTTAAGAGCGCTATCTTCACTCTCTACCATCACCCTGATTTTTTCTTCCGTACCACTAGCACGCACCATCACTCTTCCCCTACCCTCTAGCATACGGCTAGCACGCGCCACTTGCGAAGATAATTCTTCGCTATTGATGACTCTCCACTTGTCTACCACCCTGACGTTGAGGTTGGTCTGAGGGTACAATAGATGAGATATACTCTCATACCCTCTCTTGACTATACTGCCAAATACAATCGCCGTCAATATACCGTCTCCTGTGGTCGCCAAATCCTTGAGTATGATATGCCCAGACTGTTCTCCACCTATGGACAAAGATTTTTCTACCAATTTGCGCAAGACGTATTTGTCTCCTATATCCGTGCGAATTAGCCTGATACCTTCTCTCTCTAGAGCCTTTTCTATACCCATATTTGTATGCGAAGTACCTACCACCGTATCATCTTTAAGCAATCCCTCTCTCTTGAGCGCAGTACCTATGTAATATATCATCATATCTCCGTCTATGAGTTCGCCATCTTTGGATATAGTGATTAGTCTGTCGCTGTCTCCGTCAAAGCAATACCCTACGTCAGTATCAGTACTCATTTTTCCTTTGATAGTGTCGGGGTAGAGCGCTCCACAACCTTCGTTGATATCTCCACTCTCTAGGTCGTGATAATAAGCCTCCACACTAGCGCCTAGTCTCTCAAATACTCTAGGGGCTATCCTACTACTAGCACCGTTGGCACAGTCCAATACTACCTTAATACCATCTAACCTCTCTCCTATACTTACTAGATAATCCTCATACTCATCTACTAGTTGATACTCTCTACTATACCTACCTATCTCACTAGCAGGCACTACGTTTGGCCTCACAAAATACCTCTCCACCTCACTCTCTTTAGCATCTGACAATTTGTAGCCGTGTCTATCAAATATCTTGATACCATTGTACTCTTTGGGATTGTGAGAGGCTGACACTACTATACCATAATCATACCCTTGCCTAGTGAGATACGCCACTCCAGCCGTAGGACACACACCCACGTCTACTACGTCCACTCCACCACTCATAAGTCCCAACGATATCGCCATAGTTAGATATTCGCCTGATATTCTGGTGTCTCTACCTATGAGTACCCTCTTGGGCGTGAGACTACTCAACGCGTTGCCTACTCTATATGCTAGGTCACAACTCAACTCTTCTCCTACTATTCCCCTTAGACCGTCCGTACCAAAAAATACTCCCATTATTTCTTCTCCTTTAGATAAGCGTATGCTCTACCCTTTTTGTTGATTTGTCTGACTCTGCCTATTACAAAATCCCCACTCTCCACCTTATCCGTGATAGTGCTACCTGCCGTGATATAACTATCGCTACCTATCTCCACAGGCGCGATTACGTTTGAATTGCTCCCTATAAATACGTTGTCTCCTACGGTAGTACGATTTTTTTGCCTACCGTTGTAGTTGACGAATATAACTCCACATCCTATATTGCACCCCTTTCCGATATCTGCGTCTCCCACGTAGGTGAGATGAGATGCTTTGGTATTTTCTCCCACGACAGCGTTTTTCACCTCGACAAAATTGCCTATCTTCGCTCCGTCTCTCACGTCAGCCTTTGGTCTCAATCTAGCAAATGGTCCTATATCACACCCTTTGCCTACTCTAGCACCCTCTATCACACTGTAGCGTATAGTAGTACCCTCTCCTATCGTGCTGTCTACTATATAGTTGTTGGGGTAGATAATCACGTTATCTGCTATATGAGTATCTCCCTCTATACGATTATTTTCGTATATAGTCACGTTGTCTCCTATCACGACGGTGTCCTCTACGTACACCCCGTCTCCCTTGATAGTTATATCTTTTCTCACGGCGCACCTCCCTAAGCGATTGAAATTTGTATATAGCATAATACTTTTTGTCAACGATGTCAAGTTATTTTTTTGTTTTTTGTATCTTTTTGGTATATATGGTTATATGTTTAGTATATTTTTATAGTTTTTTTTGTTAGATGTCGTTTTTGCAGACATGATTTTTAAGTCTTCTCACATACAATATATTCTCTGGATATTTCTTTGGGCACAACTTTGACAAAATTAGATACTTTTTCAGCAAAAAAACACCCTCTCACGTTTGTGAAAGGGTGTAAATATTTGCAAGCATTTGTTTTGCAGATTGATTATTTGCCCAGATTTATCAGTAGCACCGTGACGTCTGCAGGGGACACTCCGGATATTCTAGACGCTTGTCCTACGCTACGAGGTCTATACGCACTCAACTTGTCCACAGCCTCTTGGCGTAGTCCTTTTATCTTGGTGTAATCTATATCGTCAGGTATGAGTTTGAGTTCTAGTCGCTTGTGTTTCTCGATAGCCTCTCTCTCTTTTTTCATATATCCACCATACTTAATCTCGCCTACCACGTAGTCGAGGTCGTGTCGGTCGCACTCGTCAAATATGTTGAACTTTTGGCAAAATGCTCTGGCTGTGATATGAGGTCTAGCAAATATATCCTCTATGGTCATACTCTTGTCAGGAGCGCTCTCTCCACAGTCCAAAAATAGCGATACAAATCTCTCGTCCTTGATAGATATAGTCGTCTTCATCAGAGCCCTTATATTCTCTATTGACCTCAATCTATCTCGGTATCGTAGCCATCTCTCGTCGTCTACGAGACCTATCTCCCTACCTATCTCGGTCAATCTAATGTCGGCATTGTCTTGACGTAGATACATACGGTACTCTGCCCTAGAGGTCATCATACGATAAGGTTCTTCCGTACCCTTGGTGACTAGGTCGTCTATAAGCACGCCTATATACGCCTCGTCTCTACGGAGGACAAACGGCTCTAAATCTCTCACGTATCTATGAGCATTGATACCAGCGACTAGTCCCTGCGCAGCAGCCTCTTCGTAGCCACTACTACCATTTATCTGCCCTGCCGTATACAATCCCTTGACCTTCTTGACGGATAGGTCGGCTCGTAGTTCTAGAGGATTGATACAGTCGTACTCTATGGCGTAGCCATATCTAACTATCTCTGCATTTTCGAGACCTTTGACACTATGCACCATCTTCTCTTGGACGTCGTATGGCATAGAGGTAGACATACCTTGGACGTACAACTCCTCTCCGTCGTCTGGCTCGAGGAATACTTGGTGTCTATCCTTGTCCTTAAATCTCACTACTTTGGTCTCTAGCGACGGACAATATCTAGGGCCAGTGCTCTTGATACTACCATTGTATAGAGGCGAACGGTCTATATTGTCTAGTATGATACGGTGCGTCTCTAGGTTGGTATAAGTGAGGTAGCAAGGGGCTTGCTCCCTGAGGTCTACGTTAGTCAATCTGGAGAAGGTATATATATCTTCATCTCCATACTGCGCCTCTACCAAGTCGTAGTTGACACTCCTCTTGAGTATACGAGGTGGAGTACCAGTCTTAAATCTGCGTATGTCTAGCCCTAGTCTCAATAGGCTATCCGTGAGACCTGTCGCTTGAAAAAATCCACTAGGTCCACTATCTTTGACAAAATCTCCTATGATTATCTGCGAACTGAGATAAACTCCACTCGCTATGACTACAGCCTTGCACTCATACTGCCCTATGGCGCACTTGACTCCAGAGACTTTGCCCTCACTATCCGTGAGTATCTCCATAGCCTCGTCTTGCATCACGTCAAGTCCAGGGGTGGAGGTGATGACCTTCTTCATATAATCGTGGTATCCCCTCTTGTCCGATTGAGCCCTGAGACTATGTACGGCAGTACCCTTGGCTGTGTTGAGCATCTTTAGTTGGAGTAGCGTGCTATCTGCACCTCTGCCCATCTCACCTCCGAGAGCATCTATCTCGCAGACCAAGTGACCTTTGGACGTGCCTCCTATGGAGGGATTGCACGCTAGATTTGATACGCTATCTAGGTTGAGAGTGAGTAGCAAAGTCTTGCTACCCATACGCGCAGATGCCAGTCCTGCCTCGACTCCTGCGTGGCCTGCTCCTATGACTATGACATCATAATACTTCATTGCCGTCCTCTTCTAGTATCTCATACATCATATCGACGTCTTCTTTTCTACAATATTCTTTGGTGGAGAGTACTCGTAGCACTATTTCTTTGATGCCAAATCGCACGGTGAGGATATCCCCCTCGTTGACTTCGCTAGAAGGTTTGGCAGTACGGCCGTTGATAGACACGCGACAAGCCTCACACGCGTCTTTGGCGACGGTGCGTCTCTTGATTACTCTAGATACCTTCAAAAATTTGTCTACTCTCATACTCTCTCCAAAATTAAGGCGTCGGCTGAGCCGACGCCCCTACTTTTTTAATCTTTCAATTCGGCCAATGCAGTTTGCAACTCTTCCAAAATGGAGTAGTTGTTGACCAATGCTTTCTGCGCAGGTGAAAGCGCATCATACGCAGTTTGTGCCTCTACTATAGCCTCTTCGTCATCTTCTACCAATGCGTCTACCTTTGGTAGTGCATCTATGAGTATCGCTACGTCGCTAGCAATATCGATATCAGTTCTCTTGCCGATAAACATATCCTCACCTGCTACTATATCGTACTTGTGCAAATAGTTTTGAGCATTAAATGCATTTACGTAGTAGATAGTGCCGTCGATAAACTCGTATGATAGCCAAGTAGTGACGCTATCCTCTTTGATATTCAATTTCTCTGCAGGGCCATCTACACCTGTGAGCACGTACTTGTACAACTTGGCAGAGCCATTGTCATAGTACAAGGTGTTGTTGGACTCGCCTACTACGGTGACAGCCTTGTCAAATAGCAATTCTACGCTACCGTCGGCATTTCTCAACTTTGTCTTGGAGTCTGCCACGTAGATATATCTACCACCACTGATAGCATTGACTTGGGTATAAGTCTCTATAGACAACTTAGTCTCGTTGGTAGCAATCCAAGTGATATCCTTGGTCTCATCATAAGCATACGCTGTCATATCTAGTACAAAAGTACCTACTGCTTGAGCAGAAGATGCTGAGTAAGACTTGGTGTAGTACAACTGTCCTCCCTCGTACTTGAGTAGAGTATAGGTGTACATCTTGGTATAGTCTGAGGTAGTAGTGAAACTATCCTTGCCTGCTATTTGAGCCTTATAAGAGCCGTCTACGGTAGTGAGATATATCTCGTTGTATGAGTATACTACCTCGTCGGCATTTGCCTTGGTGTAATATACGCAATCGTCACTACTGATACCTGTCTTGGTAGGATCGTAGGTGTAGTTGGTAGGGAATATAGCAGATACGACGTCTTTGTCTACCTCTGTCTCCACACCAGTAGCATAACTAACGCTATACAATACCTTGTCCTTGAGGTACATAAACGCAGTCTTGCCAAATACGTAACTGATAGTATTTGCATCTAGTGTCTTGATAACTCTATTGCCAGTACCGTCTACGCCCACTTCGCAAAACTCTAGATACTCCTCTTGGATATATCCCTCTTTGTCAACTATCTCGGCAGGGGTGACGTAGTAGAGTTTGCTACCATATACGAATATACCTGGAGTCTTGGAACTGTCTAGCACTTGCTTGGGTACTACTAGTTCTAGTGAGCCATCTACTATAGCGCCGTTTTGCAACTTATAACGCATAACTCCACCCTTGAGCACGTTGCCGTACACATTCTTGCCGGAGTGCTTCTCATAAGAGGTGGTACCATTGATAAAGTAAACGTAATCTCCGTGCTTAACCACGCTACCACCATTTGAGGTGACTATATCCGTAGCGTTGTCTGGGTTGGATACCGAGTAGGCAGGTTGGCAACCTACTAGTAGCGTAGCCACTACCAAAACTAAAGCGAGCAGAGTCAAAATCTTCTTCTTCATCTTATTCTCCTTGATGCTAGCCAAAAAACAACAATACTGCTAGCATAATTGATACTTTATTATTATATAATATAACGAAATATATTGCAAATATTTTTGGAGGTAATTTTTGACGGATTTTAATAAATATGGCATATTTCCCAAAACTGACAGGGAGAATTCACCCAAAAAGCAGTCTTTTTTGGCTACACTACTACCTATTATCACGGAGATGGTCAAAATATTTGGTTCAAAATCTACCCCAACTGGCGATTCTCCTCCCTCCTCTAACTCCCTCAATCCTCCATCTGCTCCACCCCCTCGCCCCTCTACCTCTACATCTCTGAGGGCTTGTAGAGATTATCTCAAGCGACACGATTATTTTGTATCTATCGCCAACAAAAAATGAGTTTGCGTATAATTTGACGTCAAATTGAGCATGATTATATTAGTGATATCACAAATATATAGGAGGACGTTATGAGAAATATTATCAAGACAGGCGAAAAGCCAGGTGACGGTTGCTATTCTTGCACCAACTGCAAGACCAAGGTCAATCTAGGCGGTAGCGACAAAATGCCACCATGCCCAAAGTGTTCTAACAACGAATTTACCAAGTGCAACTAACTAAGTGAGTTCAACCAAAACGGTAGGCGTATAGTAAAGCCTACCGTTTTTTTCTACAATTATCTCAACACCTCATTTGCAGAACTAGATATTTTACGCTAGACAAACCGTACTCATAGTGCTATAATATCCTCGGAGGTCCTTATGAAGATTACAGTATTAGACAAACCTACTTTCACAGTAGGAGATATAGACCTATCACACGTAGATACTCTAGGTGAAGTATCCTATCACGATATACTCTCTAGACAAGAAGTAGCAGATGCCTGCATAGACTCCCCTATCGTCATCTGCAACAAGACTCTATTTGACAAAGATATGATTGAGAGATTGCCAAATCTTAGGTATATAGGACTCACAGCCACCGGCTACAACAACGTAGACCTAGAGTATGCTAGGAGTAGAGGTATAGTCGTGACCAACGTACCAGGGTATTCGACGGTAGACGTCGCCCAACACGTATTCGCCATGATACTACACCACTCCAATCAAATACATACCTACGACGAATCCGTCAAGAGAGGAGATTGGATATCGAGCAAGACCTTTTGCTACTTTGACTACCCTCTCGCCGAACTATATGGCAAAAAATTAGGCATATTTGGCTACGGAGATATAGGCAAGCGAGTAGCACGCATAGCAGACGCTATGGGTATGAGAGTACTGGTACACACACGCACCACTCCTAGCGATATGCCCTATACCCTAGTGGATAGAGAGACTCTATTTGGAGAGAGTGATTACCTCACTCTACATTGTCCTCTCAACGACTCTACTCATCACCTCATCAACGACTCTACTCTATCTATGATGAAATCTACTGCCGTACTCGTCAATACCTCTAGAGGTCCTGTCGTGGACGAGGTAGCCCTAGATAGAGCGCTACGAGACAGAGTGATAGCGCACGCATATCTAGACGTGCTATCCGTAGAGCCTATGAATAGAGACTGTCCTCTCGTGGACACACCTCACTTGACTATCACACCTCATATCGCTTGGGCGCCTAGGGAGTCTAGACAGAGACTAATGGATATAGTCGCCCACAACGTATCGGCTTATCTATCAGGCGCACCTGTCAACGTAGTCAATAAATGAGCACTACTAGATAGTCAAACAAAACAAACAAAATGAAAAAAGCGTTTCTTAGTGGCGTAGCGATAGGGATTATTGCTACGCCACAACTATATTTGCCTAACGGCAAGTTATATTGCTAAAAGCAGTGATATTTTGCTATGCAAAGTTTTATTTTCCCTTTCGGGAAAGTTGTGGCAAATATAATATAACTTTAACCATAGGATAAAATATAACTAAATTATTTAACTATTCTGTGGATAAGCAAAGCCCACCATATTTCGCTTTTTGCGAAGTATAGTGGGCTACACTTTTTATTGTTTAAAAATTCCTATGTCTATTGCTGTTTTGCGAAATGCTTTTTTGTATTGATACGATTAGACTTTCTCGTGTCCTGCTGGCTTGATAAGTAGTAGATTGACTACCATTGCTATCAAGTATAGCACCAACGTAGCCAAGAATACGAACTTGATATCTCCAGTAGCGCCCGTGATGAGAGATGCCATTTGATTACCTGTGAGACCTGCGAATGCCCACGCAGACAACGCTACACCGTGCAAGGTGGATATACTCTTCATACCGAAGTGGTCGGATAGTAGTGTAGGTAGATTGCTAAATCCACCACCGTATCCTGCATTGACTACGAATACTAGCGCTAGTACTATTATCACAGAGAGTAGCGAATTGTCTAGACCTGTGGTAAATGCCAGTATGAGCGCTATCGTGGTGATAGCGATTTGGCTAGCGAGTATTATCTTGTAGATAGTATTACGGTCTTTCATATGGTCTGCGACAGCCGAATATCCTAGCCTACCACCAGCATTGAATATAGCGCATAGAGTACCTATGAGAGCGTACTCTAGACCTATGGTGGATATCATAGACTTCTCGTTAGCTATGATGGCTAGACCACAAGTGATATTGATATAAAATACTATCCATACTCCTACAAAAGTCTTGTCCTTAAATACCTTGAATTTCCCAAAGAAATCACGTACAGGATGTTCACTCTTGGGAGCCTCCTCTTCGTGCCAACCGTCAGGTTTCTTGAGTAGAAGGTGTCCTACTATCATCATCACGAAGTATACGCCTGCTAGTATGAAGAACATAGTAGGCAACTCCATACCACTATCTAGCATAGCAGTCATGATAGGAGTGGCTATAGCCTTGGCAGCGCCAAATCCTGCGACTGCTAGACCTGTGGCTAGTCCCTTCTTGTCCTTGAACCATAGCATAAGTGTCTTGACTGGAGATAGGTATCCTAGTCCTAGTCCCACACCCATTATACAACCGTAGCAGACGAGTATACCTACTAGGCTCTTGAGCATTATAAATAGCGCCGTGCCTGCTAGTCCCACAGCGAAACATATCGCAGCGATAAGAGAGGACTTGTGGATATTTTTCTCTACGACGTTGCCTGCAAATGCAGCAGACATACCTAGGAAGAATATCGCTAGTGAAAACGCCCACTCTACGTCTCCTACGCCTGCTCCTATGTAGGAGGCTATATTTGCCTTAAAGGTGCTCCAACAGTATACCGTACCTATACTACAATGTAGTAGTAGAGCAGGTATAGCGGCACGAGTCCATTTGTTACTCCATTTTTTCATAATCATTACCTTCTTTTGCAAAAAAATTTCACAACGAGATGAATTGTATTCCTTTTTTTTTCACTTGTCAAGCGAGCGCCACCAAAAAAAGCATATTATTTATAATATATTTCGAATTTTGATAGGCAATTACTTTGCTTTTGGGGTGTTTTTTGGTTATAATAGAGTATATGAGGTGATATCCGTAGGCTATCATAGTGCATATCACATAGCCTAGACACACCACTCTCATCTGCAACAAAAAACAATAAAAGGAGACTAATATTATGCTATTTGACGATATCAAAAGAGCCAAAATAGACGCTATGAAACAAAAAGACAAAGACGCCGTATCTGCCTTCAACACTCTCATCAATAGAGTGATGCTACTCTCCATAGAGAAGAAGGCAAAGGGCGAAGAACTCACCGACGCCGACGTATATTCGGCAATTGGAAAGGTAGAGAAAGAACTGATAGAGGAGCGTGACGCCTTCGCTAGAGCAGGCAGAGAGGATAGCGTAGCCTCTCTCAATAGGCAAATAGAAGTAATCTCTATCTACAAGCCCAAGATGATGAGTGATGACGAGATCAAGACCATCATACTCTCCCTAGAGGACAAATCCGTACCTAGCGTAATGAAATACTTCAAAGAAAACTACGCAGGCAAGGTAGATATGAAGTCCGTCAACACGATACTACGCAGTATCTAAACCACACGCATACACACTACAAAAAGCAAGCCCTAGCCGAGTCCCTACAAGGGATTCGGCTAAGGGCATCGCCCTTAGGGATTTTTTAGGAATATAAAAGGATAGCAAAATTTTTTGCTATCCTTTTCTTTTTGCTTTGCAAAGCATATGATTTTTAAGTAAAGTGATATTGTTTGCTGTGCAAACAGTTATATTTTTAGACAAGTCTAAAAGTTATATTTTGGCTATCGCCAAAGTTATATTAAATAAATCCTTAACTTGCCGTAGGCAAATATAACTGCCGATAGGCAATATAACTGCTAAAGCAGTTGGCGTTCGCAACTAAAGTTGCTCGGCAACACTGCGATGCAATATCACAAATCCGTAAGGATTTATTTAGTTGCCGAGTCCCTAATAGGACTCGGCTAGGTGGTGGGAGTGGGCGATGGTAAAAGGTATTTGTCGCTACGCAGTTTGCTCCTAGATACTACTACTCCTCTCTTGGTGGTGACTATATACGCCGTGCTATATCTATATCCATCTTCGTCTATATACTCCGTGTCTATATCTATATGCTCGTCGGTGCGTACGCCATATATATTGACCTTGATATAATTTGCTCTCGCCACACACTCTATATAGATATCCTCTCCACTATCATTGACAAATGCATAATCTATATGCTCCGATACCGTCACGTCTCTAGATGGCTCTACGTAGGTCACAGGCATAGAGTGGGCGACCTTGCACACCGATTTGAGACCTGCTAGAGTGACTGCGTTGTAGAGAGTGGTGCTCACTTGACACACACCTCCTCCTACTCCCTCTACTAGTTCTCCTTTGACTATGACTGGCGCTACTCTATATCCTCTCCCTAGGGTACGCTTGCCTACCACCTCGTTGAAAGAAAATCTCTCTCCTGCCCTCACTACTACTCCCGATATACTGCTACTAGCCAAAGTGATATTGTGCACCCTAGAGGTATTGTCCATATTAAAATACGTCACGAAAGAGGACCGTAGAGTAGTATAATTCTCTATACCTTTATCGTACTTAATCTCGGCAGGCACACTCTCGGTATGCACCCTGACCTCTCCTCCTCCTGCATATAGCACCTCTATAGCATCTAGGTACACCTCATCCCACTTCACTCTAATACCACTCCTAGCAGGTATATAGCGAAACTTTTCGCTAGTATTTGGCTCAAATATTATGCTATCCCCCCTAGCATCTCTCTCCACCTCTCTAGCCACCTCTACCACCTTGTCTCCTAGACCACTAGATATATAATCTAGCGCTATCTTGTGATCGGCTATATTGATGAGAGCATCTCGCAGTCTATCCTCGTCTCGACCATAGAGGTTGAGGATATCTACGTTGACCTCTTTTGCTACTATTTGGCGTGGATATACATAGGTCGCTCGAGCCACCTCTCCCACAGTCGCCAATGTCACGACCACACTTACTAATATCCACTTGATTATCTTGTCCATACATATAGTATGTCTCTATGCGTGAGAGAACTATCACTTTTTCAACAAAAAAACACACTATCCGTCGAGATAGTGTGTGTGTATCGTCAAATACTTGTCATTTCTTCAATTTGTCTGCTAGTAGCACGCATAGGGGTATTGATACCATTTGGATAATCAATCCAATCCATTGATTGACTACGGCGTTGGTGATGAGTTTGGCAAAATCGTAGCCTGATACCAATAATAGGTTGGCGCATAGTAGCATCAATCTACCTGCTATCATAGCCACTAGTAGCGATACTACCGTGAGTGCCACTCTCTTGAGACCAGAGGCATTTAGCCTGCTATATAGATATCCAAATACTGCGCCATAGGTCATGAGTTCTACACACATAGGTAGCATAGGCGCTGGAAATAGTGGCATACCAAATAGCACGCTAGATAGTATAGGCGCGACTAGTCCTACCACCATAGCCCCTATAGGCCCTGCGAAATACGCGCATAGGTATACAGGCAAGTGCATAGGGGACACTTGAGAGGCTAGCGCACTCCCTCCTATCAAATGGCAAAACTGTGGCAACAGCGTCGTGATTAGCAAAAATATCGCCGAATATATTACTTTTTCTCGCACTCTAGGTGCTACTATCGTATTGGACATAATCTCCTCCTTATTCTATCATAGTCGCACTACCTCTATGCACGGCAAATACCCTAGCATCAGGGGGTAGTGTCATATCGTACTTGGTGCAAGTGAGTATCGTCTGCACCTTGCTAACTGCTCTCATCAGAGCCTCTTTTCTGGTGTCGTCTAGTTCGCTCAACACGTCGTCTAGTAGTAGTATAGGGTACTCCCCTGTCACTTGCCTAAATATCTCTAGTTCGGCTAGTTTGAGTGAGAGCGCAGAGGTGCGTTGTTGACCTTGCGAACCGTACTTGCGTATATCTATATCTCCCACCATCAATTTGATATCGTCACGGTGAGGTCCTACTGTGGTATATGCTAGTCTCTTGTCCTTGTCCCTACTAGCCACTAGCAACTCTAGTAGTTGCGTAGCGATTTGCTCCTCTTGCACTGCATCACATTGACTCTCGTACTCCACGTGGAGTATTTCTTTGCCTTGGGTGAGTAGGGCGTGAGCCTCTTTGGCGTGAGATGATAGCATCTGCACGTACTCCCTACGCATACGTATAATGCGTGCGCCCTCTTTGGCTAATTGCTCCTCCCACACAGGGAGAGTATCATCTAGTGATTCACCCTCTTTGAGCAATTTGTTGCGAGAGAGAAGTATCTTGTTGTAGCGAAGCAAACTATAATAATATATCTTGGACTGCTGGGATAGAGATATATCCAAAAATCTCCTCCTCAACATAGGCTCTTCTTTGATAATAGCCATCTCGTCTGGAGAAAAATACACCACGTTGACCACACCCATTAGTTCGCCTAGTCTAGATATAGGCATACCGTCTATGGCGATACGCTTCTTGGACTGCGAAAAGTGTATCTCGACCTTGTGGTTGGAGTGAGTCTTGACGACGTCTGCCCTAATATATGCTTGATTTGAGGCAAAATTGACGAGGTCCTTGTCCTGCGTAGTACGAGGAGACCTACCCACGCCAAAGACGTAGAGACTCTCTAGCAGATTTGTCTTGCCCTCTGCATTGTCTCCACAAAATATATTTAGCCCTGCTCCCAAATCTACCGTCTGCTCGACGTAGTTGCGAAACTGGCGAAGTGTCAATCTTCTCACGTACATAATCTACCTCATTATTATTATAATACTTTTGATACCTCGTGTCAATAACTTGGACAGCCTACCTCCTCACCAAAAATTTAGTCATATCCTACCTAGACACCTCATAAATTATACAAAAACCAATAGGAGTGACCATATGAATACACAATCTCTAAAATGTGACAGATTTACCTCTCTAACCTCTATCTCCACGGCAGTAGAGTGTTATATGAGTACTAGGGGTGGGGCCCAGATAGACAAATTGCTCTCATTGTCCTCATCTTGCACGATAGAAGGTAGCGAATCGCTATCTGGCGAGGCTATCATCAGAGGCAAGGTGTGTCACCGTGCCATATACCTAGACGAAAACGGCGCGTTGCGTACTATGGACTACGTGAGTGATTTCTCCACCAAGTACTCAAATACTCTCATCACACCCACCACCCCTCTAGTGTGCGTGGCAGACGTGGTAGATAGCGAAGTGTCTACTCGTAGCGATAGTGAGATAAAAGTCACCTCTGCTATCTGCATACAAGTATATGCTATACTCTCTAGTGAGATAGAGATACTAGGTGCAGACGAGAGTATTATCCAAGACCTAGACACTATACAGTCCACTTGTCTAGTGGGCAGAGGAAGTAGCGACCTCATATCTTCCGAAGAGGTGTCTGTCGGCGAAAATATATCAAATATATTGCTAATAGAAAACAATCTAGTCATCTCCTCTAGCGCGCTATCTCGCGACAAAGTCACCGTAAATGGAGAGGTGTATAGCACGGTCACCTACGACAATGACGGCAAGGTGAAGTGCAAGAGAGTGACTATACCCTTTAGCGAAGAGATATTTGTAGACGGTGCTATGGAGACAGACGAGGCATTTTCGCTAGGCTACGTCAAAAATGCTCGCATCAATCTCTCCGGAGAAGGACAGGATACCACCCTAGAGGTAGAATGCTCCATTTCTCTCAAGACCTACGCCCTACGCTCCTACTCGCACGAGGTAGTGAGAGATTGCTTCTCCACCGACCACACCACCACCATAGATAGCGCTATGATACCATACGGCAGATATCTAGGTACTATCACTCATAGCGAGAGGCTAGAGGGCGTCATACTCTCAAATGCTGACGCCGTGGCTAGCACCTCTATACGCAATATCTACCTCTCTAGCGTAGTCGCAGACAATACAAATGCTAGAGTAGAGGGTGTGGTGGACATAGACGCCGTGTACACTATAGACGGCATATACTCCTGCTCTACCCTCGAGATACCCTTCGCTATCGACGTCTCGTCTGTGAATATACACCCTCATAGCACCCTACTATCTAGAGTGTGCGTGGCAGACGTGATGCCTAGCATCAAAAACGGCCGTATAGAAGTATCTATAGACGCATTTGTCTCTATCGCTATATTTGAAGACGATAGTGTGCTAGCCGTGAAAGAGGTGTCCTTGACAGATGATATGCCACCTCTACCTCCTCTAATGCTCAAGAGAATTAAGCCTGGAGAGAGTATGTGGGAGGTGTGCAAACAAATATGCGCCTCTAGCGAAGATATATTGGCTCAAAATCCAGACTTGTCGCTACCTCTACGAGAGAACGAAATCGTCAAATATTATAGACGCCTAGAGGTGTGATATGCACAAATTATGCCTAGTAGACCACTCTAGTCTACACGTAGAAGGTGTCAAATCGGTGATTAGGTACAACGACAAAGAGATATTGCTAGCACTAGAGGACAAAAAACTCTCCATAGGTGGCGATCATCTGTCACTCACTCGCATAGACACAGTAGGCAAAATCGCCGATATAGAGGGGGATATATCCTCTATGAGATATAGCTCGGGGCAAGGGCAAGGCTTGTTGAAAAAAATATTGAAATGATATCCACTACTTATCAACCTTACGTCGCGCTGATACTATTTCTCACAGGGGTAGTCGTATATGCGCTATCTACTATCATCACACTGCTCACTCGCAGACTGACTATCAAATGGCTCAGGGTAGTGGTAGACGTGATGATAGTGCTAGCCTCGTACCTAATAGTAGGAGTGGTGGCGTACCTATACGATTACGGTAGGTTGAGACTATATACCCCTCTATGCATAGTGGGAGGTATGCTATCCTCTCACCTAGTCAAAAAATTGGCAATTTACGTATCAAAATCATCAAAAAGTCGTTGACAAAAGCGCTAATGTATCGCATAATAGTCGTGGAGATTGAATTATGCAAAATTTATTAGACAAAAAATTCGCACTACTCATAGATAGCGAAAACATATCGCCAAAATACATAACGGCTATACTAGATGAACTTAGCAAATACGGTATCGTCACCTACAAGAGACTATACGGCAACTGGACCTCCAAGGGCGCAGAATCGTGGAAAAGCATACTACTCGCTCACGCACTCACCCCCGTCCAACAGTTTAACTACACCACTGGCAAGAATAGTACCGACTCCTCTATGATTATAGACGCTATGGATATACTATATAGTGGCAACGTAGACGGTTTTTGTATAGCGTCGTCGGACAGCGACTTTACCAAACTATGCACTAGACTGCGTGAGTCTGGCAAATACGTGATAGGTATGGGAGAGAAAAAAGCCCCCAAATCTTTCACAGCCACTTGCGACAAGTTCGTGTACCTAGACGTGCTCAAAGAGGATAGTATCTCTCACGAGCAGACCTCTCTCACCAAAGAGGTGGTAGCATCTACCCTCCTCAATATCATACCCGAACTAGACGAAGACAAAGACGGTTGGGTATCTCTCAGCGACGTATTCAATATACTCTCCAAGAGATTGCCTGACTACGACTCCAGAGTATTTGGTCACTCCAAGACGTCCAATTTTGTCAAGACTCTAGATGGATTTGAAATAGATGCCAGAGAGGGCGCAGGAGACAAGAAGTGTATCAATTATTACATACGCGTCAAGAAAGTCAAGCCTGCTCGCACTCCTCGCAAGCGTGCTACCTCGACCAAAAAGGTAGCCACCAAGAAAAAATAATATTCGCTATATAGTGCACCTGCGATACTGCGTTGGTGCACTTATATATTGGGGAGATAAGTATAGAGAGGTATACGTTTCGCCCAATTAGAGAGTATATGCGCCAAATATCTCAAATCTCTTTACAACACAGTTAAATTGTAGTATAATTAGTTGAAAATAAATCATCAAGGAGCGAATTATGAAATTAATCATCAAAGATAATTATGCCGACGTGAGCCTATGGGGTGCTCAGCATATCGCCAATGCTATCAACAATCACAAAGAAGACCGTCCTTTTGTACTCGGCTTGCCTACCGGCTCATCTCCACTAGGCGTATACAAGAACTTGATAGAGATGAACAAAGCAGGTCTAGTCACCTTCAAGAACGTAGTCACCTTCAATATGGACGAATACGTAGGCTTGCCCAAGGACCACGACCAGAGTTATTGGTACTTCATGCACGACAATTTCTTCAATCATATCGACATACCTAGAGAGAATATCAATATCCTAGACGGTATGGCTGAGGACCTAGAGGCAGAGTGCGCTCGCTATGAGGAGAAGATCGCATCTTACGGTGGTATAGACCTATTTATGGGTGGTAGTGGCGTAGACGGACACATAGCCTTCAACGAGCCATTTACATCTCTCACCTCGAGGACTGGCGTGCGCGCATTGACCGAGGACACCCTCATAGTCAACTCACGTTTCTTTGGTGGAGACGTCAACCTAGTCCCCAAGACTGCTCTATCCGTAGGCGTAGGTACTGTATGCGACTCCAAGCAAGTCATGCTCATCATCAATGGTCACAACAAGGCACGTGCGTTGCGCCATTGTGTCGAAGGTGGCGTAGACCACGCGTGGACTATCAGCGCTCTCCAACTACACAAAGACGGCATAATCGTATGTGATGAGCCTGCTTGTGGCGAACTAAAGGTAGACACCTACAAGTACTTCAAAGAAATATACAAGGACGAAATCTAATCACGTCAACAATACCCCTGTGGCACTACGCCATAGGGGTTTTTAATTGTAAAAAAGCATCAAAAAACGGCTCGTGTGAGCCGTCTATCTGTTTATTCATCTATTCGCTTGATGGTGATGTCTCCCTCGTCATAGGATATGACGTATGGTATACCACCCGATAGCCTACTCTTCTCTGCTGCGAATACGCATAGGTGTCCGTAGATAGAGTCGGTGATATGTGTACAAGATACTGATGGTGTGCCACCCTTGATGAGAGTGAGGAATTCGTCCACTATTCCCTGGTCTCCACCAAAGTGTCCTCTCTCGTTGTTGCCCTCTGCCTTCATATCATACTTCTTCTCTATATATGACTTGCTATCGTAGTCCCAAGTACGTACTACGAATTCGCCTGTCTCTGCCCAACCCTCTATCTCGCCGTCAGTACCTTGGATAAAGATATTGCGACCTGCTCTGATAGAGCCTTGAGTCATAGTGTGATTGAGGGTAGAACCATTGGCAAACTGTATAGTCACGGTCTGGTGGTCTACTATATCCATATCAGTCTTGTATGCGCATACGCCGTGAGGATTGGTGGTCTTGAGACTCTCTATCTTCTCCTCTTCAGTGAGGTCGGTGTGTAGTCTACCTGTGCATTGGAAAGGTAGCCATGGTAGAGTCTCGTGCTCGATGTATAGATTCTCTGCGCTATATTTGCAAGTAGAGTTGTGTGGACAATCCACCATACATCTCTCACCTGCTCCCTCTGGGGCATATGTAGGATTGACAAAATCTCTACCTCCTACGGAGATAACTTTGACAGGCTTGGTAGCGTTGTTTAGCCAGCAAGCTAGGTCGATATCGTGACAGCACTTGGCTAGTAGCATACCAGATCCACAGTAAGACTCCTTGTTCCACTTACCTCTGATATATGACACGCTAGAGTGTGCTACGCCTACTCTCTCGCTAGTCTCCATACTCATGATAGTACCTATCTCGCCCGAATTAATTATCTTCTTGATGAGGGCATAAAATGGACTGTATCGTAGCACGTGACAAATGATAAGTTTGCAACCATACTCCTCGGCAGTATTTCTAATCATCATGAGGTCATCTAGGTTGTTGCATACAGGCTTCTCGAGTAGCATATCGTATCCTTGCTTGAGGAAAGGTACGGCAGTCTCTATATGGTATTGGTCCATAGTACCATTGATAACGCAATCTGCTATCTTGCCTTGAGAGAGTACTTCGTCGATAGAGTGATATAGCATACTATCCTCTAGAGAGTAGGTGTCCTTGGCGAGTTTTAGTCTAACGTCGTCTGGATCTACTACGGCTACTACCTCAAAATCGTCTGGTCTATGCTTGTATCCTTCTCTAACGTATATGCCTGATCTATCTCCAAATCCTACTACTACGGCAGTTATTTTCTTCTTCATGTTCAACCCTCCTAGATTGGCTATTTGATATCTTATCAAGCATATTGTTAATTGTCAAACTTATTTTGTTTGTAGTTGCACTTTTTGATAAAATAGTCTAAATTTATAAATTTTGCATCACGCAAAATTCTTATTTTATAACTCCACCGCCTAGACATACCATACCGTCATAGAGGACGCAATATTGTCCACTAGCAGGGGCTCTCTGTGGCTCGTCAAATACCACTCTCACACTATCGCCCACTACCTCGTAGGTAGCATCTTGCAGAGGTTGGCGATGTCTAATGCGTGCCGTCACCCTATCTATCTTAGGCATACCGTTGATCCAATGCATATCCTCAAGGAGTATACTATCTCTCATCAGTACACTCTCGTCTCCGTGGGATACGTAGAGTATATTCTTCTCCACGTCTTTGGCTGTGACAAACCATCTACCACCTTCGCCACCTACTCCCAGACCTTTTCGCTGTCCTATGGTGTAGTAGTATACTCCGTGGTGTCTGCCCACTACCTCGCCGTCGCACACTATATCTCCGTCTTGCATAGGGATATAACTGGACAAAAACTCTCTAAAATTTCTCTCTCCTATGAAACATATACCCGTACTATCCTTCTTGGTAGCAGTCGTTAGCCCTAGTTTGGTGGCTATCTCTCTCACTTCGGGCTTGGATATAGTATCGAGAGGGAATAGCACGTTTGACAACTGCTCCTCGCTACATTGATGCAAAAAATACGTCTGGTCCTTGTTGTCGTCGGTAGAGCGCAGTAGATAGTGTCTATCTCCCTCGTGCTTGATACCTGCATAATGCCCTGTCGCCACGTAGTCTGCGCCTAGGTCCATAGCATACTCTCTAAATGGTCCAAACTTAATCTCACGATTGCACAATACGTCTGGATTTGGAGTGCGACCTCTCTTGTACTCCTCGACAAAATGTTCAAATACTCTATCTAGGTACTCTTGGCTAAAATCAACCGTATATAGTGGCACACCCAAAAGACGTGCTACGGACTTAGCATCGCGATAATCCTCCTCTGCCGTACAACGTCCACCGTCACGTTCTCTCCAGTTGCGCATAAATAGTCCTATCACGTCGTAGCCTTGCTCCTTGAGCAAATACGTCGCTACCGAACTATCTACGCCACCACTCAGACCTACTACTACAGTCTTAGCCACAGTTTACCTCACTACTTTTCCATTTATCAATTGAGCGAGCAGTATCGCTCCAAATATCACTAATGCTCCTATACCCTCTCGCAGACTAAATACAGCGCCGTTGATGAGTATATCAAATACGTATGCAAATACAGACTCTAGGCTCATAATTACACACGCCATAGCAGGTGGGGTGTCCTTTTGACCTAGTATTTGACAGGTGTAGGCTACGCAACACGAAAATATCGCTATGTATAGCGCGTATGGTAGTCCACCTACTAGTCCAGATATAGTCACCACTTCTCCTGAGAGGATGGTAATCACTAGCCCTATCACTCCTGCAGAGAGTAGTTGATACTGCGACAATACTATACCGTCCGTGCCACCACTATATTTGTCGACGGATATGATATGCACGGCAAATGACAATGCACACACCATAGTCAACACGTCACCTAGATTGATAGACTCTCCACCTACGTTGCCTAGTAGATATAGACCTATCACGCTCATTATACATGCTACCCATATATTCCACCCCTGTCTTTTCTTAAAAAACAACGCCATGAGTACAGGTACTAGTATGATATACATAGCAGTAATAAATCCTGATTTGCCTGGGGTGGTATACACCAAGCCTACTTGTTGAAAAGAGGTGGCTATAGCCAAAAATATACCACATAGTAGTCCAGCCTTTCTACTACGACCGTGCACCTCTACCCAGTTCTCCATAGAGGTGTCTCTCGTGATAACTTTTCTCCTATATATCACCAGAGGTATCATAAACAATGCTCCTAGCAAAAACCTCATACTATTGATAGCATAAGGTCCTAGATACTCTAGTCCTGCATCTTGGGCAATAAATGCACTCCCCCAAAATATCGACGCTACTAGTAAAAATATGCTACCTCTCAATTTCTTGTCCATATATACCTCCTAGATATATTAGCACAAAATATTTGCTTTGTCTACAAGTTGACACCACCTAAACTCACATCTTGAGGTGATAGTTGACAAAATTAAAATAGCCGACTACTACGAGTCGGCTACTGTTTGCATTTATTCATCTGGGGTGTCTAGGTATTGTATATCCTCCAACTCTAGAGGCTCGTCCTCTCCGTCTATCTCTACCTTGGACAATCTTTTGCCTATGATACGAGTACGGTCGGTGGCTTTCTCGATAGTGCTAGTGGCCTCGGTGAGTTTTTTGTGAGTCTTGACGAGCAGACTGTTGAAAGATTGGAAATCTTTCTTGAAGGTGGCGAGCAGTTTGCTAATCTCACTAGTACGCTTCTCTACTGCCACCGTCCTAAAGCCCATTTGTAGACTATTGAGTAGCGCAGATATGGTAGTAGGTCCTGCTAGTATGACTCGATACTTGTTTTGCACCTCTTCGCTGAGTCCTGCTATACGCATAACCTCTGCAAATAGTCCCTCCGTAGGCAAAAACATAATCGCAAAGTCTATAGTGGTAGGTGGCGCTATATACTTGCTCTGTATAGTCTTAGCCTCCTCTATGATACGGCGTCTCAATGCTTTGACGGACTCTTCTACCATAGCCCTGTCTCCTCTCTGCGACGCATCTATCAATCTCTGATAATCCTCCATAGGGAATTTGGCGTCGATAGGTAGTAGCACCTCGCTGTCCTCTTTGCCTGGCATAATGATAGCATAATCTACCATATCGTTGGAGTTTGGCTTGATTTTGTATTGACGGTAGTATTGCTCTGGAGTCATCACGTCTTGGAGTAGATTCTCTAGTGTCACCTCTCCCCAACCACCTCTCGTCTTGACGTTGGTGAGCAGATTCTTTAGTCCGTCCACACCAGTAGCGAGAGATTGCATCTCTCCCACTCCCTTGGTCACAGCCTCGAGGGTGTCGCTGATTACCTTAAAGGAATTGGCTAGACGAGTGTCTATAGATTCGGTGAGTTTCTCGTCTACGGTGCTCCTGATACTCTCTAGCGACTTGGCGTTGTTGTCTCGGAGCGCTTGCATAGACGCACCTAGTTCGGCACGCAGTCTATCCATAGCCTCGCTCAAAGACTTGACTTGCTCTGCTAGAGCGTCCATATTTCGATATAGTCCCGTCTGCTGGGTATCTAGTATTTGCCTGATGGATGCAGAGTACCTGATATTGTCCTCCTTGACTATCCTCAGTTCTTCTTGTATGCCTTTTAATTGTTCTCTGATGACTACTAGCGCCTCGTCTGCATTAGAATTTGACTTCGTGAGTATCAACACGGCTAGCACTATGAGTACTACGAGTAGCGCGATTATTATATATTCTAGCATATCTTCACCTCTAGTATAGATAGATATATCATACACCAAATATTTGGCTCGTGTCAATATATATCGTACCGTAAACGACACATAGCACCTACTAAGGGAAAAATGCATAGTATATAGTAGTACATAATCATATCAAAGTGAGGTAATAGACTATGTGCTTATTTAATAGATGTGACAATACTTGTCAACCAAACTACGTGTATCTTCGTGGACCGAGAGGTCCTGTAGGTCCACAAGGTCCTCAGGGCCCTATGGGTGCTATGGGACCACAAGGTCCTATAGGTCCGACTGGTGCTACAGGTGCGACTGGTGCGACTGGTGCAATAGGTCCTCGAGGTCCTAGAGGTCCAGTAGGTCCAGCAGGCCCTCAGGGAGAGACGGGTGCAACTGGTGCGACTGGCCCTGTAGGTCCTGTAGGTCCGGTAGGTCCACAAGGCCCAACTGGTGCGACTGGTGCAATAGGTCCTGTAGGTCCGACCGGCGCTACAGGTGCGACTGGTCCTGTAGGCCCTCAAGGCCCTGCAGGTACAAACGACGCTATATATGCAGGAGTGTACGCAGGTACGATTGCTACCGATACTGTACTGCCTATCGCGCAAGTTGAGCAAACTGTGGGCAGTACTATGATTGTCACGGGTAGTAGCGTATTCATCACAGAGAGTGGAGTATATCTAGTATCATACTCACTATCAGGTACTCCTGAGGCAGGTGGTAGCGACCTATCGGTGTCGCTGTATAGAAACGGTGTGCTTGTGCCAAACGAAACTTTGTCAGTCAACACCTCTGCAGAGACTGAGGCTGTATCTCGTACCATCCTCCTCTCACTCACCGCAGGAGACTTTCTGTCTATATACAACACATCTGACAGTACTATCACCCTAGGCTCTGCCACCTTGACGGTGCTACGCCTAGCCTAATATCCCTATGAAAAAAGCCTCCTAATAGGGGCGTTCCTATAAGGGGATTTTAATTTAATACAAAAGTGTAGCCCACTATACTTCGCTTATATGCGAAATATGGTGGGCTTTTCTTATCCACAAAAGATTAAGTTTGATAAGTGATATTTTTAGCCTTGTGGCTAAAAGTGATATGCACATAAGTTTTGCACTATATTGCGACTTACAGTCGCAGTTATATTATATTTACCACAACTTTCCCGAAAGGGAAAATAAAACTTTGCGTTAGCAAAATATAACTGCCGATAGGCAATATAACTTGCCGATAGGCAAATATCACTGCCGATAGGCAATATAACTTGCCGATAGGCAATATAACTTGCCGATAGGCAATATCACTCGTCGTTAGACGAATATCACAAATCCGTCTACGGATTTATTTAGCCCCCGAATCCCTCGTAGGGACTCGGCTTGGAGGCTTGATTTATTTTATAATTTGCTTATCATATCTTGGACACTCTCTACCAAAAACTCTCCACTTTCTCTAGCCGAAGGAGAATTTCTTGCTATTACGTCAAATCCGTGGTAGCACCCCTCGTACTCACGGTAATAGGTATCTATCCCCTCACTCTTTAGTCTCTCCACGTATCTCCTAGTCTCTGCCAAGAAGGGGTCATGCTCCCCTACTAAAGTCACGCACGGTGGCATACCTTCATAACTCTCTGCTAGAGACGGTGAGGCGTATATAGGTGGACTATTCCTGTCCACGTCCCTCAGGTATATATCCCAAGCACGGTTGTTGGACAAGGTGTCCCATACGGGTGCGTGATTGTCTCTAGAAGTCTCCGTCTCTCTGCAGTCTATCATAGGATATAGAGGAATATGTCCTGCTATCTTGACTACTCCTCTATCTCTAGCGAGTAGGCATAGCGCTATCGTGAGTCCTCCTCCTGCGCTATCTCCACCTACTATTATCTTGTCTCTATCTACCCCTAGCTCCTCTGCGTGGTCGTAGAGATATAGTAGAGTGGTGTAGCAATCCTCTAGTCCTCTAGGGTATGGCTTGTCCACGCTCAAAGTGTAGTCTGGTAGATACATCTTGACGTGACAGGAGTGGCACAACTTCTTGGCGAATACTACCTCTTGCTCTGGGATACCCATAGCGTAGCCACCTCCGTGTATCCATAGTAGTGCTATAGTGTCTCCACTAGCGCTCTTGTCCTCATAGGTGACCACCCTGAGAGTATTGTCTCCACTAGGTATATATATCTCCCCTCTGCGTAGAGTTCTCTTGTCCCCTCTACCTCTATAAATAGCACGGAGAAACTTGCCTGCCACTCTAAATTTCCATGCGCTATAAGACCCCATTAGCAGTCTCAATCCCATGCCGGCGAGTGCAGTCCCTTTGGCTAATTTGTATCTAGGCTTGCTCATATACATAGTATACTACGCTTTGACACAATTAGTCAACGATAGCAAATAGCAAACTACCTAAAATCAATTGACAAAGACAAATATATATGCTACAATCTTGGCGAAATGGAGGTATAGCCCAGTTGGTTAGAGCGCTACCTTGACATGGTAGAGGCCATAAGTTCGAGCCTTATTATCTCCACCAAAACGAAAACCTCATCCGTACAGGGTGAGGTTTTTAATTGGCAATAGACTTTGGACAAATTGAAACATATTAGTGATATTTTTAGCCTTGTGGCTAAAAGTGATATGAAAAACTATTTTGCGTTATATTTTGACTTTCGGTCAAAGTTATATTATATTTACCACAACTTTCCCGAAAGGGAAAATAAAACTTTGCGTTAGCAAAATATAACTGCGTAAGCAATATAACTTGCCGATAGGCAAATATCACTGCCGATAGGCAATATCACTTGCCGTAGGCAAATATCACTGCCGCAGGCAATATCACTCGTCGTTAGACGAATATCACAAATCCGTAAGGATTTATTTAGTTGTCGCTAGTTCCCTACGGGAAGAGCGACAATACCCTCTTTTTTTGCATAAAAAATCCGGCGACGTCATACTCTCCCAGACCGCTACCAGTCAAGTACCATCTGCGCTGAAAGGCTTAACTACTGTGTTCGGAATGGATACAGGTGGGTCCCTTTCGCTATTGTCACCGGATATGGTTATATACGCTCACGCGTAATATACTTAATTATAATGTTCTCAAAGTTTAGCACCACTATCTACATTTGTCAAGCATTATAGAGTGATTACACCAAAGGTTGTCAATATTCCTAGTAGCCACAATGCTAGTAATATGATAGGCAATACATACGAGCAATATCCCCTAAAGATCTTGGGGAACTTGAGACCGTTGCCTGCATTTGCCTCCGTGATGAAGTTGTCCCAACCCCAACCGTGCTTGTTGGAGGTGCAAAATAGCACGTATACTAGTGAGCCTAATGGCAATATATTGCTAGACACCAAGAAGTCCTCTATACTCATTATGTCCATACCTGCTATGTTGATAGAAGAGAGCAAATTGCTACCAAGTGCGCAAGGCAAAGAGAGAATAATGAGGGCTACTAGGTTAATAAGACAAGACTTTCTCCTCGACCAGCCGAATAGTTCTTCACCAAACGATATGATATTCTCAAATACGGCTACCACCGTAGACATAGCGGCGAATATCATAAATACAAAGAATAGAGTGCCTATGATATTGCCTGCTGGCATAGAATTGAATACTTGTGGCAAGGTCTGAAATAGTAGTCCTGGGCCACCGCCACCTGGATCTGTGCCAAATGCAAAACACGCAGGTATCACTATGAGTCCTGCCATGATAGCCACGAAGGTGTCTAGTCCTGCTATGCATATAGATTCGCCAAATAGACTCCTATCCTTACCGATATGCGAGCCAAATATAGCCATAGAGCCCATACCTATAGACAACGTGAAGAAAGCCTGCGACATAGCGCCAAAGACCACCTTGCCTATACCTATATCTACCATCTTTTGAAAATCTGGTACGAAATAATACGCTAGACCTTGGTCAGCGCCTGGTAGGGTGGCTACGTATACTGCTAGGGCTATGATTATGACAAGTAGCGCTAGCATCATTACTTTGTTGACTCTCTCTACGCCTTTCTTAAATCCTAGCGCGCATATGCCAAATCCTAGTAATACTACTAGCACCATGCACAGTACGGACACTAGTGGGTCTGCCGTCATTTGACCAAAAGCATCTGGTATCACCGAATTGTCCATACCCTCAAACGCGCCCGTGATATACTTAAAGAAATAAACGAACATCCAGCCTGCGACTAGGGTATAAAACATCATAAGTAGATAATTACCTACTACTGCTACCCAGCCGAACTTATTCCATTTCGTACCCTTGGGCTCTAGTTTTTGAAAGGACTTGGCTACGCTTAGTCCACTCGCTCTGCCTACCGAAAACTCCATAGTCATGATAGGCAATCCAAATATCAACAAAAATAGTAGGTATATTAGTATAAATGCAGCACCACCGTACTGTCCTACCATGATAGGGAATTTCCACACGTTGCCTAGACCTATCGCGCAACCTGCCGATATGAGTATAAATCCCAGTCTAGAGCCAAACTTTTCTTTCTCCATAATTCCTCCTCCTAACGACTCATACACTATACCACACTATACACATATCTAGCAAGTGGGCAAGGCTTTTTTTTGAAAAAATCGTGATTTTTTATATATTTTAGCGAAGATAGGCATATTTTATGTTGACAAAGCCATTTGGGTATGCTATCATCTATCTATCATTTGATAGAGGCGCATTTAGTCAATATCGTGGGTGTACGGGTTAGCCGACCTGCCACGAGAGGGGCGAATGCCGAAGTGGGTATCCTCGGCTTAGGGATATTTGGCTGGCAATTCGGAGAATATCCGTCTTGTTGTCGCATTTTGCGGAGGGCTATCGATTCAATTATCTCGCGTAGTGGCGATATTTTGATGAGATGGCGTACAGTCGTCTTTTTCTTTTGTCAAGATGAATATTTGTGTGCAAAAAAGGAGATTTTTATTATGAAAAATACAGTTTTTACAGGCGCAGCCACAGCAATCGTCACACCACTCAACGAAAATGGTATCGATTTTGAGAATTTTCGCAGATTGATAGAGTGGCAAATCGCTAGTGGCATAGACGCCATAGTAGCAGTAGGTACTACCGGTGAGGGCTCTACTCTCAACGACCAAGAGCACAAAGACGCTATCAAGTTTTGCGTAGACGTAGTAGCAGGTAGAGTGCCTGTCATAGCAGGTACTGGCTCAAACGACATTAGTTATGCTATCGAACTCACCAAGTTTTCTTGCGAAGTGGGCGCAGATGCTATGCTACTAGTCACACCTTACTACAACAAGGCTACCCAAAATGGTCTCATCAAGTCATTTGAGGCTATAGCCGACGCATCTACCAAGCCTTGCATACTATACAACGTGCCTAGCCGTACTGGATGCAACCTCACTCCTCAATCTATGCAAATACTCGCAAAGCACCCCAATATCGTGGGCATCAAGGAGGCTAGTGGCAATCTATCCCAAATAGCCGAACTCGCTCATCTATGTGGAGATGAGATAGACATCTACTCAGGCAACGACGACCAAATCGTACCTATTATGTCTCTAGGTGGCTCGGGCGTAATATCCGTATTGTCCAACATAATGCCTGCAGAGACTTCTCGTATGTGCCACGCTTATCTAGAGGGCAACGTCAAGGAGGCTACTAGACTCCAACTAGACCTATTCCCTCTCATCAAGCAACTATTTGTAGAGGTCAATCCTATCCCTGTCAAAGCAGCCGTCGCCAAGATGGGCTACTGTGACAATTATCTACGACTACCACTTACTCCTATGGAGGATAAGCACGCAGAAGTTCTCTACGACCTAATGCGCGAGCAAAATCTCATCTAAAAAGAGGTATATTATGAATATATTAGTCAATGGAATACTCGGACATATGGGCAAAATCGTAGCAGACCTATGTCGCCAAGGATATAGAGACTCCTCTCTCGTGGGAGGTATAGATATATCCCCTGCTACTATCGACGTGCCCCTAGCAGTAGGCTATACGGAGGCTGACGATCTATCATCTCTATCCCAAGTGGACGTGATAGTGGACTTTTCGCATCACTCCTCTACCGAGGGACTACTAGACTTCGCTACTAGACACAATATCCCTGTGGTACTCGCTACTACTGGACATAGCGAAGAGGAGAAAGTTCTCATCAACCGTGCAGGAGAGATGATACCTATATTTTATTCGGCAAATATGTCGGTGGGTGTAGCCCTACTAGTCGAACTAGCCAAGAGGGCTAGCGTCGCTATGCCTGATGCTGAGATAGAGATTGTCGAGAAACACCACAATCGCAAGGTGGACGCTCCATCTGGTACTGCCCTCATGATAGCACGTGGTATCCAAGAAGTTCGCCCAAATGCTACCCTCAATCTAGGTCGTAGTGGCAACGCCAAGCGTACTCACGACGAGATAGGTATACACGCTATACGTATGGGCAATATAGTAGGAGAGCACGAAGTCATCATAGGTACTAATGCTCAAACCATCACCCTCAAACACGAGGCTCACGATAGGTCTCTATTTGCAGAAGGGGCTATATGTGCTGCCCAGTTTATCGTAGGCAAGAGTGCTGGTGTATACAATATGCAAGACTTGTTAGCAGACTAGGAGGATATATGATAAGAGTAGCGATATACGGATACGGCAACCTAGGCAAAGGTATAGAGTGTGCCGTCAACTATGCAGATGATATGACGCTAGTGGGTGTATTTACTCGTAGAGACCCCTCTACTCTCACCACCCTCACGGGAGCGCCCGTGTACTCTAGCGACGATATACTTCTCTACCGTGACGATATCGACGTATTGGTACTATGCGGTGGCTCGGCTACCGACCTACCTACTACGACTCCCGAACTAGCCAAACATTTCAACGTCATAGACAGTTTTGACACTCACGCCAATATACCTACTCATCTAGCCAACGTAGATGCTACGGCTAGAGAGAGTCGCCACCTCGCCCTCATATCGGCAGGTTGGGACCCAGGTATGTTTTCGCTAGCCAGACTATACGGTAGTGCTATACTTCCAAATGGCAGAGATTATACCTTTTGGGGCAAGGGAGTTTCGCAAGGTCACTCCGACGCTATCAGGCGAATAGAGGGTGTGCTAGATGCTAGACAATACACTATCCCCGTAGACTCTGCTCTAGACAAGGTGCGTAGTGGCGTATGCCCTGACCTCACCACTCGTGACAAACATATCCGTGAGTGCTACGTAGTAGTGGCAGATGGAGTAGACAAGGCTAGAGTGGAGAGAGAGATAGTCACCATGCCCAATTATTTCGCTGATTATGATACTATGGTGCATTTCGTATCCCAAGAGGTGCTAGACAGAGACCACAAGGGTATACCACACGGTGGATTTGTCATCAGGACTGGTAGCACGGGACTAGACAAAGCGAATAATCACGTAGTAGAATATTCTCTCAAACTAGACTCAAACCCCGAATTCACTGCTAGTGTAATCACGGCTTTTTGTAGGGCTGTGTACAATATGCACATGAGAGGAGAGGTAGGTGCTGTGACGGTATTCGACGTACGCCCCGTGGACCTATCACCTCTATCTAGAGAACAAATAATAGCAAGTATGCTATGAGGATATTATGAATATTACCAATGATTTGATATGCCAAAATTTATCTATCCGTGACGGTAGACTATATATGGGCGAGCACGACGTAATGGCGCTTGCTCGCATTTATGGTACTCCTCTATACGTGATGGACGAGGACCGTATCAGAGATAGGTGTCGCACCTACCTAGATGCCGTCCGTGAGGCCTTTGGCACTCAAGGTGGGGTGTACTACGCATCCAAAGCCTGCTCCTTTAAGCAAATATATCGCATAATGAGTGATATGGGTATGGGTATCGACGTGGTGTCTCCTGGCGAGATAGCCACAGCCGTCAAGGCAGGATTTGATATGAGCAAGGCTTGCTATCACTCCAACAACAAGACTGACGAGGATATTCGCTACGCACTCTCTATGGGCGTAGGCGTACTAGCAGTAGATAGCGAAGACGAACTCAGAGCCATATCCACTATCGCTAGCGATATGGGACGAGTCCAAGATATATATCTACGCATTACCCCAGGTATAGACCCTCACACCTACTCTGCCGTCGCTACTGGCAAGGTGGATAGCAAATTTGGTAGCGCCATAGAGACTGGACAAGCCATGGCTATCACGTCATTGGCACTCACACTCCCCTCTATCAACCTAATAGGCTATCATTGTCACGTGGGTTCGCAAGTATTTGACTCAGAGGTGTATCTCGCCACGGCAGGAGTGATGCTAGACTTCATCAAAGAGGTCAAAGACACTCTATCCTACACCATATCTAGACTAGACCTAGGTGGTGGATACGGCGTGAGGTACACTAGCCTAGACCCAAGCATTGATATTCGCCAAAATATCCTCAAGGTAGCCACCTTCATCAAAGACAAAGTGGCTAGCCTAGGTATAGATATGCCTGCTATATACTTCGAGCCAGGCAGGTCGATAGTGGCAGATAGTGGACTTACTCTATACACGGTAGGCTCTCTCAAACGCATACCTGGCTACAAGAATTACGTATCCGTAGACGGTGGTATGACGGACAATCCTCGCTATGCGCTATATTCCTCTAGATATACTCTACTCAATCTCTCTAGACTCACCCAAGATAGAGATATGCTATGCTCTGTGGTAGGTAGATGTTGCGAGAGTGGAGATATCATACAACCAGACGTATATATGCCTTCTACTACCTCTAGAGGAGATATAGTAGCCTGTCTCACGACTGGCGCATACAATTACTCTATGGCGTCCAACTACAACCGAGTGGCTAGGCCACCTGTAGTGATGCTAAGAGGTAATGAGCATTATCTAGCCGTCAAGAGAGAGAGTTGGGACTGCCTACACGACCTAGACGTATAATATAGTATAAAATTATTTAGCACATTATCTTAATGTGCTAATTTTTTTTGTTTTTGGCAAATTTTATTGCAAAGTTTTATTTTGTGTGATATCATTTGATTATGTGGTGGTATATATTGGCAATCGTGATATTACTAATAGCACTTGTCCTCATAGGTGGCTCATACTACGCCTATAGACAAGCCTTTTTTAATCCTATCAAAAATCGTGATATATATTATCCCCTATCCCAAGACCCCCTCCTCAAACAACAGTACGACGACTTTGTCCCCGTCATAGAGACAAATGCCAAACTCCCCTACGAGAGAGTATTTGTCACCTCCGACGATGGCTTGAGGCTATCGGCTAGACTATATATCAATGACGAGAGCAAGCCTATACACGTATTGTGCCACGGCTACAAAGGTAGTGGACTGAGAGATATGAGTGGTGGACTGCGTATGGCGCTTGACCTAGGGCACAACGCCCTACTTATCGACCAACGCGCACACGGACTTAGCGAAGGCAAGACCATATCGTTTGGCATACTAGAGAGATATGACGTACTCTCTTGGGTAGAATATCTCGAACGAAGATATCCCACTATGCCGGTCGCATTGTGTGGAGTGTCTATGGGTGGCGCTACCGTGCTAATGTGTGGAGACCTACCTCTACCTCCTACCGTCAAATGTATAATGGCAGACTGTCCATACAGTTCGGTAGATAGCATACTCAAGAGCGAATGTGCTAGTAGAAAACTCAATCCCACCCTAGTCTATCCCCTACTCAAGATAGGCGCTAGGCTATACGGTAGATTTGGTATAGAGAGCGCATCTCCACTCAAGTCAGCACCCCTCACGCATCTACCTACTGTGATAGTGCACGGCGAAGATGACGAACTAGTACCTGTGGATATGAGTAAAAAGATAGCCCAGTTGAGCGACAATATCACGCTACACACTTTCGCTAGAGCAGGACACGGTACGTCATATATAGTAGACACTCCTAGATACGAGCAAATATATAGGGACTTCGTAGCCAAATATCTGCACTAAACCACACGTAGACACGACTTAATTGTCATCAAATAGGACTAACGATTAGTGGCGTAGTGATAGGGATTTATCACTACGCCACAACTATATTTGCCTTTCGGCAAGTTATATGCTTACGGCGTTATATTTTGCTACGCAAAGTGATATTCGCCTATCGGCGAGTTGTGGCAAATATAATATAACTTTGACCACAGGTCAAAATATAACTTTTAGACTTGCTCTAAAAATATAACTGTTTGCTATGCAAACAATATCACTTTACTAAAAACTTGATTTATGCTATAATTATTGTATGCGTGAAAGCATTTTAAGAGAAAAAGCAAAAGAGTTTGCTAAAAACATTGTATTTATTACAAGAGAAATTAAAGCCAACAATAAAGAAAGTGTATTAACTAATCAACTATTGCGTTCGGGAACAAGTATTGGTGCAAATATCCACTAAGCGCAGTACGCTCAAGGAACGGCTGATTTTATTTCAAAACTTGATATAGCATTAAAAGAGTGCTTTGAAAGTGAATATTGGTTGGAATTGCTTTTTGAAACAGGCTATTTAGAAGAAAATCAATATAAAAAACTAAATAACGATTGTGGTGCAATACGAAAAATGTTAATTTCTTCGTGCAAAACACTTAAAGAGAAATAATAAACAGAACTCGACTTTTCACAAGTCGAGTTTTATAAATTATTCAATTAAAATCCCTATGAGTGACACGCATATTTAATCACAAAAAAGTTCAACGAATTATGGCAAAATACGCCTTAAAACCTGAATATGTAAAGAGAATTAAAACAAAACCTAAATATCGTCAAATAGTAGAAAACGTTAAGCCTAATTTAATAAAACGTAATTTTAATTCTACTGCTCCAAACAAAGTTTGGTTGACTGACATAACATATTTAATACACAACGAGAAACGAGCATATTTATCTACAATAATAGATTTGTATGATAGAAGAATTGTTGCGTATAGAATAGGGAAATTTAATAATATTTCTCTTGTGACGGATACGTTAAACGAAGCAATAGCAAAAAAAAACGTGAAAAACCTAATCATTCACAGTGACCAAGGGTTTCAATACACGTCCTTTGAATACAAAGCCATCTGTGAAGCTAATGGAATCACCATTTCCATGAGCCGTAAAGGCACGCCTATTGACGACTCTCCAATGGAGCGTTTTCATAGCATACTCAAAAAAGAGACTTTGTATAATAATTATATCACAAGTTTAGAAGAATACATAGCATTTGTTCAGTCCACATATAAACCTCCTATGTAGTCATATTCACTTGACTACATTAAAAAAATATCTAAGTAACTAACTAGTTACATACTTTTATTAATCGTTTTATTGAGTATTGTCAAAAAATTTTTAATAACTTTATCAAAAGATTATTAAATACGGTTAAAAAAGCCCTTGTCTTTAACCTCAATAAAAAAGCACGGTACTCCGTGCTATTTAATCTTTCGTACTTAAATCATAAAAAAAATCATCAAACGACAAGCCAAAAACATGTACAAGAGCAATTAAATAACTTGCTTTCGGCTCGTTGACGTTTCGCTCCCAATAATCAACTGCTTTTTGACTAACGTTTACCATTTTACCCAGTTGTGCTTGAGACCAACCCTTATCAATCCTTAATTCTTTTATTTTTTCTCCAACCGTCATACTTTTATTATAGAATAAAACTTCTTAAAATACTTGACAAAGAAGAAAACTTCTTGTATAATCATATCATTAATTTGAGCTTAATTTTATTGTTTTTACAAAAGGAGAAAGTTTTATGGAATCAAAACCTTATTTACAATACCTTGACAAATTTAAAAAAGTAAATTTGTTTAACTTGATTTTGAGCGCATGTTCATTAATTATGGTTTTTGTCTTATTATTCGTACCTGTTTTGCAAACGACCAAAAGTATTCCTTTATCAGAGTTGCCACTCAACCTACTAGGTCAATTAACACAAGAAAATATTAAAAACGGCCAGTATGTATTTGCTGAAAATTTTTCTATAGTAGACGGTCTTATTGACAGTTTGCAATTAACGTTAAACGGTTCTGGTAATGATGCAGGAGTTGCCCTTTTATTTTGCATTTTACCATTTTCAACAGTGTTAACTGCTTTTTCTTCTATTGTACAATGTGGAAAAAGCATTTACAATGGTATACGTAGTATGCAAAACCCCGAAGAATATGCAATGATTGAATACGCACAAATATCAAAGAATGATAATAAATATTATGTGAAGCTATATCAAAGTCAACGCCCTATTACCATTACTATTATGTATTTCTGTTTTTCCATTGTCTTCAACTTTTTTTTCCTAAAAATGTTTGAAGCTACTTCTTCGTTACCACAACTTTCGTATTTTGCAAATTTTTCAGGATTGTCTGGTTTTATAGTTGTAGATATTGTTTTTCTTGCCATATTTGTAGTATCAAAAACAATTTTCAGCAGAACGTACAAAGAACTCTCTACAGAAATAGTAAAAAATGGATATACTAATGCCGACTAAAAATATAGTGTGCAGGTTAGATGAACAAATCACTTTGCATATCAAATTTTAACAACGACAAGTAGTTAATAATTTTAACTAAAAATAACGGTCAAATGCCTCTTCGTTGGACATTTGACCGTTTTTTGTTGTTGCTTGTTATCAAAAACACATTGTTTTGTTATAACACGTGTTTTTTTATTTCACTACGTTTATATGACTAATTCCCAAATTTTGCATTAGGTCGATAGCCTCTCTAGATACTATCTCGCCACTCATCAGTACTGGTATGGCTGGTGGGCAAGATATGAGCGTGTCAGAGTACACTCTACCCTCTGCTCTCTTGACGTCTATCTTCTCGACTTGGCTATATAGCGCATCTCTTATGCTCATAGCCCTAGTTGGCGTAGGCAAAGTCATAGGAGGTATCTCCACAGGTGGTTTGGGAGGTATGCTAGTGAGGACGCTAGACACTTTGCGAATATCCTCTAGGGTATTTCGCTCGCTATACATCATCACGATATACCTCTCGTCACTATACTCTACCTCTATCCCCTCTGCTCTCAATACACCCTCTATCTCCCCTCCATTATATCCATACGAGGAGCAATCTATACTCACCTTGAGAGGCTCGTCTCCTACTAGAGTATATCCGTGGGAGATGAGGTTTTCTCTCAACGCCACCACTCTATCCGTCGCCTCAAGAAGGTCTCTGCGATAGTCGCTATCCATATAGGCATTTTGCCTATCTAGAGAACGCAGTATTAGGTACGAAGGAGAGGTACTAGCATACATAGCCATAGCCCTCTCTACGTTATCTATCCATATAGCGTTGGCATCTTTGGCTAGGTGCAGATATCCTCCTCCTGTGAGTACTGATAGCGTCTTGTGTGCCGAATCCACACACATACTAGCCCCTAGAGATATAGGGTGCATATCCTTGGGCAGATATCTAAGGTACGCACCGTGAGCATTGTCTACTAGTAGTGGTACTCTATGCGCTCTGCAACACTTGGATATAGCCTTCACGTCTAGCATATTGCCTAGATAATCAGGGGTGGTCACGTATACTGCCACACCGTCACTATCATTAGACAGTACACTCTCCAATCTCTCTATATCGAGGGGACTACTGCATATATCTAGCGAAGTGGTAGATATCCACTCCACCTCTAGTCCTATCTGTGCTACTGCGTAGACAAAAGCCTTGTGCACGTTGCGAGGTGCGATTATCCTACGCACGCCACTCATATACGCTAGAGTGAGCATAGCCTTGATAGAGAGTGTCGAGCCTTCTGTCGAATACACACTACGACTAGTGGAGTATAGTTTCTCTAGATTTCTCTCGCTCTCCCTGATGATACCGTCGCTATGGTACAGCACGTCTGCGCCTGCTATCTCGGTGATATCGTATCTCTCCATATCCCCTACACCCTTGTGACCAGGCATATGTAGTCTAATAGTAGAGGACTCTATATACTTGTCTACAAAATCGCTAATAGGGGTATTCATACATTGTCGTCCTCTGCTACTTGTATCATCACGGCGCACTCTATACGCTTCTTGAACAATTCGCAACCATAACTGTACACACCGTTGATACTACCACTAGCGTGATAGGCGTTGGCGGCACAACCACCCGAACAATACAATCTAGCCCAACAATCCTTGCACTCCTCTCTGCAATATGCGTTGCAGGAGCGAAATTCATCTTGCACAGAAGTATTGGTGACACCTGTCCATATATCTCCTAGTTTGTACTTCTCATCACCTACGAATTGATGACAAGGGTATAGGTCTCCCCAAGGGGTGACAGCCATATACTCCGTACCCGATCCACAACCTGTGATACGCTTGTAGATACAAGGTCCGTTTTTGAGATCTAGCATATAGTGGTAGAAGGTAAATCCCTCTCCACGTTTATTTCGCTCTATCATCTCACGCGCTAGTATCTCGTACTGCTCTAGTAGGATAGGCAAATCCTCCTCCGTCAATGCGTAAGGGTCTCCCTGTGGACACACCACGGGCTCCATAGACAGTTCCTTGAAGCCTAGGTCTGCCATATGCAATATATCCTTGGTAAAGTCGGTATTGAAGTGGGTAAAAGTACCCCTCATATAATAATTCTTGCCCTCTCTAGCCTCTACTAGTTGCTTAAACTTGGGCAATATCCTCTCATAACTACCCTCTCCCTTGTAGTCCACTCTAAACCTATCGTGCACCTCTCTCCTGCCGTCTAGAGATAGCACCACGTTGGACATCTCTCGGTTGCAAAAGTCTATCACCTCGTCGGTGATACCTAGTCCGTTGGTAGTGAGGGTAAATCTAAAGTTTTTGCCGTGTTCTTTCTCTATGCTACGAGCGTACTGTACTAGGCGTTTGACGACCTCCCAATTCATGAGAGGCTCTCCACCGAAGAAGTCAACCTCTAGATTGGTCCTAGTGCCGGAGTTCTCTATGAGGTAGTCAAATGCTCTCTTGCCCACCTCGTAGGTCATCAAGGCTCTGTCTCCTTGATACTTGCCCTGTGAGGCAAAGCAATAACTACAATTGAGATTGCAAGTATGAGCCACGTGCAAGCATAGGGCTTTGACCACTTTAGAATTGTTCTTGTAATTGCGCGCTAGCCCCTCGTATATATCACGAGTAAATAGTTTGCCATCACTCTCTAGAGCGCGTACGTCTGCTATACACTCTGCTATATCCTCTTTGGTGACGCCATCACTAGCATAAGTGGTGGACAAGGTGGATATGATATCCTCCTCGCTATGGTCTTTGTACATAGATATCACGTCGTAGGCGACCTCGTCTACCACGTGCACACTACCACTAGCCACGTCTAGCACTATATTGTATCCATTTAATTTGTATTGATGTATCATATACTCCCCTGACACAAAAAACGCTGTCACACGGACAGCGTTTTGTGCAATCTTGTCAAAAACTTATTTGTTAACGTTTTCGCACTTTTGGTTAGCAACTCCGCAAGAAGTTTTGCAAGCAGATTGGCAAGAAGTTTGGCACTCTCCACAACCACCTGTCTTGACAGACTTGTTCACGTCTCTGGTGCTGATAGTCTTGATTCTATTCATAGTTATATCCTCCTATGTCCTTTTGCTACATAGATTTTAGCACACTATTGGCTAGTTGTCAACAATTAGCGTGGTTTTTGTAGATATATCTATCATACTCCACCCCGTCTAGGTCTCGAAATACAAATGCGCCCTCTTCTACCACTATATATCCCCTAGGCGTACCTTGTTTGGGTATAGAGATAGAGCCAGGGTTGAGATATCTCACTCCGTCCACGTCACAGTTGGCTACTACGTGCGTATGCCCTGTGAGTAGTATATCCCCCTCCCTAAGACACCTAGGCATGGCGCTAGGATTGAAGTGATGTCCGTGCGTAGCATACACCTTGCGTCCACCTATGCCAAATACGTATCTACTCTTCACCTCAAAAGGTAGCACCATCAAGTCCACCTCTGCATCACAGTTGCCCCTCACGGCGATTATCTTGTCGCTATATGGTGCGAGCGCAGATATGACGCTCTTGGGCGAATATTCGCTAGGCAAATCGTTGCGTGGTCCGTGATAGAGTATATCTCCTAGCAGTATGATACGGTCGGGGTTCTCTACCTTTATTCTCTCTATCAGTTTGTCTACGTAATATATAGAACCGTGCAAATCTGATGCTATTAGTACCTTCATATTACTTCTTGGCACTCCTAAATATCATAAGCAAAGACTTGAGTACTACTAGCGCTCCTACTACTATAAACATCCACGACAAAGTCTCTCCTTGGGCAAATATGAGTAGCACTCCTGCTATCGTCATGAGTAGTGGAGATAGATACTCTGCGAGATTAGGCTTGCCACCCCTCCTCACTAGAGAGAGTATATCGCCGATACCGTTGATGAGTAGTACTGCAGCCAACACGTATAGCGCCACGGTCACAAACAACCAACCACAGGTAATCAATGCTATACCTATCACCCCTACTATCAATCCTTTGACCAAGTCTTTGGACAATATAGTCACCACTCCCTTGTATATGAGATACACTCCAAATATCGTCATAGCGATAGAAATAGCGCTAGTCTTGAGCACTATGAGTAGTATACCTATCGCTAGCATACATAATGCGCTAAACAAATTGTTGGGCATTGATTTTTTGGTAGATTTCTTAGCCATAATTACCTCCTAGGGTTTTTTTAAGTATAACACAAACTAATAGACATTTTCAACAATATAATGCAAAAATTTTTTTTTGCACCTAAAGTTGACTAATATCTCTCGTTACATTATAATATATCCTAAGGAGATAATTATGAAAAGATTTTGTCTATACGCTAGGCTCAAGAGTGACAAGGTGGACGAATACGCCACTTTGCATCACAACTGTTGGGAGGAGATTCGCCGTATCATCAAGGAGTGCAATATCACTCATTACTCTATCTCACTGAGAGGAGATGAGGTATACACCTATTATGAATACGTAGGCGAAGACTACGACGCCGACATGAAGAAGATGGAGAGTTATCCTATCATGTGGGAGTGGTGGTCTCACACTCGCCCTTGTTTCGTAGGACACGAGGAGGGCAAATATTATGAGGATATGGACGAGGTCTTTTATCTAGAATAATATCACCGTCTATGCAATATGATATATAGGAGAATTTTATGGATATAATAGAAATACTCAAAGTCATACTCCTAGGCATAGTAGAGGGCATTACCGAATGGCTACCCGTGTCTAGTACAGGTCATATGATACTAGTAGACAGCCTATTTACTCTCAACCAACCACAAGACTTCAAGGATATGTTCTTCGTGGTCATCCAACTAGGCGCTATATTGTCGGTAGTGGTGCTATTTTTCGCCAAACTGTGGCCTATCAAGAAAACTGAGGCAAATTTACTCACCCTAGATAGAGGCATACTCTCCACTTGGGGAAAGATACTACTAGCCTGTCTGCCTGCAGGTGTGATAGGTATAATATTTGACGACTTCTTGGAGGCTCATCTACACACACCACTCGTGATAGCCATCACACTCATAGTGTACGGTGTGGCATTTATCATAGTAGAGAGTAGACGCCCCTCTTCCGATACTGCCCCCACAGGCATATCCTACAAGACGGCTATACTCATAGGAGCATTTCAGGTACTATCCCTTATCCCTGGCACGTCTAGGTCGGGCGCTACCATACTAGGCGCATTGATACTAGGTGTAGATAGACAAAATGCAGCAGAATTTACCTTCTTGCTAGCAGTACCCGTGATGGTAGGCGCTAGCGCCATCAAACTACTCAAATTTTTGATGGTATCCACCTTCACCCTACCCCAAGTGATATACTTGCTGATAGGTTGCGTGGTGGCATTTGTGGTATCTATGCTAGTCATCAAGTTCTTGATGAACTTCGTCAAAAAGCACGACTTTAAGGTATTTGGCTATTATCGTATAGCACTAGGAGTAGTGGTCATAGCCACACTCATATTACCTACGCTATTCTAAACAAATATATATAGCGTATTCACAATACGCATATTACTAAGGAGAATTATATTATGAAAATCGCACTTATTGCACACGACAAGAAGAAAGCAGACATCATCAAATTAGCCGTCGAGTACAAAGACGTACTATCCAAGCACGACCTCATAGCCACAGGCACTACCGGTACTATGATAATGGGCGAGACGGGACTAAAGATAACTCGTATGAAGAGTGGACCTCTAGGAGGCGACCAACAAATAGGCTCTATGCTAGCAAGTGGCGAACTAGACCTCATCATATTCTTGCGAGACCCCCTCACAGCCCAACCTCACGAGCCAGACGTATCGGCACTACTACGACTATGCGACGTGCAGAGTATCCCTCTAGCCACCAATTGCAGTAGCGCTATCATCATGCTAAACGCACTACGAAACAACACTTTCTAAATATCTAAAAAACAGGCATCTGCCTGTTTTTTAATCCTCTTTATTGTAGCGATAATCTCTCTTGGATACACCTCCCGAGGTCTTCTCTACTCTTATACCACTATAATTGTACTTGTAGTGAGTAGGGTATCCGTACTGGTCGTAAGTGCATTATAGCATATCTATAATTTCGTTGTAAAGAAAAAAACGGCTCGTATGAGCCGTCTTTCTATCTCTCGAGTTTGGTCTCGACTATGCGTACCTCTATCTTGTAGTTCTTGTCGTAGGCTTTGTATTCACTCTGGGCGCTACGTAGAGCATCTTGACCGTCGCTGAGTATCTCCTCTTGCACCTCTCGTATCTTGCGTTCGGCGTCGTTTTGTAGTTGGTTGAAACAATATTCGTCAGTACAGGTATATCCTGGTCGTATGAATACTCTCACCTCATACAGTAGAGTATTCCAACCGGTAGTAGTTTGATATACCGATATACGCATATCGCCGTAGGCTAATGTATAACTATTGCCGTCATATCTCTTGGCTACAGCCCACATAGCGTCGCCTAGTTGTCCCCAGCCACCTTCTTTTCTATTGTCTTGATAATAATCATCATCATCGTCATCATAACTGCTATAACTACCACTGCTATAATCACTATCTCCACCAGAGGAGATGCCTAGCACAGCATCTCTAGCCTCTGCAGTAGTGGAGTAAGGGGACACCTTCTTGATTATCATAAATGCAAGTAGTCCACCATTGGCTAGTATAGGTAGAGACACAGGCAATATCTCTCCCAAAAATGGTATCACTCCACCTACTATACCTACCACAGCACCTGCTATCAAGGTGATAATTCCCATCTTGACAGGTAGCGCCCAAGTACCCTCAAAGTCGTCGAAGATAGAGCCTTCTATCGAGAAAAATACTCCTATGACAGATGAGAATAGTATAGTGCTGAGTAGTCCGTCTCCTAGACCGGCTATCATCTCTAGTTCTGTAGCACCCATTGTCACTTGGACCACGGCTACGACTATCCAAAGGATATAAAATACTGCCTTCTTGATGAATCTAAAGAAAGAGTTGTCCAATATACTCCAGTTGAGCACGTCAAAAAATATACCATTGATACTATATATCAAACCTGGCGCTGCCACTCCAAATGCTAGTAGTCCAAGGGTCTGTGTATCTTCAAAAAATATACCACCTAGTAGATATACCACCATAGTAGCGCCTAGGGTAGTGAGTAGTCTACCTGCCGTTCTAAATATACCTATTACAAACTCTCCCATTTGTCTCACTCCTCATAAATACTTTGGTAAGGCAAAGACCACCTGATCAACATATATATAATCACGCACGCATTTGGGAATATCCATAGAATATCTGAGAAATTCTCATAGACAAACTGTACGTAGTTGCCTAGCAATACTAACGCTAGCGCCACGATGACGGATATCAACAGTACCAAGGGGTGTATCATATACAAACTCTCTATAGCACCATTGTCCTCTAGTGATGCACGATAAGAGAAAAGTACTGCCACACTAGGCGCTATGTATCCACCGTATACCAAGGCTTTGGCTACGATGTCATCTCCTAGTTCGCTCTGGATAGCCTCTATTCTCCATACTTCTTGCTCCTGACACTCAGTCACGAAACCTATCCATACCACGAAGAATAGTCCCATCTTGATAAGCCTAGCCGTCTTTGAGGCAAATATACCCTCTCCTAATATATCACTCATCAATACGTTGATGAGTATAATCGCTCCCATAGCCAACGTAGAGGTATTTGGTATGAGATGATGCGATGTAGCATATCCTCCACCAAAACTTTCGACCATTCCACTAAATACAAACATCACCACTATACCAATGATGGCTGTCACTACCAATCTAACTAGTCGTGCAAAAAACTCCATATTCTCCTCTCTATTATCTATTTATCTCGTAATTACCTATCTTGCTACGTACTCTATACTCTATATTGTATGAGCCGTAGGTCTCTTGGGCTCTCTTTAGCACACTCTGAGCCTCGCTCACCACCACGTTGTCTATGCTCTCTAGTATGCTATCCACACTCGCCCTCACTCTCTCCACGTCGTAGTCCGTCCTAGCGCCCTTGCCTACCTTGCACACGGCGTCTATGACAAATAGTATATCTCCTCCTACGCACTCACTCTTGATACGCACCTCTAAGATACTGTCAAAAGTACACTTTCGCTGATACGAGTGGCGTGAGGCTATCTTGGACATCTCGTCTAGTACGAGAGATATAGGTTGGGACCTTCTGCTAGGTTTTCTACTAGTGGATGGCGATACTAGCACTAGACCTTCGCCATAAGGCAATACACCCTTCTTCCACATATATATACCTAGAGCCAAGTTGACTACTATTATCATTATAAATGGCAGTATAGGTCTCAGCATTGGTATTATCTCGCATAGTAGCGAGCCTGCCACTCCCACTCCTACTGCACTAATGCTAGATACTAGTGGGGCTAGCGCTATGGTGGTAGCATCTATCTCGGCACAGGAGTACCTAAGATAATACCAACTAGCCACGCTACCTGACACTAGCGACGCCATACTCACTCCCTCGTATAGCCAGCCTTGTCCACTCTCTATCGCCCTCTCTATCGCTGGTAGTTCGCAAAATCCTACGACTATAGATGCGCCTAGGCATACGAAATATATCACCCTGCCTACCGTGGTATTTTGTCTAGGGGATAGGTACACGATTTGATTGACTAGGCATACTACTCCTGCCACTACGACGGCAGTAGAGATAGTCATTGTCTCTACCTCCACACTAGGCCACCACCACGAACAAATGGCGATACCTACTATCACTCCGACCAAGCAGACGAATATATTGACGATAGCCATACCAAATCTACTCAACTCTTTTCCCTCACTTGCATTAAATTATATTATACCCAAAAGGATATGTCGTGTCAAGATATTTGGGAAGTGGGTATATACTATGTATATATATCCACCTGCTCCACATGAGATATTGAGGGCAAAAATCTATTGTATTTTGCTCTATGATGGCACACATACTTGAAAATCACGATATTGTGTGATACAATATATATATGAGTACCAAGAAGAGAAAAATTGAATTGTTAGCGCCAGCCTCTAGCGTCGAGGCTTTTTACGTCGCCGTCGACCACGGCGCAGACGCTATATACCTAGGTCTCAAGGACTTCTCTGCTAGAGCCTCTGCCGAGAACTTTGACTACGATAGCCTCAAGTCGTGTATCAAATACGCTCACGTAGTAGGCGTCAAGGTGTATGTGGCTCTCAATACCGTAGTCAAGGATAGCGAACTGGGTCGCTGGTACGAGAGTGTAGACCAAGCGTATCTAGCAGGGGCAGATGCCGTGATAGTGGCAGACGTCTACCTAGCCAGCATTGTCAAACAACATTATCCTGATATGCAAGTACACCTATCTACCCAAGCAGGTGTCAACAACGTAGAAGGGGCTGTATTCGCCAAGCATATGGGTATAGACAGAGTGATATTGGCACGAGAGACTGCCATAGAGGACGTGGAGAAGATAGCCAAGGTGATACCTACTGAGGTATTTGTACAAGGCGCGCTATGTTCTTCATATTCGGGACATTGTTATCTATCTTCATTTGTCGGAGGGTGTAGTGGCAATCGTGGTAGGTGCAAGCAACCTTGCCGTAGAGAATATTCGCTAGACGGCGCTAGGGCCAACTACGCTATATCACTATCCGACTTGTCCATAGACAAGCACCTCAAACGCCTAGTCAAATCAGGTATAGTATCTCTCAAGATAGAGGGTAGACTTCGCTCCACAGAGTACGTAGCCAAAGCGCTAGATTATTACAACGCCAAATTGTACTGCGTGGGCGAGCCTGACCTAGACTCTCTCAAACGTACCTTCAATAGAGGAGATTACACCGAGGGACTAGCATTTGGCAAGACTAAGAGTATACTCTCCCCCAAGGTGCAAGGTCACCTAGGTCTCAAGATAGGCAAAGTCGTGAGAGTATCCCCTACCAAGATATACGTAGATGGCGAAATCCCCTCTCGTGGCAACGGCTACAAGATAATACGAGATGGTGTAGAGGTGGGTAGCGCATCTAGTTGGGATGTCGCCGACACCTCGCCATATCCACTATCTTATCGTGGAGAGGTACGAGTCGGAGACGACGTGCATATCACCCTAGACAAGGCGCTAGATATCTCCACCCCCAAGCGAAAGGCAGATATCTCCGTCACGGTTTTTATGAAAGTGGGAGACTGCCACGCTACTGTCAAGTGTGGAGACTACAAGGTGAAAGCCAAGAGTGTAGTCGCTCCACAAATGGCACTCACTTCACCTATCAAAGGCGAAGATATCAAGGATTGTATGCTCAAGGTGGACGAATATCCATTTAGGCTAGTCAAACTACGCACTACTGTCAAGGGCGATTTGTTTATGCCCAAGTCTCATCTCAACGCCCTACGCCGTACTCTATACGAACTACTATATGAGAGTATAGGGCAAACAAATAGAACTTCTAAACTAGGAGATATCCCTACCATCTCTCTACCTAGTGTAGAGGCATCTCCCCTTACGGCGCTTATCTGCGATTCACTAGAGGGAGTACGACTAGAGAGTGTGGACCAAGTCATATATTCGCCTAGAGACTACCTAGATATCTCTGCTCTCGACAAGTGGCTAACACTCGCAGGGGACAAGGAGAAATACATATATCTACCTGCATTTGTCTCTCACAAGGGACTAGTCGAATTTGGTCAAATAGTAGATAGATTTGACGGTATATATAGCGACGGACTAGTAGGCGTGAGTGTCAGCACTCTCCACCGTAAACCTCTATGGCTAGCCGTAGACTCAAATATCACCAACTCCACATCTTTCGCTATAGCCAAGCGATATGCCGACAGGATAACCGTATCCAAAGAAATCACTCTCGCTGAGGCTAGAGATATGCTAGATGCCGGCGCGTATTATTATACGGCAGGTAGTATCAGGGTGATGGAGTTTGAGTACTGCCCCAAGGGGTATGATTGTCGCAAGTGTGACAAGGGAGACTTCACTCTCACAGACTACAAAGATAGAGTGTACAAGGTACGCCGTTATTCACTAGACGGATGCCACTTTGAGATGTACTACGACACCCCTCTCAAGGTCAAACGCCACCACTACAATCGCCTACTCAACGGACTCACACTATCTTGTGATGAGATAAATGCTATGATAGAGGGCAAGCCTTTCGCCACCACAACCCCAGGCCATAGCGAAATCCCCGTGCAGTAATAATAGCGATTTTTTTTCGCTCCTCAAAATATGCTATAATATATTTATCTTAAAATACAAAAGGATAATCTATGAATAAAAAAATTGAAAATCCCACTCCAAACGGAATAGTTCCTCGCTCAAAATTTTTCCCAGACAAAGATAAAACGGATTGTCCATATTACATTGCTAACACCAGAAAATGCTCCCATACCAACAGTTCTTGCGTAGGTCCAATTCATTGTTCTATGTTCTGCCCAGATGATAAATATCCTAGATTTAATTCTGAATGGTCAAAAGAAACAACTTTGTATATATACAAAAACAGCCTCATTTGCCACAATGAAAAGCACCCTATTGTGTCAAGGTCGGTATGGTTGGTAGGCAGAGATGATTTAAAAATAACCATTACAAATGCAGAATATTGCAAATATTGTGATAAGTTTTATTTGGAGTACGAAAGATTTATAAGTTTGAAAAAAGAATTTGGCATACTTATAGGTAACTTTGTAGAAATGTATGCAACTGCTACTAGCCTAAAAGCAGAATCAACACTTCACCTTAACGGCTACACCGTAGACCAACGCTACAATCTCTCCGCTGAGGATAGGCAATACATTATCAAAAAGTTGATAGATATGGAGATATTGACATATAAAGATATACTAGAGTATTTAAACTTTTTTATCAACACACACAAAAATGATGACCGATTTCTATTTGCCGTTGCTAAATGGACAGAGGATTTAAATTTTGTTTTACTACAAATGCTAAAACTTCCACCTCATATAATTAAAGAAATTAAGTCCTTGGACTTTGGTTCGTCTTAAACAAAAAAACCTCTCGCTCAGAGAGGTTTTTATTTAACTTTTCTTTTTGGTTTTTCTAGTAGTTTTCTTGGGAGTAGGCTCGATATCCTCGCTATCTCTCATTTCGCTAGGGAGAGTAGGACACGTCTCCTTGGCGCTATCGTACTCACACTCTCTAGGCATATCCTTGAACCACACGTAGTCTACGTACTCGTACTCAAATACGTGATACTTGCTCTCACAAGATTCGCACGATATATACTCGTCCTCTCTAGACACTAGATTTGAGCCACATATAGGACAATATCTCTCGTGTACAAATGATGAGCCTCTGGCTAGCATAAAGCAGGACTTGAGAGCGCGCTTGATGACTAGCGAAGATGCTGAGGTGGAGGGCAACACGTACAATGCACCAAAGTCATCTATCTTCTCCACGTCATTGACTACAAAGGTGCGTATCGCATCACTACTAGCAGAAGTCTTGACGTAATCGGCTAGAGTCGTGTAGCCTTGTATGCCCGATACCATATCGCTATTTAACACCCTAAACACGTATTTGCTCTGGTTGGAGTCGGGCAAACTCACCTTGAGGACTATATCGCTACTACCGTCTTTTGAGAGGCTTACGCTAAAGGGAGGCTTGCGTAGAGTGATATCGCTATATCTCATCACTCCGGTATTGGCTAGTCCTATCTTGTCGTTACCTTCGTCTATCTCAAATCCCATATCCACTAGCGCGCCTAGTATATTGACGGTGACAAAACTCACGTACATACTTTGCTGATTTTTTAGCGAAGGGTCTGTGTTGAGATAATTTAGATAAAATGCGTAGCAATAGTGATAATTGGTATCTTTGAGCAATATATTGGTAGGCTTGAGTCCCTTGACGTTGAAATCTCCCTCTTTCTTGCAATCTTTGTAGACGTTGGTATTTTTGAGCAAGTTGAGTTTTTTCTTGATATTCACTAGCGACTTGATGATACCCACGGTAGCATCTTGGTCAGTAGTCAAGGTGGGCAAGTTGTCCCCTACGTAATCTACGTACTCTCCTAGGGTAAATCTGGCGTCTTTGCCTCCACCCATTTGGCTATTGAGAGTCTCTACGGAGAGTATGAGGCTATTCACCTTCTTGGTGACGTCTGCATACACTTGGTCTATGAGGTATGTCAAAAATCTATTTTCGTAGATAGCATAGTTGTCCTCGTAGACAAATGAGTGCATATACTCTGGAGTCATCTCTCCTCTCTTTTGACGCCATAATTTCTCGTCCTTGTAGGTGGCTTTGAGGGTGGTATTGTCCACCTTGGTAGCCACTTCCGAACGAAATATAACGTTCTCCTTCTTCAAGAAGAGTTTGGGGCTCTTAAATATAGTATACAGTTTCTCTAGTAGCGCCTCAAAGTCGCTAGCCAATACGTAATCATTGGTAGCCACCTCTTCGCTCCCCTCCTCTACCGTATAGCCAAACTCCCCCTTCTTGAGAGAATATACCAACTTGGCAGGGTGCACTCTATATCCAAAATTCACGAGTTTTCGTGTGAAATTGGATAAAATTTTTAGATTTTCGCTGTTCATTGATTAGCCCAACCTCTTGGTAAGTTTGGCGATAACTTTCTCACTCTCGACAAATACCCCCTTTCCATACAAAGAGTGCATTAGTTTGGTGAGGTTGACTAGTTCCTCCTTGACGTAATCGCCAAATAGTCCGTCTGCTTTTCGCAAGATCTTGCGTGCGAACATGAAGTCTAGAGCCTCCTCCTTTGAGCCACCTAGCGCTACGTATACAGGTACGAAATTCTCTATCTGCACCATAATACGATTGCCAAATCGCACGTCGAGTTTCTCACTCATGAAGTCGCACAACTTGTAGAACTTCTCTATCTCTTGGCTAGTGAGACACTTGGACGAGTCTCTTTGAGCCTCCTCAAATAGTCTAGTCAATCCATCTGCAGACAAATTGATATCGTCAGAGCAATAATCACTCTCTATAGGCAATACCTTCTCTGCGAAGTCTATGATGATAGCACGGTCGTACACCTTGTCGGTGATGATGAAGGTACTATCGTCGGTATTAGCAGTACCTACGAACCAAGTATTTGTAGGCACTCTCACGTAGCCGTCAGGCAATTTGGCTGGTAGCACCTGACCTACTTGAGGCTCGTATATACGTATCTTCCACTCCTCGGCAGGGTACTCTATGACGGATAGAAAATCTGCGAAGTAGTACTCTATACGAGATAGGTTCATCTCATCTAGCACCATTATATTTGCCTTGTCGCTATATGATGCTTTGTACAAACTCTCCAAAAATCCCGTTGACTTAAACGTCTTGGCAAATTCGCTATAAAAACCTAACACGTCAGTCTTGTCTCTCCAGGTGGCTTGCACAGGGGAGAAGAAAGAAGTCGAATTTATAAATTGGGTAAATAGTCTAGGTAGCATTGACTTGCCAGTACCACTGAGTCCCTCTAGTATGAGTAGCCTAGAGGTGGCTAGTCCTGCTACAAACGAACGAATAAGTGGTAGTCCATAGTATATCTGATGATGGTGTATAGCATAGGATTGAAATTGTAGTGCTAGTTGCTCTAGAGTTATATCCACGTTGACCACAGGCTCATCTACTGGCATATTGTCTATACGCACTAGTGCAGGGAATATTTGCTCGGTAGACAATGGCTCGTCACTACTATCGCCGAAGTTAACCCCTTCTATACCGTCTGCAGATACCGTGACCGTGTCCTCTATAGCCACAGTCTTGGCAGATGAGGTGGACATAAAGAATTTGATAAGCCATCTAATCGCTATGATAGCACCCTTGATGAGATATAGTAGGGCTACTATGAGTACGGGTATGATTAGCACTAGTATCAAACATAGTAGTAGGGTGTATAGCAGGTTGGCTAGGACGTCGGCACTCTTGCTGACCTCCTCAAATGCTCCTAGCATATACGCTACGAATACTACTGCTCCACATATAAGCACTAGGGAGAGATAATACCACACTTTGTTCAATATACCAGGCTTATCCTTGAGTACCTGTCTCTCGACCATATTGCCTATTAGCAATATGAGTGTCACCAAAAATATGGCGAAGAATAGCACCCACGCTCCAGAACTAATATTAAACCTCTCTATGCCGAATATCGTCATAAAGTCTACTGCTATATTGCTCTCCAAAAACGCAAAATAGTCCGTCCTGATGAAGTTAGACTCATCTATCATAATCATACCAAATATACTCAATATCAGCATAACTATGATGATAGCGTTTCTAGTAGTCTTGGAACTCAATACGCTAAATATATTTACGTTGTTGGGAGTAGAATTGTTATCTTTTTTCATAAATACCCCGTTTTTTTGTTATAATTATCCATATAATTATAAATGGATAGTTTGTCCTTGTCAAATCTTTGTGACAAGGTGTGTTCTTTTTGAGGTAAATTTTCTCGTTTGCCAACTCCTCACTTTGCCAAATAAAAAACCACGAAAGTTTACCTTTCGTGGTTTATCTCTTTATAGATTTGGATATTTTTCTTTTAGCATTTGGTAGATAATGTCTGCTCCTTGACTAGCACCCGTACTATCGTGGTGGGAGACAAGTTTTTCTCTATAACTGTCCACTTCGCTAGGATTGTCTAGCAGGTGTCTCACGAAGGCTACGAATTTATTAGGATTTTTGATAATCTTGCCTAGCCCTCTCTCTATCAAGAAATAGGTGGCAGTCTGTTTCTCGAGCATATTGGCAAATGCGCTCACCACTACTGGCAATCCAAAGTAAAACGCCTCGTTTATCGCATTTGAGCCACCTTTACCTGCGAACATATCTGCCGAACGCAAATACTCTAGCATATTCGTCGCAAATCCTAGTGGCAAGAAATACGTATCTTCACTCTTTGGCTTGAGGGATTTTAGTTCTTCGTAGGCTTGTTGATTTTTGCCACAGATAGACACTATGCTGATAGGTAATTCGCTGTCTAGTAGCGCCTTGGTAAATCTCACTAGATTTTTTTGACCATAAGCACCGTCGCTGAGTAGCACGGTGAATTTGTCTCTAGGTAGACCTAGTCTATCTCGCATATCCTCTTTGGATATACTAGAAGCCTCCTCTATCTCCTTGCGATAGATAAAGGGGATTTGATATACTCTCTCGCACCCTTTGTCAATCGCTTGACGGTACGCCCTCTCGTTGTTGGTGATGAAGAAGTCCCCTCTCCTATCCCACGCGGCGTATATCTCGGGGTCTGGCGAATATGAACCTATGATGCTATCTATCCTACCCTGCTCTCTCGCCTGTATAGCGAAGTGTGATGGAGAATAATAGGTGCTAAATATCAAATCAGGATTGAGTTCTTCCAGTCCGTCTAGTATCAACTCTCTAGCATCTTTGTATAGATTGTCCAAAAACTTGAGAGTGTTTTTGCTACCGATTAGTTCGCTAAAGAACCACTCTCCCCACGCATATATGTCGCTAGAGCCTAGTTTCTTGACGTCGTCTGCGAGAGATTGACCGTACTTTTGGACGCACTCGTGTGGGCTTTGAGAAAATATCTTGAGCCTGACGACCTCGCACTTGTCTCCGTACTTACTCTCAAATGCATCTGCCAATCCCGTAGCAGGCATTATATGTCCCATACCTGCCTCGACAAAAGTAAATACTACCTTTGGTTTCATCTAGCCCTCCTATTTGCCAAAGTGGTATTCGCTAATGACTCTCAAATAATTGTCATACACCTTGTCTACCACGTCTGTCCAAGTGTGATATAGTCTATCATAGGTGTTTTTGCACACCTCTAGATACTTGGGCTTGTCCTCAAATATCTCTATAATCCTATCTGCGAACTGATATTCGTCCTCGCCAGAGGCGACGTATCCGTCCACCTCGTCCTTGACACCACCTATAGTGGCAGCACCTTCGGCGAAAATAGTAGGTGTGCTCTGGGATGCAGCCTCGTATTTGCATAGCGAATCGGCGTCGTAGTATGAGGGAAATACCACTAGATTTGCCCTCTGGTATACCTTTGCCAAGTCTTCTCTATTGGACAACTTGCCAGGTAGTATCACGTAGTCTTCTAGTTTGTACTTCTTGATGAGGGACTTGACTTGCGCTTTGGCGTAGCCATCTCCTACGTACACCATCTTGAAGTCAAAACCTCTCTCCCTAAGCGCCCTCATTACCTCTACTATATACAATACGTTCTTGAGAGTAATGATACGCCCTACAAATAAAAACATAGGTTGGTCGGCTTTGAGACCATACATCTTGTCTACCTCGCTACGATAATCCCCCTCTAGAGGTTTCATCTCGGTAGCATTGGTGATGACCGTACTATTGCCTACGTATCCATACTCGTATAGTATCTCCTGCACCTTGCTATTGACAGGCCACACCTCGTAGCAAGCGTTAAACACCTTGACTATGTCCTTTAGCCAAGCCTCTGCTAGAGAGTCTAGCCCTAGCGCCAACTTAAAATCTTGCTTAAATTGAGAGTGAAATGTGGCTACTACGGGGATATCTAGTTCTTTACCTATCTTGATAGCCAACTTGCCCAAGTTGAAGGGAGAGTGAAGGTGAATTATATCAAAACTCCTATCCTTGATTTCTTTGAGAAATTTGCCGTCTAGTTCTGGTATGCCGTAATCATAATTAACTATCGGCACGTGTATAGATGCGCAACGGAGTATCTCTACGCCCTCTATACTATTGTCCTCTTTGGAGGTAGTCTTGGGGGCTACTATGGTCACCTCTGCTCTATCGGAGAGTAGTTTGCTATATTGTTTGACTACGTTGACTACTCCGTCCATAGCCCCAAAACTGTCCACGAACATAGCCACTCTTATCTTCTTATCCACTTTTTCATCTCCTTATAAAAGTAGGGCAACGCCCCTCGTCACCTACAGTATAGCACCTTTTGATACAAATTGCAAACCTTTTGCAAAACCCCCCACTCTACTCACTTACTAAAAAAGGTCTAATCTTGGCGATTAGTCCTTTTTGTCGATTTGTCTATTGGCTACTTTTCTATATATGATAGCAGAGATTAGAGTGATAGCCACCACACTCAGCACGGTAATACCTCCTCGCACAGCCATAGTCAAGAAAAATTTCTCTGGCAGTAGCCTGACTATCAAATCGCTAGGTGCAAATAGCCAGTCGTTGTTTGAGAAAAATAACTTGTGAAATATCACGAACACGTCGTTAAAGCCAAATACGAGTACCGATACGGCGATAATCCCTATCACTATACCTACGATACAGTAGGTACTCACTACGTCACTACACAGTTTGAGCCTGCCACTCTTGTCCCTGACTCGATACACGATATATCCTACCATATATACCACTAGCACTATCGCTATGGTACTCCATAGTTGGACTAGGTCCCTCACGTCTTTCATATGAGATATGGCTTGACTAGACCATAGAGGTTGCTCTGCTCCGTAGTTGGTGACTATCACCTGCATATCGTCTATGCGACCTGCCATATAGTCTGCTAGGCTTTCGTTGGCTATCATCATATTTTCTTCGCTAGATAGTCCTATCCTGCTAGGAGTGACTCCCAGCCCACTCTGTACCTCTCTATAATAATCTGCGTCGGTGGCGAAAGTGGCAAATCCACCTATCACACTACACACCACTAGCGATATGCCAAATATGATACTAGCCACTACATTTAGCACCTTGGTCAAAGTAGTGGTATTCTTGTCTTTCATCATATACGCACGATTTTGTCTATGACGATAGGGTCTCTAGGCACGTCGTCGTACCATCCCCACCTACCTGTAGGTACGGTGGATATGTCGATAGCGACCTGCTTGCTCTCCTCGTCCATAGTCTTGCCAAATGCAGCGTATTGACCGTCTAGATATGGTACGTCTGCTACGCAGATGAAGAATTGAGAGGTGGCGCTATCCTTGACGTTGGTACGAGCCATAGATATCACTCCCACCTCGTGTTTGATAGGATTGTTGACTCCATTGATAGCGAATTCGCCCTTGATAGCCCCGTATGGAGACGCCTTGTCCACTAGACCTGCGCCCCACTCAAAGCCTCCTCCTTGTATCATAAAGTTCGCTATAACTCTATGAAAACATAGTCCCTCATAAAAACCGTCGTCCACTAGTCTCAAAAAGTTGGCGCAACTAATAGGCGCATTTTCTTCATCTAGCATTATATTCATCTCTCTCTTGTCTTTGAGTATTATCTTGATTGCCGTCATACTAATCCTCCGGATAATTTAATATAGGCATATCTTGGTTTGTCATATATAGAAAACCAGGATATCCGTGTTCGTTGCTACGAGTGTCTCTCACAAATCCTAGGTCAGGTCTGTTGTCCCAATGAGCCACTTTGGTATTTGTTCTTCGGCGTAGAGACCTACTACCTTCGCCTATATCGCATACGGCTACTACGTAGTACTCTCCCTCCTCCACCACGCAGGTAGTACCTCTACCTTCGTAAACAAGTCGGTCTACGCTATCTACTTTGTATACTCTATCTCTACGTCCTCTCCTACTACGCTCTCCTCTATGGAGGACATCTCAAATCGTCTGTAAGATAAAAGTTTTTCATACGACACCTCTTTTATCAAAATATCATACCTTCATTTTAACACAGTATCTTGGCAATTTCAATCTATACGCGCATACTTTTTACTTTTTTTCAAATACTTGTAGAATTTGCAATTGTTTTAGTAGAAAATGAAAAAAACTACACATTTGTGTAGTTTTTCACAATTCTATTAGTTACTGTCAGTTAGAGTTAGTATCATCTAGGGCCTCTCTTGATTTGTTTTTTATCACACGATTTAGCACTAGCACGCATACTGCCACTAGCACCACTACTGCCAATGCTCCTACAAATATACTTTGGTTTGGTACGAAGTTGGTCACACCGTCAGAGCCTACTATGGTGTCTGCGTTGGCTAGTAGCATAGCGCCTATCATAGGTCCTATGATACCAGGTATTAGCACTTGTCCTACTATGCGTAGTCCTTGAAATACTCCTACCTTGCCTATAGGGGTATTGTCCCTAATCATAGCGCCAAATACAGCCATACCCGTGAGGTATCCTATCATCATGAGTAGCGAGCCTACAAAAACTAGCACCGTATCGATAAATATAGATAGCACCACGTAGCCTGCGCTCAATGAGATGAGACTAGGAATAATAGAACCGACAAATCCCACCTTGTCATAATACCTACCGTACACAGCAGTCACTATACCTGCTATGATGATGGCAGGAGCCATTATGAATACGTAGTCAGCCATATCTAGCGACACCTCGTAGTACAGTATGAGATACGGCATAAATACTTGGATAGATATACCAAATACGGCAAAGGCGATTATCGTGAGATATAGCACGGGATTTGCCTTGATGACAGATGGTCTAAAGCCGTAGATTATATTTTTGAAATAACTGCTATCTTGCCCCTCTACCGTCTTGACGTCGTCTTTGACCAAAAATATAGATAGCACGCCTACTATGACGACTACTATACCTATCACCATAAATATAGTCACCCAACTAGACTGCTCTCGTAGGTCAAATGCCATAAACCCACCGAATACTACTAGTATCGCCATGAGTGGCATCATAGCATTGACACCCTCGACTGCTCCACGGCTTTTTTCCTCCGTGACGTCGGTGAGCCACGCATTAAAACAAGCGTCGTTGGCACTAGATCCGAAGAAGGTCATCACACAGTCTAGTATGATGGCTATCGTGATACATATAGCCGACACGGAGGTCGCCGTAGGGAATATAGCGCTTATCACGTCGGTACGCACTAGCGAAAATCCTAGTATAGACACACCCCAGAGGATATATCCTCCTGTGATGAATATCTTTCGCTTGCCCACCTTGTCGGACAATGCTCCCACGAGTAGTGTCGTGAGGGTAGCCGCCACAGAGGACGCGCCTACCATGAGGGATATGTCCTCGGCAGATGCCCCAAACATATTGTAGATAAATACGTTGAAATACATATTCTCTACTACCCACGCCACCTGACCTATCAGGCTAAACAATATCACCGTCACCCAAAAACTGCCCTTTCTCTTCTTCATAATATATCCTCTCCTGCCTTGTGAGATATTCTTTTAGCCTTCATTGATTTGCTCGGCGTATCTCACGGTCGCCATAGCGTCTTTGGCGTACTTGTCTGCGCCTATCTTGTCTGCATATTCTTGCGTCAGCACAGCGCCACCCACTACCACCTTGCACCAAGGGGCTCTATCTCTTAGCAACCTAATAGTCTCTTGCATACTGGGGACTGTGGTAGTCATCAAAGCGCTCAATCCCACTATAGGCGCGTGAGTATCTACTACGGTGTCCACTATCGTCGTAGGCGATACGTTTTTGCCCAAGTCTATCACGTTGTATCCATAATTTTGGAGCAACAGTTTGACTATATTTTTGCCTATGTCGTGTATATCTCCCTCTACCGTGGCTATGACGAAGGTACATTTGCTAATCGCATTGTCCCCACTCATTTTGCATTTGATTTTTTCAAAAGCCACTTGTGATGCCTCTGCGCTCATGAGTAGTTGGGGTAGATAAGTCGTCTTTTTCTCAAAACTTTGTCCCACCTTGTCTAGCGCAGGTATGATGTGACTATTCACTATCTCTAGAGGAGGCACGCTCTCTAGTAGGCTCTCTGTGAGTGAGCCTGCCTGATCCTTGAGCCCCTTGATAATGGCGTATTGTAGAGGGGTGTCCCCCTCGTCTTTCGCCTTAGGCATCTCCACCTTGGTAGCCACCGTAGAGGTAGTGGCGAGTGTACTCGCAAAATCCACGTATCTAGAGAAATTGTCGTCTAGTCCCACTAGCGCCGTATATGCGTAATACGCTCTCATCATATCTATCGAATTAGGATTGAGTATAGCCATAGAGAGTCCCTCTTGGAGTGCCATAGTGAAGTAGGTAGAGTTGAGCAAATCTCTATTTGGCAATCCAAAAGACACGTTGGACACACCTAGCGACACGTGGCAACCCATATCTCGTAGCATGCGCACGGCTCGTAGCGTCTGCACGCCTGCACCACTGTCGGCACTCACGGTCATAGCCAATGGATCAAATACTATATCCTCTTTGGCTATACCCCACCTAGATGCGTTGTCTAGTATCTTGCGCGCTATCTCCACTCTGCCCTCTGCAGTAGCAGGTATACCACTCTCGTCTAACGTCAATGCGATAATGACTGCTCCGTACTTCTTGGCTAGAGGGAATATGCTATCCATACTCTCCTGCTTGCCGTTGACACTATTTAGCATAGCCTTGCCGTTGTATATTCTGAGCGCCCTAGCCATAGCCAAGACGTTGGACGTATCTATCTGTAGAGGTAGGTCCACTACTCCCTGCAACTCACTCACTACCCTCTCGAGCATATCTGCCTCGTCTATCTCTGGCAATCCCACGTTGACGTCTAGTATATGCACTCCTTTGTCTTGTTGGGAGATACCCTCGGAAAGTATGTAGTCTATATCTGCGTTTCTCAATGCCTCCTTAAATCTAGGCTTGCCGGTAGGGTTGATGCGCTCTCCTATGAGTATAGGCTTATCTTCTAGCGATACGGCGTGCGTGTATGAGGATACTACCGTACGGTTTTTGTGGCAGATAGCCTTTGGCTTGATACCCTCGCTACACTCTACCATACGTCTGACGTACTCAGGAGTAGTACCACAGCATCCTCCACATATCCTCACGCCAGCCTCCACGCATCTAGCCACCTCTCGACCGAAGTCCTCTGCAGACAAGTCAAATATAGTCTCTCCCCCTACCACCGTAGGTAGTCCTGCGTTTGGCTTCATTATGACAGGTACGGATGCGTACCTAAGATACTCCTCTATCACCTTGGCAGTCTTGGTAGGACCGTAGGAGCAATTGACACCTATAGCATCTACTCCTAGTCCCTCTAGCATAGCCACCATAGCCTCTGGAGTAGCGCCAGTCATTAGTTTGTCGTCATCAGAATAAGCATTGGAAACAAAGAGTGGCAAATCACAGTTTTCTTTGACTGCCACTACGGCTGCTTTGGTCTCATAACTGTCATTCATAGTCTCTACAAATACCAAATCCACTCCATACTCTACACCTATGCGTACAGTCTTAGCGAATATCTCGACAGCCTCGTCAAAACTCACCTCTCCATAAGGCTTGAGCATACGACCTATAGGTCCTATATCTAACGCCACCCACTTGGGTTGAGGGGAGGTAGATAGAGCGATAGCGCTCCTCGCGTTGTCTATCGCGCTATGCACTATTTGGGTGAGTTCATCTATATCGTATTTGAGAATATTTGCGCCGAAGGTATTTGTGCTCACGATATTGCTACCTGCGTCAAAGTAGTCGGCGTGTATTTGAGTGATGATATCAGGGTGAGATATATTCCACCTCTCTGGCAATTCACCTGGGCGCAGACCTCTACCTTGCAGTAGAGTTCCCATACCACCGTCTAGATATACTATGTTGTTTGAGATATATCCTCTAATATCCATAATTATCTCCTATATTGACAATCCTTATTACAATTTTTGCATTTGTCTAGGGATACGTCACTACATATCGACCTAGATATACCTATGATAGCAGAGACGGACTTGGTAGGAGTCATCATCATACTATCCGATAGAGATACCCCTATCCTCTTGGGACAGTCTAGCGCGTCAAATATCTCTCTTTGCAACTGCAAAGGCAAATCTCCATAGCCAGGCGAATATCTAGTAGTGATATCTTGTCCTAGCCCTCTATATTTTTCTCGCATCTCTATACAAAATGCATCTAGTAGACTCTCCACTCGCTCAGCGCCTATCGCCTGCATCACGAGAGCCCTACTCGCACTAATGCTAAGGTACTTCTTGACGAGCCTATCTATACCTATACCCACGCTAGCCACCACCAATATCACTCTATCGCTATCAGCCAAAGTTTTCGCTAGTGAGGTAGATTTTGTCTTGGCGAAGGTCATATCTACCCCGTCTGGCGTCACCTGTGCATCATAGACGGCATAGCACACTTTGTACGATAGGTGCGCCTCCACTTCTGCTATGCAGGAGCGTACCAACTCCACCGTCTCGCTATTTGGTGAGGTCTCTCCTATATAACGCAATATCTCCCTCTCGTCATAAGAGGGAGCATCATACGTCTTGACAAATACTGGGGATATCATACCTCACCCCAATATATCCGACAAGTTGGATAATATCATCTTGGCTACGTCGGGTTTGTTCATACTATACACGTGCACGTTTTGGATACCGTTTGCAAATAGGTCTATGATTTGGTCCGTAGCGTACGCTATACCTGCTTGTTTCATAGCATTTGGATTAGAGCCAAACTTATCCACTAGGCTCTTAAATCGCTGTGGTACGAGCGAGCCTGATAGTTTGATAGCCCTATCCACCTGATTTGCGTTGGTGATAGGCATGATGCCTGGTATGACGGGTACGGTGACACCTGCCTGTCGTATCTTGTAGAGGAAGTTGTAGAGTAGATTGTTGTCAAAAAACATCTGCGTCGTCAAAAAGTCGCATCCTGCCTCTACCTTCTCTACTAGATGGTTTATGTCTTCTGCTTGGTTAGCGCTCTCGGGGTGTTTCTCTGGGTAGCACGCACCACCTATACATAGGTCTGGAGCGCAAGCCCTCAGTTCTCTCACTAGGTCTATAGCGTAGCGATAATCCCATCTACTCCTATCTTCATTTGCCATACTCTCTGGGATATCCCCTCGTAGCGCCATTACGTTGGTGATACCAGCCTGCTTGATATCCTCTATCCTGCTCCTCACAGTCTCCTTGGTACTAGATACGCAAGTGAGGTGTGCTAGTGTAGGTACGCCGTGAGTCTCATATATATTTTTGGCTATATCCAGAGTGTATTTGCTCGTACCACCACCTGCGCCGTAGGTCACACTCATAAATGCAGGAGATAGAGAGGCTATCTCCTCTGTAGCCTGCCTGACGCTGTCAAAAGCCGTCTCCGTCTTTGGGGGGAACACCTCAAATGATAGGGTGAGTTTGTTTTCTTTGAGTATATCTATTATCTTCATATCTAGCCTCTTTCATCTTCTTTTCTACATTATAACACTACAACACTCAAAAAATCAACGATAATGTATAATTATCGTTTGTTTTGATGTTTGAATTATACTAGACAAAGTTTGCTCTTTGTAGTACAATTATCCCAGATGTACTAGGAGTGATTATGATTATAGAGATACTGGGACAAATATTAGGCTTTGTGGGGGGCTTTTTTCAATATACTTTCTTATCAATTTAAGTCTCACCGCAATATCGTCCTATGTCAACTGGCAGGCAGTAGTTTTTTTACAATTAGTTATTTGCTACTGGGCACTTATACCGGGGGACTTCTCAATGGTGTGGGCATATTGAGGTGTATCGTATACTCCCATAAGGACAAGTTTAGAGCAAATCACGCAGGTTGGCTCGTGTTCTTTATCGGTCTATATCTGACTATGTACGTGCTTACTTTCACGGTGTTTGGCACGCCGTTTGACCTATCCCACGCCCTACTAGAGATACTCCCCGTGCTAGGTATGACCTCTAGCCACGTAGCCCTACGTATGACAGAGGGTAGACATATCCGTATGCTAGCATTTTTGGCGTCCCCTATGTGGCTAGTGTACAATATCATCACCGTGTCTATGGGCGCAATAGCGTGCGAAGTATTCGTGCTTATCTCCGTAGTGATAGGAGTAGTGCGACACGATATCAAGAAAAATACTCATCAAGTAGACATAGAGAGGTGAATTATGCGAGACGATTTGCAAAACTTAATAGCCAATACCGACGTGTTTTTGCTAGATATGGATGGTACTATTTACCTAGATAGCACTCCTATCGGCGATATGGTCTCCACTCTAGACAGCATTCGTCGAGCAGGCAAGAAGATAGTATATTTTACCAACAATTCCTCAAAGACGGTAGACGAGTACCGAGAGAAATTGACTCGTATAGGCTTTTGGAGAGATGAGGATATCATCTACACCTCTGGTATGGCGTCGATATGGTATCTACGCAAATACCACGCAGATAGCAGAGTGTATCTACTAGGCACGGATGCCCTCAAGCGCTCGTATGTAGATAGTGGTATCCATCTCGTCGAAGATGATGCAGACGTGGCAGTACTAGCCTACGACACTTCGCTCACTTTCGCCAAGATAAAGAGATTTAATGAAATGCTAGTCAAAGGGGCTAGATACATATCCACCCACCCTGACCTAGTGTGCCCTACCGACGATATATTTATGCCTGACGTAGGCTCTTTTATCAAGATGTTTGAGGCGTCGTCAGGTAGGACTCCCGAGGTAATCATAGGCAAACCTTATACCTATATGGGCGAGATGATACTAGACCAACTAGCCGTCGAGACCTCTAGGGTGACTATGGTAGGCGACAGGCTATACACCGACGTCAAGTTTGGACTAAATTGTGGATTCAATTCGGTGCTAGTGCTATCTGGCGAGACCACTATGGATGATTATCGAGAGAGTGGTATCGAGGCTACGCTAGTGCTAGACAGTCTCAACGACGTAGCCAAATATCTCTAAACAATACACCAAAAAACACACCGTTATCATAGATAATAGTGTGTTTTTTATTTTGTTTAGCGTGTCTTATTCTTTTATATTTTTCTTGACCACAGCCTCGGTTATATTCGTGAGTACTAGTTCTCCTCGTTGGTTGTGTACCTCTATGGATATCTGGGCTACTCCGTTTTTTTCGTTGCGACTGACTAGGTCGGTGATAGTGGCTACTCCTCTCAATATATCATCTGCGTACACAGGCTTGTACCACTCTATATGCGTAGACTTGCCTGCTAGTAGTTCTCTCCCTATAGGGTCTACCTCCAGATACTTCGCCCACACACTCACAAAACTCATCACTCCAGGGGCTATCAATCCTCCGAAATGCGTGCTTTTGGCGTACTCTTCGTCGGTGTGCAGAGGGATATTGTCATACTTGCTAGCGAAGTCTAGCATGTTCTCCTGGGTGATAGTCACAGGTGGTATATCTATCACTTGATTTAGGGTCAATTCTTCAAAGTACATATTCTTTCTCCTTGGAGTTAGTGTGTGCTAGATTTGTAGGATTATACTACCTATTTTTGCCCAAAGCCACCTCTACCACTTCTCTCCTCTCGTCTAGTCTCCTCGTGAGAGAGTTGTCCTGCACCATTTTGAGAGTGGAGTTGGATATATGATAATAGTTAAACTTGCCCACCCTCATATCTTCTAGTAGTTCTAGTTCTATATACACCTCGCCGTCTAGGTGTAGTACCGACCAAGTGCGAAAATGATACTTCTCCCCTCTATGATTAGACAGCACTACCTCCTCCATATCCATATTTTCTTGTCTATCTATGCGTAGTGAGGTAGGTATCGTGAGGTGTTTGATAGCGAGGATATTCTCTAGTTTCTCCACATCCTCAGAGTAGAATACTATACCTCTACTCCTCTCTCTCCCTACGACCTCTCGCTTGCACTCTAGTATCACCTCTTGAGCCTCATCTAGACCTATCGTGTCTATGAGTTCTCTCTCTATATCGCGGTAGTCTCCTATGGCGACTACTAGTCTAAGTTGCGCATCTATATCCTCACGGTGCTCCTCTATATATATCCTCTTCTCTAGGCAAATATTTAGTGCTTGGGTATATCTATCTATCAATTGTCCTATGACTATATCATCTATCATAATTTCTCCCCTCTATCTTCTAGCCGTCCTTGTGGAGGACTGCCCTTTTTTTCGTTTCGTTCAATCACCTTTTGCTATGATACGATAGACTTATGCACGGTTGCTAGTATACGTGTGCTATCTCTCAATTTTATTATAAATATTATACCACTTTTTTAGTGGATATCAATGCAACTGAGCCCACTTGTTTTTTTATTTTTTATCATATACACCTCAAAAACCTTGTTTTCGACTGTGACAATTGATGGTTTGTAGATTCACTCTCTAAATCTGTATGTTTTGCAAAGCAAAAATTAAAAAGACTAACGAGGATTTCGTTAGTCTTTTATAATGTTTTTTAACCTCTTATGGAAAATTTCTTTCTACTATTTGACAACTATTGTATTACTTTCACGTATATGTCAGTTGATTGAATCAACTCAAAATCTATACTTCCCGAAAATCCATAACTTCTATAAGTAAAACTGCCTTCGGCAAAGGGTTCTCCAACACAGGAAGAATGAGTATACAACTCAATGGTCACATTCTTTTTTACGCCTTTTAATATGGCGTCGACATTAGTACCTGTAATACTAAAGCTTTCATTGTACGTGTTTTTAAAATAGTTATTATACTCTACTTTTTCTCTTTCGCCCAAATTGTTGAGAACTTCTTCCCCGCCATAATATATTTTAATGTTTTTCTTCTGGCGTTCTCTTACTAAAATTGTCGCATCGCTAGTCGGAAATACTACTATCTTTTTATCAAAATAACTTCTTTGACTTGGCAGACTAGAATACTCATATTTGCCAAGCGCCTCATATGTGTCACCATCATAATCAACTAGTTTAACTTCTTCATAATCTAGTTCAAAACATTGTGTCTTAAGCACTTGAATTGTTTTTTTAAGTTCTAGACCAGTATTAACAACTTCTCCATTTGTTTTTTGTTCTCTCTTAACACTATAAACGGAAATCAAGTAACTGTTCTCATCCGTTGGCTTTATTTCAGAATTACAGCCGGTAAAAACTAGCATCGAAAACAACAATAGAACTACAATCAATGATCTCATTACCTTTTTCATAACCTTTCTCCTTTGTTTTTTAGTGACTATAACTTTTGTTTATATATTAACCCGTTTGGGTTTATTTGTCAAGTGTTTTGGGTTATGTTTTTAACTCAATTTAGTTATATAATAAAAACAAAAGAGGTAAAATAGAAAAATGGAAGTGTTAGAAAGAATAGAGATTTTAAGAAAAGAGAAAGGATGGTCTATCAACTATCTTGCCATGGAGAGTGGTTTAACTCAATCAACCCTTAATAATTTATATTCAAGAAAAACCGAGCCAAAAATTTCAACTTTACGTGCAATTTGTGAAGCATTTGGAATTAGCCTATCTGATTTCTTCAAAGAAGCCAACGAAGAAGACGAACTTATTAGAAAGGTCAGACTTCTTTCGCAAGAAAATAAAATTGCTTTATTACAAATTGTTAAAAATCTAAAATAACACTATTCTTATCAAAAATTAAAAGACTTACATCTATGTAAGTCTTTTTTTTCGTTGACCTGATATACACTCTAGCGTGCTTGACAATTTGAAGTATCTAATCACGTTGGTTTTCTTTCGTCTCAAAGTTTTTCTTCACCTTGTTTATCACAATGTAAAAAGTAATCAAACTTGCCGTATAAACGCCAAAAATAATCCAAAATACATTACTTGTTATTTGCAAATGAAAGTATGATATTTCTTCAAAACTTTTATAATGATTATACGTATAAAACACACGTACTTCATTTGTGTTGCATGTATATACTAATCTTTGCGCACCACGTTTGCCCGTTATATCATAGTTTGGCCCTGCTATATCGCACTCTTTCAACTTGGTCGATTTACTTACGCCAAATTGAACAAATTGCGCTGTGTTGAAATGCGTATCCCCACCCATTATACAATCATCTATCGCTATATCGTGATTTTTAGCATAATCTATACCATACTTCGTGATATAATTCGGTGGAAGTTGATGATGTTGAATAATATATAAAGCCACGTCTTCTTTTTTTGTATACGCCTCTTTTATATCCATATTGCGAGTAGTAACAAACGGCATAATAAACAAAACTATTAGAACTATAGTCGTAATAAATATAAACTTGTTTTTTCTCTTGTCATAAAACTCTATAATTCTTTTCATCTATCCTTTCCCTATTTTATAAGCACGCTTTCATTATAAATCGTCTATATGTTTTTGTCAATATCTTTTACCCGATAGGGTAACATCGTTGGGCGTATGCCCACACAGTTTATGCATAAGCATAACTTCGTTTTGTGTCCGACTACGGACAACTGTGTTCTTCGCTTTGCTCGAAACTGTGTTGACCTTCAGTCAAACTGTGTTGTGTCCAAGGACACAAACTAAAAATAAAAGACTATCACTTGATACTCTTTTATTTTTGTATGTGTGGAACAAAAAGTGTTTTTATTGCCAAAAAAGAGCCAAAACTCGCAAGTTTTGAACTCTTTTCTTTGGTAAACTTTTTTTACGCTTTTTTAATAGCGTTGTTTTAACTATACTTTTATATTCTAATTGCTATTAAATTTTTACAACGTGGGCAGATTATATCAACTATTGATCCTTTGTCTCCCCTACACAGTTTACAAGTACAGACGAGACACGTTGCAAATAATTTTTCTGCCACTTCCACTTCTTTTATATTCTCTGACTCTTTACTGCTTTTTAGCAATCGAAATATTTACAAAAAATTTTATTTTCTCTCCTACTTCTATCGTTTTATACGCAAAGCAATCGTCAAGTTCCGTTGTGCAAGGCTCTAATCCAAGCGCGTAATCACCGCTTGCCATACTCTTCCATTCTACAAAATGCGGAAGTGTATCCCCCGAATAAGAAATGGTAAATTTCTTTCCGATTTTCTCATTGACAAGTGATATTTCAGGCTTACTTAACTTCAAAAAATAACAAGTTTCTTCTTGATTAGGTACTGCGCCACTCATCGCGTACATGGTAGTCTCATTTTGCTTTGCCCAAGCCGTTCTCGGTGTGTAGCTTTCCACGTCTGCAATTACTTTTGCACCGTTGTCAAGCATAGGATACCCAATGTTGATATGATATAAAAGACAATATTCTTCCTCTTTATATCCAATATTACAAAGTGTATCTTCAAGCGTTATACTATCACCGCCTATTTCCGTGAAAATCTTACGTTTCAAGACAAGATTCTTTCCAAACAACGCCGTATCACGGATAATTGCTTCCACAACTATACCATTTTCGTCACATTCCTCGCGGATAATTTCGGCAGGGATATTATGCAGTGTTCCGTGTAATTCATACCCTTCTCTACCACCTACGCTATCCAAACCGCAAGTGTATAACATACCGCCTTCAAAACGGTTTAAAAAGGGGATTTCTCTTTTGCTAAAGCCGTTTTTGGATACAAACGACATATTTTGTCCTTCGTGGTAAAGTTGCATAATATCGCACGCCTTACTGACGTTAAGAAGAAAACGAATTTTTCCGTTGTTGCAATCAAGAACGTCAAGTCCCTTACCTATGCCGTCCGTTATAGTATAACGTGTAAGGCTTGCAAGTTGATAAAGATTAGATACTTCGGCGTTCATATTATACCCTCATTTTTGACGAAGAAAGGTCGTCACAGTATTTTATAAGCTTTACAAACGGGGTGCCGTTTTTAAGCTCTGTATAAAGCTCGGTTATAAGCACTACGGGCTCGCCCTCGAGGTCGGAATAGGTCTTAAGAGTAGCCGCTACGCCGTTTTGCTCTGCATACGCGCTGAGCTCCTTACTGCTATCGTCCCCGTCGGGTGCAAAAAGAAGTGCTGCCGCTATGCCAAGACAGAGAAAATTACTTTGATGTCCGTGCTTTATAGCAAGCTTTAACGCGCCGACAAGTCTGTCGTTACTGCTGAGTTTGCGCTTGGTATCCCTACCTACCCTGAAAACGGTATCGCCCAAAGCCTCGTTGGTAAAACGGTAGAGGAGATTTTCCGCATGACTGATAAGACCTGCTACCTCCGTGCCGTTTTCAAGCGAAATTGCTACAGCCATTTCGGTAAGAGACTTGTATGCAACGTAGCGGATATCGTAATCAGCTATCGACTGATATACGTATTCATACCCGCGGAGGTTGCCTAAATACGCACAGAGAGCGTGGCTCATATTGTGCATAAAGAGCTTGCGCTGAATAAACAAATTAAACGGCGAGAAGGGGTAAAGATTGCCTACCTCAGGTATTTCGCCCTTGAAAGCCGCCTTATCTACGGGGAGAATATTATACGGCTCAACGTATACGCGTAAAGGATTGCCCTGACGCTTTTCCTCGGTCATAACGGGAACCATTCTGCCGATGCTTGCCTCAACGAAGCCTACGTTATTGTGCACGTAATCTGCGATTTCGGGCACTTCTTTGCAAACGAGCTCCTTAAGATACTCGTCCGCGCCGATTAAATTTTCACAAATGATTATGTTAAAGGCAGGGGCGTTGCGCTCCATCCTCTTTTTTAATCCTAAAGCGATAGGCCTTGCAATAAACCTTAAAACGTTTACGCCGATAGCCGTTGCCATAATGGATGCGGAGGCAATTTCCTCGGACACAAGCTCGATATCCGTACCGTCTATACCGTATACGTTTTCAACGAAAGTCTCCTCGTTAATATCGCCTGATACTGTGTTTACGGGGTATCTTCCGTCAGAGTTGAGCCTTGCAATTACCTCTTTGTTTATATCTACGAAGCCTACCTTATATCCGGCGTTGGAAAACAGCTGACCTATAAAGCCTCTGCCGATGTTTCCGGCTCCGTACATTACAAATTTGTTCATAATAACCTCTCTATACAACTATTCAGTCAATTATATATACCACATTTCAAGGTAGTTTGTAACCATCTTCTTCATTTCTTCAAAAATGATCGACTGACGGTAACGAGCGGTAAAGTAAGCTATGTTTATCTTATCGCCGGTGCGGCACTTTTCGGTAAGGTAGCCTTCCTCAATAAGCTTGTCAACCATCTCGGGGCCTGCAACCTTGCTTGCGTTTACTACCATATCGTAGAAAAGGGGCTTGGAGGTATCACGCTCGAGAGCCGTCCAAATGTTTACCTTACATACGCCGTCGTTAAACAACTCCTTAACCTGATCGTTGGTAACACTGGACGTACCGTGAAGAACTATATTCGTGCCGATAAGCTTTTTAATTTCACGCGCGACGTCACCGTAATATTTAAGCTCCTTGCCCGTTGCTCTGTGCTCGGTGCCGAGGTTTGCAACAATTACGTCTACGCCCGTTTCTTCCATATAGCGTTTAGCCTTTTCAGGAGTGGTGAGCTCGTTGTGCTGAGTGCCGGTTGCGTCAACTATTTCGTCGCACGCGCCCTCGATAAAGATCTTGCCCTTCATCCTCTTAACGAAGCTTGCAGTGCTTGCAATATTTTCCTCAAAGGGAAGCGCGGATGCGTCGTACATTATAGAGGAATAATCGGAAAGATCGCTGTTGATAAGCTCGATATCGTCGTCAAACTGAACGTGGTCAAGATGTAAAAGAACGTCTACGTCCTCGTACTTACAGCCCTTATCCGCTAAAGCCTTGATATCGTCCTTAAAGAGCTGAAGACCGGTCTTCCAGTCGTTTGCGTTGGAATAATTTATAGCCTGCTGACGGTGAGAATAATTAACCGTGATTGCTATCTGGATGGGCACTCTCTCTCCTATTTTTTTGCCGTATTCACTGCAAGCGGAGAGAATTGCCTCGGTAGTGGTTTGATTTTCCGTACAAAGACAAGGGATAACCCAACCCTTCTTTGCGGCCTTTTCGTATATCTTTTTAACGTCCTCAAATTTGGTGATTATCATAATAAGTCCCCTTTATCTCTCAATATCAATCACTTCATATCCAAGATACGTTTTGAACGCTTCTTCCAACACGTACTTCATATGCCCTACGCCTACCGTCGTATGGTGCTTAAATCCACCTTTTGCAAGACGAATCAGCTTGTTTTGCAAATCGGGAATTTCCGCAACACCGCCACAACCAAAGAACGCACTTTCAATTACGTCGTCCGTGAATTTCGCCTCACTTACATACACCTTCAACTTTCCATCTTCGGTAAAACCGTTAGAGAACGTCATATCCATCGGAGCAATTCTGCCTTCGTTCGTACCCCAACCACTACCTGGATCGCCTTTTGCAAACATCTTATGCTCGGTAACCGTACCCTTGCCTGCCATAAGGCTTTGCGCAACGGGACCGCAATGGAAAAGAATGACTTTATTTTCATCTTCGCCGTAGTTGTTGTTCCAATCCAAACAAGCTGTAGCCTTTTTGCTTGCGAGTTGCATCGCACGCATAGTGATTGCGCTCGTTAAATCAATTTCACACGAGCATACGATACCCCTATCGTTTAGTTCGGAAATGAGTACGCAAGGGCAAACGCGAAGGATCGTTTCCATTTCGTTCCAACAACGGAGCGTGATTGCGTCCAAATGATATTCTTCTATGTATTCGTCGATAACGACGGATATTTTCGCAAGCATGAGCTTATTTGCTTTGGGTACTTTTGTAAAATCCGCATAGCCTTCCAAGCGTTGGATTTTTGCTAGGACCGCCGCATCATCGTCTTGCTTCTTTTGTACTTTGAAAATAAGTTCGGACAAATCGAAACTTTCTACGTTGATACCGTATCTTTGCAAGGTAACTTCGTCAAAACGAACCGTTTTAAACGCCGTCGTTCTTGCGCCAATGCAACCCAAATTAAAGCGTTTCATACCTTTTACCACACGACAAATTGCCGCAAAATCGTCCAAGTTTTGTCTAAACGCTTCGCTCAAAGGGTGAACTACGTGCGGTTTCATCACCGTAAAGGGAATTTTATATTGATAAAATACGTCCGTCACCGAAAATTTACCACAATACGCGTCGCGACGGTGCTTGAAATCCATTTTACCAATCTCGTCGGGATACGCTTGCATAAGGATCGGCACGCCTGCGTCTTGCAACGCCGTAATCGCGCCGTTTTCGTCGATAAAGATAGGCATACATAAAATGATGCCGTCGTATTCCCCCTCGTGGCTTTTTAGCCAATCGTGATACAGCCTTCCCTCGTCTCGCGTTTCAATCGCACCGTAACGGGTAAGTTCCTCATCCATTGCGATATACTCGTAGCCTGCGTCGATTACAGCTTTAATCATATCCGTTCTCGCGCCCGTAATAAGTTCCCCCGGCATAAAGCCTCTGTTACCAAAATACAATGCAAATTTCATATCAATAAAACTCCTTTACTGTTTTATATAATTTTTTATATTTTTCATAGTGTTCCTGATACGCATTATGTTGATTCTCGTTTGGAATCCATTCTTTTTTGTATCGAACGAAAATACCTCGCGCTTCGTATAAATCTTTTGCCCCACCCAGAGCAACCGCTTGTAACATTGCGCAACCGCACAAACCTCCTTCGCTTGAACGCAATGTTTTGATGGGGAGATTTTGTATATCCGCTTTGATTTGCAACCACTTATGCGAATTTGCACCTCCGCCCGTTGCCACTAAATTGGTAATGTAAATCTCATAATCGGCTACCGTTTCCGCATTCAATCGCATTTCAAATGCAGTTCCTTCTAATAGAGATTTATACAAATCACTATCGCTCGTTTCCGTGGTTATATTTATCAAAACCCCCTTTGCGTTTAAATCTTGATAAGGCGTGCTTGCTCCCCCAAGATAAGGCAAAGTTAATATACCAGTAGGTTCATCTTTCATATCCTTTTCGATATACGCAAAGAAATCTTTTTCGTCACCCTTATAACCGTGCATGATTTTTTTACGCAACCAATTCACCGAAGAACCGCAAGAATAATTGAGAATATACGTGCAATACAATCCTTCTACTGCATACGGAACGCAAGGATAGCCCTGCTTGCCCATTTCCACGTTAGTCGGTTTGTTTTCAAATACGGTTGTGATACATTCTACCGTTCCCATACCGTCTACGGTGTCGCCTGCTTGCAATACGCCTGCACCAAGCGTTGTGCATACTTGGTCGTGAGAACCAAGCACCAACACACCACCAATTCCCCACTCTTTTTTCAGTTCCCCAACGATACTACCTGCTCGTTTTGGCGTGGAAAAGAGTGTTTCGGGAATATCAAATGCTTTCATTATCTCGCTTGAAAAACAAAGCTTTTCGATATCAAAAGCACCTGTTCTCGCCGCCAACGCATAGTCAATCACCCGTTTGCCCGTGAGTAAATATCCAAAGTAATCACAAATAAGTAGCGCCTTATCTGCCTTGGCAAAAATTTCAGGATGATTGTTTTTTATCCAAAGCAATTTCGATAAAGAATACATACTGTGCGGAATGACACCCGTCGTTAAAAACGCCTTTTCTTCCCCTATACGAGCCTTGATTTCCGCCGCCTCTTTTTCGCCGCGAGAATCAGTGTAAAGCATCGGATAAAAAAGGACGTTATCTTCTTTATCCAAAAGCACAAACGATTCGCCAATCGAAGAAATACACACGGAAGAAATTTCGTATTTTTCCGATACGCAATCGAGCATTCTACGAAGATGTTTTTCAATTGCGTGAATATCTACGTATTGACAGCCATCTATCGTCTTAAAGTCGTATTCTTCAAACAAGTATTGTAAAATCTCGCCTTTGTCCGAAAACAACTGACATTTGCAACCTGTTGTACCGATATCAAAACTTAAATAATTCATAATTGCCACCTTTTATTTTTATATTCTACTTGACTTGCTCTTTTTTTGTATAGTACAATTTATATATAAATATGGTAATTTTGTATCTGGAAATACGAATATGGAAAACTATAATCTTCAAAAAATGCAGGATCTTTTGAAACATTTTTACAATTTAACAAGTATTAAAATTTGTATATATGACAACGCAGAAAACGAGCTGTGTTTTTATCCCGAAAAACTTTCGCCCTTTTGCTCTCTTTTGCGCACCGATCCCGAAATGAACGAACGTTGTAAAAATTGCGACCAACGTGCTTTTACCGAATGTAAAAAAACAAACAAACAATATGTATACACATGCCACGTAGGACTTTTGGAATGCGTTTCCCCCATTTTGTATAACAATAAAATTATCGGTTATATCGTAATTGGGCAAATCAAGACAACTAATCAATCCAATTTTTCTCATATAGAAAATCATTTACCTTTAAATCTTCGCAAAAAACTAGCAAAATGTTTTAAAGATCTACCAACAATAGAAATGAATAAAATCAATTCAGCTATTAAAATTTTGGATGCTTGCACAGGATATGAATACTTGAAAAACTTGGTCAGTTCCAATGAAAATAGGATTGATATATTATTGGACGAGTATATCAATCAACATCTCACAGAAGATTTATCAATAACAAGTCTTTGCACTCATTTCCATTTTTCTCATAGTGAAATTTATTCCATCTTTAAAGAATACTTTTTATCTACCCCAGCGGAATACATAAAAATGAGAAGATTAAAAACTGCTTGCAGTTTATTAAAACAGACAGACCTGCCTGTCAATAAAATTGCTCAAAAATGCGGCATCCCTGATTACAACTATTTTTCCAAGATTTTCAAATCTGTTTTCGGAATGAGCCCCCGCGAATTTAGAAAATCTTAAACATAAAAAAGGACGATATTTTCATGTTGGCGTCATATATTTTGAAGTCACAGATTATCGACATTTTCAAAATAAAGTCAATTATAAATTAAAAAGAGCAAAAAATCCCATTAAAAAAGACCTATAAAAGCGTAGAAATGCTCTTACAGGTCTTAATTTTTATTTGCTTTTGAGCGTTTTGATGGAAGATATTAGTAGAACCCTTATCTTTGTGCATACCTTATTCACTGAATCAAAAGTTTTTTCGTCTATCAAGTTTGCTTGCTTGAAAACTTTAAGCCAATGATCAGTTTCAAATGCTTCCTTCAATGCAATTTCAAATTTAGAAATCATATCGTTTCTGCTTTGTGGATGACCTGCTTCGGCAATATTTGCGCCAACACTTGTAGCGCTTCTCTTTATTTGGTCGGCAAATGCATGCTCTTTTTTGTTTTGCAAATTTTTAGAAATTTCAATGCACAAAGATGCCAACTCTAACGATTTTTCTTGTAATATATTTTTACCCATAAGTATATTATAACACTTCTTTTTCTAAAACGCAAGCCACATTATAATGCTCACGTAGTGAGTCATAACGCTGAGCAAAGCGAGGTACATAATGCGAACGTAGTGAGTCATAATGTTTTGCGAGGTTAGAGACACCTACGGTGTCGTTATGTACACCTTACGGTGCATTATGTATATTTTGCTCGATACTCGCAAAATACATAAAAAAAGAAGAAGTATTTCTACTTCTTCTTTTTTTGGCTCCCCAGGTAGGATTTGAACCTACGACATTCCGGTTAACAGCCGGACGCTCTAACCACTGAGCCACTGAGGAATAAAAAATCCGGCGACGTCATACTCTCCCAGGCCGCTACCAGCCAAGTACCATCTGCGCT
>JAGBSX010000006.1 GCA_017631635.1 Clostridia bacterium | reverse complement strand
AAATAAATCCTTAACTTGCCGTAGGCAAATATAACTGCCAAGGCAGTTGGCGTTCGCAACTAAAGTTGCTCGGCAACACTGCCGATAGGCAATATCACTCGTCGTTAGACGAATATCACAAATCCGTAAGGATTTATTTAGTTGCCGAATCCCTTGTAGGGACTCGGCTATCATCCCTCTTCTATATCTCGTCGTCTCTATGTGACCTCAGCCACTCTCTAGTCCACTCTACTGCCTCTAGACCTAGGTCGGCTATACAGTTGCTACATACTATAATTCCGTCTATCTTGCCCTCCTTGAGATATCTATACATAATATCCGTCTGGTACTTCATCTGCTCTATCGTCATAGGCTTGGCACTACCGTAGTCCCACATATATAGTCCTGCCATTATTCTCTTGGTAGGACACATACTTATGATACGGTCTAGATAACTGTCTAGTTTGTCTAGATTGTAACCAAACCACACCCAAAAGGTGACTACGTCAAAGCAATTTAGATAAGTGTCTAGGTCTATATCTTCGTCAAACTTAATCTCATAAGACACTACCCAAGTGTCCATATCTCTACCTACGCCGTCTACCAATCTTCTCTTGACCTCAGCAAGTTTGTCAGGGGTAAAGACTGATAGTCTCTCTGGTGAGAAGAAGTCGTCAAATACACCACCCGTGACGTTTGGATACATCTTGGCTTGGCGTATCACTTCCTCTAAATCTCCCCATTCGCTCACCTGTTCGCCGTCAGCACCTAGCACCGACCATACTACCTCACGGCAAGTGTCTAGAGCGATACTCTCTTGGTCAAACGGTGGCTTGGGCAGTCCTTTCATACGCACCCTACACATATTGGGGATGTCAAAATAAACTGCTCCCTCCATAGGTGTCATACGGGAGTGTGCAGGGAGTTTAAATATATTGTCCTTTTCCCAGTGGCAGTCTGGAGATTGTCCCCATAGCCATATCTTGTCTCTAAACTTCACGATATTATCCTCACAATATATATTGTAATTGTAATTATAATATACCCTAACTCTACTACGCAAACGAATTGAGAAAAAATAAGCACGAAAATTAATCCGTGCTTATCTTCTGCTTTAGTTATTCTAACTCAAATGCGCCTGTATAGAGTTGGTAATATTTACCCTTTTTCTCTATGAGGTCGTCGTGTGAGCCTCTCTCTATGATACGTCCTTTCTCTAGTACCATGATAACGTCGCTATTCTTGACGGTGGATAGTCTATGCGCTATCACGAATACTGTCCTGCCCTCCATCAATTTGTCCATACCTCTCTGCACTATAGCCTCGGTATGAGTGTCTATAGACGAGGTAGCCTCGTCTAGTATCATCACCGGTGGATCTGCTACTGCTGCACGGGCTATGGCTATGAGTTGGCGTTGACCTTGGGATAGATTAGCGCCGTTGTTGGATAGGAGTGTATCATATCCGTTGGGTAGTCGTGTGATAAAGTCGTCTGCGCCTACTAATATAGATGCCTCTATACATTCTTGGTCGGTAGCGTCTAGTCTGCCGTAGCGAATATTGTCCATCACGCTACCACTAAATAGATTGGTGTCTTGTAATACTATGCCTAGAGACCTGCGCAAATCATCTTTCTTAATCTTGTTGATATTGATACCGTCGTAGCGTATCTTGCCGTCTGCTATATCATAAAATCTATTGATTAGATTAGTGATAGTAGTCTTACCTGCTCCAGTAGCACCTACGAAAGCGACCTTTTGCCCTGGCTCTGCATACACGGATACTCCGTGTAGTACAGTCTTGTCCTCTCTATAGCCAAAGTCCACGTCTACTAGTCTCACGTCTCCTCGTACCAGAGTGTAAGTGAGAGTGCCGTCTTGGTGAGGGTGTTTCCATGCCCATATGTTTGAGCGTTTGTCAGTCTCTACGATATTACCCTCTTCATCTACCTCTACGTTGACCAAAGTCACGTATCCGTCGTCTGTCTCAGGTTGCTGGTCTATAAGGTCAAATACTCTATTTGCACCTGCTAGCGCCATGACTACCGAGTTGATTTGTTGAGATAGTTGGTTGATATTGCCAGTAAACTGCTTGGTCATATTGAGAAATGGTACTATGATAGATATCTCAAATGCTAGACCTGATATGCTCAAGTTTGGAGCGCCTAGAGTGAGGAACAATCCTCCTGCCACAGCCACTATGACGTAGAGAATATTGCCTATATTCATAATGATAGGTCCTAACGTGTTGGCGTAGGCGTGCGCCTTGTATGCGTCGTCAAATAGTTCTTCGTTGATAGCCTTGAACTCTCTAGCACTCTTGCCCTCGTGACTAAAGACCTTGACTACCTTTTGACCATTCATCATCTCTTGGACGTAGCCTTCGGTCTTGCCCATAGATTGTTGTTGGCGCATGAAGTATTTGGCTGAGCCTCCACCTATCTTCTTGGAGACGACACTCATCACTAGCACTCCTGCTAGTATTACCAAAGTCATCCATACGCTATAGTATAACATTACGCATAGTACGAATACTACTACGCTAAGCGTTCTAATGGCTGTAGGCAAGGACTGGGAGACAAGTTGGCGAATAGTATCTATATCATTGGTATAGGTACTCATAATATCGCCGTGCTTGTGCGTGTCAAAATATCTCACAGGTAGTCTCTGCATACGTGCGAACATATCCTTACGCATCTTGTACAAAAAGCCTTGGGTGACTATGGCGCTAAGTTGCGCTTGTACTACCACAGCCACCAAGGATATGGCGTACGCACCTACCAAAAATAGTATCTGTGGTACTAATTCGGCAGTAGCACCTGCTAAGTCCATAGTAGGCTGATACTTGGCGACTATGGCGATTACCTTTTGGATAAATATATCTGGTATCGCTGCTGCTCCTGCAGAAAATAGTATACACACTATAATCAAAGGTATGAGTACTGGATAGTAGGTAAATAGCAATTTGACTAGTCTGCCTAGCGCCTTCAAGTCCATAGGTGGTTTGCGTGAGGGTGCTCCGTTTGGCATGGCTTTAGGGGGTTGTTTACTCATTTTGCCTCACCTCCTACCGTGTCAAAGTCTCTATAACTACCAGAAGTCTGCTCCTGGTATACCTCGCGATATATCTCGCTAGTATTTAGCAACTGCTCGTGAGTACCTACCTGGTCTATGCGACCATTGTTCATCACGATTATCATATCTGCATCTTGTACGGATGATATGCGTTGGGCTATGATTATCTTGGTGGTGCTAGGGATATAACTCCTAAATCCCTCTCTAATAAGTGCGTCCGTGCGAGTGTCTACTGCGCTAGTACTATCGTCTAGTATGAGTATCTTGGGGTGCTTGAGCAAGGCTCTAGCGATACACAATCTCTGCTTTTGACCACCGGATACGTTAGTACCTCCCTGTTCTATGATAGTGTCGTATCCCTCTGGGAAGGTGGTGATAAACTCATGTGCTTGAGCCAGCCTACACGCCTCTACCAACTCTTCGTCAGTAGCGTTTTCGTTGCCCCACTTGAGGTTGTCTTTGATAGTGCCACTAAACAATTCGTTCTTTTGTAGCACCATAGCCACGTTGCCTCTCAAAGTATCTAGGTCGTAATCTCTCACGTCTACGCCACCTACTAGTATGCTACCCTCCGTGACGTCGTATAGTCTAGGGATGAGTTGGACTAGCGTGGTCTTGGACGAACCTGTACCACCGATAATACCTACCGTCATACCAGAGTGAATATCTAGGTCTATATTCTCTAGAGCAAACCTATTGGCATCTATTGAATACTTAAAACTCACTCCCCTAAAGGTAATCGAACCGTCTGCCACCTCATAGATAGGAGAGTCGGGATTGGTAATAGTAGGCACTTCGTCTAGCACCTCACATATACGTTTCATACTCTCACTAGACATAGTGATGATAACGTAAATCATAGACAACATCATCAAGCACATGAGTACTTGCATACCGTAGGATAGTAGTGCAGATATCTGACCGACGTCAAATCCCTCTCCACCTGTGGATATGGCTAGTTGAGAGCCTATGAGCAATATGACTACGTTGATAAAATATATACATAGTGACATCAAAGGAGTATTCATAGCCACTATGCGCTCTGCCCTAGTGAAATCAGAACATATCTCCTTGGCTGAGACGTCAAACTTCCCTATCTCGTACTCTTCTCTAGAGAACCCTTTGACTACTCTAGCACCTCTGACGTTTTCTTCGATAGATTCGTTGAGGTTGTCGTATTTTTTGAATACTCTCCTAAATGCTGGCATAGCCTTGCGTGCGACAGCATATAGTCCTAGACCTAGCACAGGAATAACTGCTATAAATGCAAATGCCAAAGATCCTCCCATCACAAACGCCATGATAACGGAAAATATCAACATAAGTGGGCTACGCACGGCAGTACGAATAATCATCATATACGACATCTGCACGTTGGCTACGTCGGTAGTCATACGAGTGACTAGTGAAGATGAGGAGAACTTGTCTATGTTTGCAAAAGAAAAAGACTGTATCTTGTCGTACATATCGTTGCGAAGATTTTTGGCAAATCCAGCAGAGGCTTTGGAGCAAGTAAATCCTGCTATACCTCCACACGCTAGCGATAGACAAGCCATAAGTACTAGCAATAGACCCGTGCTGACGATATCTATTACTTGAGATCCCTCTTTGATAGAATTGACCAAATTGGCTGTGATAAAAGGTATCAAAGTCTCTATAATAGCCTCAAGCACGATAAAAAATAGCGTGATGAACGTAGGCTTTTTGTATTCTCTGACACTACCAAATAATTTTTTAAGCATATATTCCCTTCTTGATAAAATAAAAAATAACTAAAGATAATAGTTATACAATATAAATCTATGATTTATTGGATATATACTATATAACATAATTATTTATTTTTGGCAAGTAGGCAAATGCATAAACTCAGAGTTTTTTGTCAAATATTTGTCAAATACTAATTTTTTCACCAAAAAAAACACTCTCTAGTCGTAGAGAGTGCTTTTAATTATTTGTTATCCTCCGTGAGATACGTGTAGGGATTGATACACGTACCGTCCTTGCGCACCTCGAAGTGTAGATGATCTCCGCTCTTGTACTCCTTGATACCACTATTACCTACCGTGCCTATTTGCTCGCCTGTAGATACTTTTGCTCCTTTGGACACCATTATCTCTTGTAGACAAGTGTATACCGTAGTCAGTCCGTCACCGTGATTGATTACCACGTATTTGCCGTCTAGCAAATTTTCTCCGACCTCTTCTACCATACCAGTATACGCGCTATTTACTCTAGTCCCGTTGGTGGCTACGTAATCTATGCCTAGGTGAGTCTGATATTGATTTAGTGTAGGTTGCCATACGATAGCGCTATCGGTATAATCTTGACCTATATAAGCATCTGCTACTGGCGTGGCAAAGGTAATGATAGTAGGGACGTTGTCGCTATTGTCCCCGTTGACACCTGTATCTTCTCCAGGAGTCACGACGTCTCCACCCACCTCGTCTCCACCAGGTGTCTCAATGACGCTATCACCATTGTTGTCTGGATTGAGTGGATAGGTTTCTTCCTGTATTAGGCTCAATGATACCAACGTACCTATCGCCGCCACACACAAAAATAGCACTATATAATATGCGTTTTTCTTGATAAGTTGTGCTATTTTGTTCAAAACGTTTGATTGTTTCATAGATATATCTCCTTAATTTGATTTACCTCATCATGAGGTATAGAGGTAGTTGGGTTGACTAACGTGTATCCTTGCAAATTCTCAACTATCATTAGATTGACTAGTACTCCATTGACGTATGTCTCGCCCACTAGACAAGGAGTATACAAATAGTAGACTGCATCTTGTCTAAAGTAAAGTATTGCCATCATTTCAGTCAATATAGCCTTTAGGCTATTTGCATCTATCTCGTGCAATATCACTTGCTCTAATACGACCTGGTCTTGGTACAAATCTCTGATACTGTCTGCCATACCTACGTCTGTGACTATCCTTCTACGAGAACCGTCTGAAGATATGCAAAACGTATATTCGCCTCTGGTCACGTAATCTGATATATACAAATTACCCACCACCTCTATCACCTCGCTATAAGTCTTGACAGAGAGATAATGGATTATACCTACTTTTTTTGACAAAAAAAATGCACCCCCTAGAAGTGTTTAACTTCTCGAAGGGTGCATTATAATACTCAATCTATATTACATAGACTCGTGTATAGTACGGCTGATAACGTCGTCTTGTTGCTCCTTGGTGAGTTTGATGAAGTTAACAGCATATCCTGATACTCTGATAGTGAGTTGAGGATATTTCTCTGGATGCTTTTGGGCATCTAGTAGGGTGTCTCTATCAAATACGTTGACGTTGAGGTGAAATCCATTGTCGCCTACGTATCCATCTAGCATATTTACCAAATTGTCTACTCTTTGTGACATAATATTAACCTCCTAAATTTTATTAGTCATCTCTACCTAGTGATGCAGGTGTGATAGAGAAGGTGTTGGATATACCGTCTCTGCTGTATTCATAAGGTAGTTTTGCTACTGATTCTAGTGATGCAAGCGCACCGTTGTTGTCTCTGCCGTGCATAGGGTTAGCACCAGGGGCTAGAGGCTCTCCTGCTCTACGTCCGTCTGGGGTATTACCAGTCTTCTTGCCGTATACTACGTTTGAAGTAATGGTAAGTATAGACATGGTAGGTACACTATCACGATAGGTGTAATGAGACTTGATCTTGTTCATAAAGTCTTTGACTAGTTTGACTGCTATTTGGTCAACTCTATCGTCGTTGTTGCCATATTTTGGGAAATCTCCCTCAGTTCTGAAGTCAACTACGATACCATCCTCATTACGGATAGGATATACGTTGGCGTACTTGATAGCGGACAATGAGTCTGCTACGCAAGATAGTCCTGCTATACCTGTAGCGAAGAATCTACGTACCTTGGTATCGTGTAGTGCCATCTCGATAGCCTCATAACTGTACTTGTCGTGCATATAGTGTATGAGGTTGAGCACGTTGACGTATATATCTGCCAACCAGTCTAGCATTTGGTCATACTTTTGCATAACCTCATCATAGTCTAGTTTGTCATCAGAGGTGATAGGTGCAAATTGAGGTGCTACCTGCATAGGCTTGCCGGTCACCTTATCCTTGATAAGTTCGTCCTTACCACCATTGATAGCGTATAGTAGTGCCTTTGCCATATTGGCTCTAGCGCCGAAGAATTGCATATCCTTGCCCACTTGCATACAGCTGACGCAACAAGCGATAGCATAATCGTCTCCCATGAGTGGTCTCATCAAATCGTCAGACTCATACTGTATAGCAGAAGTCTTGATAGAGGTCTCTGCACAGAATCTCTTGAATTCGATAGGCAATTGCTTGGACCATAGTACCGTGAGGTTTGGCTCTGGAGCAGGTCCTAGGTTGGTCAAAGTGTGTAGTACACGGAAAGAACTCTTGGTGACCAACGTTCTGCCGTCTACGCCCATACCACCGATAGCCTCTGTCACCCATGTAGGATCTCCAGAGAACAACTCGTTGTAGGACTGGATACGCATGAACTTGACGATACGCAACTTCATAACGAAGTGGTCTATCATCTCTTGAATCTCAGACTCGGTGAAAGTACCGTTCTTGAGGTCTCTCTCTACGTATATATCCAAGAAGGTAGATACACGACCGATACTCATAGCAGCGCCGTTTTGATCCTTGACTGCTGCTAGATATCCGAAGTATACTGCCTGTATAGCCTCTTTGGCATTGGTAGCAGGTAGGGATATATCAAATCCGTACTTGGCTGCCATAGACTTGAGTGCCTTGAGCGCTTTGATTTGCTCACTCAACTCCTCTCTGTCTCTAATCTTGTCTGGAGTCATCACTCCGTCCATGTGGAGTTTGTCCTCCTCCTTCTTGCGAATGAGGTAGTCTACACCGTATAGTGCTACTCTACGATAGTCTCCTATGATACGACCTCTACCGTATGTATCTGGTAGCCCTGTGAGTATGTGTGCGCTACGTGCTGCTCTCATAGCAGGAGTGTATGCATCAAATACTCCGTCGTTGTGAGTCTTGCGATATTTGGTAAATATCTCCTTGACTGATGGATCTATCTTATAGCCGTACATCTCTAGTGATTGCTCTGCCATCTTGAGTCCACCGAATACGTGTAGTGAACGCTTAAATGGTTCGTCAGTCTGTACACCTACTATCTTCTCCAAATCTTTGTCTAGATATCCTGGTCCGTGACTGTCTACTGTGGATACTACCGAAGTATCAGCATTTAGCACTCCACCTGCGGCTCTCTCTTTCTTAGTCAAATCCATAACTATATCCCATAGTTTCTTGGTGGCGTCCGTAGCAGGTGCTAAGAAACTGCCGTCCCCTTCGTATGGTGTGTAGTTAAGTTGGATAAAGTCTCTAACGTCGACTTCATCATTACTCCATTTACCTAGTTTGAATCCTTCCCAACCTTTGTACATAGTATATCTCCTTGTAAATTATTTATAAATCAGTTAATCTTAACGATTAGTCTCCAATTTCTTGTGTTCTGCTACCTTGGCGTCTATCCATATCTCTAGTATCTCCTCGGGTTGATAACCCATGGCTCTAGCGAACTCTACACCATCATCTAGTAGCAATATGGTAGGTACTCTATCTACTGCGTACCTCTTGACAAACCAAGTGGTATCTTCGTCTGCCTCTACGTGTATGAGCCTCAAATCTCCCCTACTCTCTACTATCTCGTTGAGTATAGGCATGAGTGTCAAACAGTTGGCACAAGATTCGCCACTCACCTCTACTACGCATAGCCCTAGTAGTGCCTCGGATATATTGTCCTCAGTCAATCTCATATCTCACCTCTCAATATTCGCCTAGCATTGAGCACTCTATCCTTGGTAGGAGTAGGGACTCCTGCTAGTCTATACGATATACCTAGTTGGTCATATTTGACCTGTCCCATAGTGTGATAAGGTAGCACCTCTATCTTGTCTACCGTAGTCAATGTGTCCAGAAACTGTTTGAGTCTATAGAGCATAGCATCGTCGTCCGTGATAGTAGGTACTAGCACGTGTCTAATCCAAGTGCGCTTGCCTATGTCGCTGAGATATCTAGCAAAATCTAGCGTAGGAACATTTGACTTGCCTGTGAGACATACGTGACTATCTTCGTCGATATGCTTGATATCCAACATCACGAGATCTGTGACTCTCATCAATCTATCAAACTTCGCCGTCAACTCAGCATCCGTCCTGTCAAAAGTGCATCCACTAGTATCTATGCAAGTATTGATACCTAGTGACTTCAACTTCTCAAACAACTCTATCACGAAATCAATCTGAACTAGTGGCTCTCCACCTGTGACGGTGCATCCACCCTGCTCGCCGTAATAGTTGCGATACTTCGTCACTCTAGAGACGACGTCCTCTACCGTGTACTCTACACCTGAGTCAAAGTACCAAGTATCAGGATTGTGGCAGTAGGCACACCTGAGGGGGCAACCTTGCATAAATACTACAAATCTAATGCCCGGCCCGTCTACTGTGCCAAATGATTCGAACGAATGTACTCTGCCTGTCATATTCTCCTCTATCGCACGTGATATATATATCACCTATGGTATATATATATTATCACTAATGCAAAACATTGTCAATAACTTTTTTGAATAATTTGTGCGTTTTTTAAAGTTTATACTAGTTTCGCCCTGATGACCTCTATCTCGGACAAATCGTGGCTAACTACACTCAATACGTAAGTGTCGTCTATTATCATACTATGATACGGCATATCCATCACGCAATCGTCGTATACCTCTATATCGATAGGAAATCCCTTGAGACCTCTACCGGTAGCCTTGGCATAAGCCTCCTTGACCGTCCAAAATCTATAAAAGTCAACAGGAGTCACTATGCAACCCTTTTCTCTCTCGGTCATAGCAAATCTAATGATATTTGAATAATCTACGTCTCTGATCTGCTCTACGTCCACTCCGACTGGAGAAGGGGCTATGGCTATGACTACCATATCCTCGCTGTGCGATATGCTCAAATCAGCATCTATACCCTCGATATAAGGCTTGCCTTTGTCGGTAAAACACAGTTCTCTATCTGGATATACCGAGTATACCAAATTGTACGCACATAGTGACCTCATATACGCTTCGCCACTCTTGTACCTAGACAATCTCTCTCTAGCCTCGCTAGACAAATGGTCGGTAGAAGTATTGGCGCTATCTTCTACCTTGTATAAGTATATACGCATAATATTATCCTCATTGGTTATTATATCACAACTAATGGATTCTAGCAAACGTTTTAATGAAATAGACGCGTTAAATCTAACGCGTCCATTACATTTATCTTCTACTAGACAAATCGGCGTATATCTTCCTCAACGAATCAAAAGCAGGCTTCTTCTCTCCGTTTTGCTCTATGAGTCCATAGTAGTATATACCTGGCTCGGGATTTAGGTGATATATAGGAGTCCTACCGTCCATGAGTACCCACACGCTAAGTCCTCTCACGTAATCGCTAGAGAGTATCTTGGATATCTGTATCTCGTTGAACTTGGCTTGGTTAATCTCATCTATCTCACTACCGTCTCTCACCACTAGCGCACCAAACGCTCCATTCTCGGTGACTATGATAGGTTTGCCGTACTTGGCGTAAGCGTCCACGTGTTTATCATTGTCAAATGCATCAGCATCTCTCATACCACCATAGGTATTGAGCGCTATGATATCTAGGCTCTCGTACATACTATCCGTCATAAACGGTACGTAATTCTCCCCGACCTTGTCTCTACTGCTACATACGTAAGTGACAGGTCTAGAGGAGTCTATTTTCCTCAGATACTTCGCTAGATTTTCTATATGAGGAGCATTTTGGATATCTTTGCTCATCTCGTTGCCTACTCCCCACATAATCACGGATGCACGGTTAAAATCTCTATAGACCATCTCGTCATACTGTGCTTT
>JAGBSX010000047.1 GCA_017631635.1 Clostridia bacterium | reverse complement strand
TTAACTATCACTATGTGCTGAGATCTGCGTACAGCCGTTAGGCAACAGCGTGTCATTGCATAGTAGAATCGAAATCCCTTTTGAAGTTCTGTGGTTACAAAAATACGAACGCCTGTCGTACACCGCAGATAGCATATATATTATATCACAATATTTGATTTGTAGGCTAGTGTCCACCAAAAATTTTTATATTTTTTTTATTTATGTCAAAAATCGTTTTATCTATTTACCAACTTGTGCTATAATTAACGAGATTGAAAGTTTTATGAGGTATTTTTTATGAGAACTTATGTCAAAGACTTATTTTCTACATATTCCACCCAAGCCGGCGAATTAATCACAGTTAGTGGTTGGGTTCGCACCGTACGAGACAGCAAGACCTTTGGTTTTATCGAACTCAATGACGGTACTTATATGAAATCTATCCAAGTCGTATTTGACGACTCTATGGACAACTTCACTACTATTGCTCACCTCAACGTAGGTAGCGCTATCACCGTCAAGGGTATGCTAGTGCTCACTCCAGAGAGGAAACAACCATTTGAGATACAAGCCAAAGAGATAATAGTAGAGGGTACTTCTACTCCAGACTATCCTTTGCAAAAGAAGAGTCACTCTATGGAGTACTTGAGAGAGATAGCATATCTTCGACCTCGTACAAATACATTTTCGGCAGTATTTAGAGTACGTAGCGTAGCCGCTTATGCTATACACAAGTTCTTCCAAGAGAGAAAGTTTGTATACGTACACACTCCTATCATTACTGCTAGTGATTGCGAGGGAGCAGGAGAGATGTTTAGAGTGACTACTCTAGATATGGACAACGTGCCCAAGACTGAGGAGGGTAGTGTAGATTATAGTGGTGACTTCTTTGGCAAGAGCGCCAACCTCACCGTGTCAGGACAATTATCTGCAGAGTGTTTTGCTATGGCATTTTCAAATGTGTATACGTTTGGACCTACCTTTAGAGCAGAGAAGTCTTTTACAGCGCGCCACGCAGCAGAGTTTTGGATGATAGAGCCAGAGATAGCATTTGCCGACCTCAATGATGATATGGCGCTCGCTAGAGATATGATTAAGTTCGTAATCCGTGAGATACTAGACACTTGTCCAGAAGAGATGGAGTTCTTCAATAGATTCTTTGACAAGGGACTTATCGAGAGATTAGAGAGTATAGTCAACTCCGATTTTGCACATATTACCTATACAGAGGCTATCAAGATACTCGAAGAGCACAAAGATGAATTTAGTTATCCAGTGTACTGGGGTGCAGATCTCCAGACCGAACACGAGAGATATCTAACGGAGCAAGTGTTCAAAAAACCTCTATTTGTCACAGACTATCCTAGAGAGATCAAGGCTTTCTATATGAGACTCAATGACGACGGACGTACCGTAGCCGCTATGGACTTGTTAGTGCCAGGCATAGGCGAGATAATAGGTGGTTCGCAGAGAGAAGAGAGATATGACAAATTAAACGAGGCGATAGACAAGTTTGGACTCAAGCCTGAGGACTACTGGTGGTACACCGACCTACGCAAGTATGGTGGTAATAAGCACGCAGGCTTTGGACTAGGCTTTGAGAGACTTATTATGTACGTGACAGGTATGGCAAATATCCGTGACGTCCTACCATTCCCACGTACGACAGGTAGCGCAGAGTATTAAGATTAGCCCATAGAGGTTATTTTGCGTACTGTCAAGAAAACTTGGTTTATAAAATATCTAGTGGCAGTAGTAGTATCTACTGCCATTATGATTATACTGCTCAATTACAACCGTATACACGAGTATTATCCCGACTGGTATTTGTATCTATTGCCGATACTAGGCATATCTTTTGTGGCTACTGCTCCTTATATACGTAGATACGTGTACTATTCTCTAGAGCGTATCAATACGGGTAGCGCTCAACACGATATATTGTTCAAAGTGATACTTATGATAGTAGGTATCATATTAGTCATACCCCTACTGGCAGGAGGTGTGATACTGGGCATATTTGATATCATATCATCATACGCTACCTACAAGGAACAACTCTCTCACAAGAAATCCACAGAACAAAATCCATACGTAGTATATCCTATAGACGTGAGTGGTTCTACACGCATTAGCACTAGAGAAGGGTATAGTGAGGGAGTGCCTGCCTCATCTAGAGCGAAGACACCTCACTCCTCAAAGCACGAATACAAAAAATAAAAGGCAGGTAATTACCTGCCTTTTTCCGCCCAGCACTCTAAGGGATTCGCTCATCGTCGATACATAGTATCTCCTCGACACGCCGACTCAGTCGACTTGCCACAGGCAACTCGAGTCTCTAAGAGACTGCCTTCGTGTTCTCATCCCTTATCGTACAACCACGCAAAAAGACAGGTGAATTACCTGTCTTTTTCCGTTGGCGCACTCTAAGGGATTCGAACCCCTAACCGTCCGGTCCGTAGCCGGAAGCTCTATCCAATTAAGCCAAGAGTGCAAACTCAATTTGCTCATACATTATATAAGACATTATTTATTTTGTCAATGATTTTTTGCTCAATATTGACACATTGTTTGTATTTTTTCAAAAATATTCTCTACCTGTCTCTCACATTTGACAAATTTAGTTAGTTGTGTCATTATTAATTTATGTATCGCACACTAAATACTCATTATTTAGACAAATTCGGCTCAAAGGTCTACAAACTATCTATAGACCTAGGTTTTTCTTGCCCAAATAGAGATGGTACGATATCCACAGGTGGCTGTATATTTTGTTCTTCACGTGGAGGTGGAGAGTTTGCAGAGAGAGGGGAGAGTATCCTATCCCAATTGGAGAGAGCCAAGTTTCGTGTAGAGTCGAAGTCAAAATCTGGCAAATACATAGCCTATCTGCAGGCTTTTAGCAATACCTATGCGCCTATATCCACTCTACGTGAGGTGTACTATGAGGCTATATCTCCAGATTATATAGTAGGATTGACTATAGCCACACGCCCAGATTGTCTATCAGATGAGGTGGTTGATTTGATATCCGAGATTAATCTTATCAAGCCTGTGAGTGTCGAACTAGGTTTGCAGACAGTCCACGAGGAGACTGCCACCCTTATCAATAGAGGATACCCACTCACTACCTACCTAGACGCCGTGCGTCGCCTCAAAGACAAGGGGATAGAGGTCGTCACGCATATCATCCTAGGTTTGCCTGGTGAGAGCGAGGATATGATGATAGAGACTACTAGACAAGTAGTAGATGCAGGTACTGACGGTGTCAAATTTCATCTTCTCCACGTCATCAAGGGAACGAGACTAGCAGATATGTATACTAGAGGGGAATTTGAGTGTCTATCTATGCAAGATTACGCTAGTATACTCAAGAAATGTATAGAAATATTGCCACCCCACGTGGTAGTACATCGCATCACGGGAGACGGAGCGAAGCGCGACCTCATAGCACCACTATGGTCTGCAGATAAGAAAAAAGTGCTCAATTACCTCAATCATTATCTATCCGATTGACATTAGGCTCTTTGAGTGGTATAATATAAACAACTTAATAAATCGTGTGAAACGACGCATTGTCGCTAGCAGGGGAAGTATGGTTAGAGCCCATCGCAACAGTCATTACCGTATAGTCGGGTTGCCTGCCTCACGAGATATAGCAATTATCGTTTTTGGACAAGGGAAGACGACTGCTAGGAGCATTTTTTTGCGTGCTTTTTTGTAGACCTTCCTTTGTGGAAGGTTTTTTGTTTGTTGAAATTATATATTTGGAGGGGATACTTATGAATAAGTTTACCAAGATTATTTTGGCTATTATGCTAGCCATCTCTACCTGTTTTTGTGTGGCATGTACTCCAGATCCATTTGAGGGGAAGTACACTATCGTTATCAATGCAAATGACAATAATAGCGTATACGCTATTGATAGCGAAGCGCAAGGAGTATACACCCTAACAGATGCTTTGCTATACCTTAGAGACAATGAGAGCGTAGTGTACGAATATAGTGATAGTTCGAATGGAGTATATATCAATAGATTAGGTGATATATGTCCAGTTGGACGCTCTCAATGGGTAAGTGTCTACACTTCTATCGAGAGTGACAAGGACGTCAGCGAACATGCGACCACTATCCAATACGAAGGACGCACCCTCTACAGTAGTGGTTTTGGAGTTAGTTCTATGAGCCTAGAAGAAGGTTGTATCATCTACTTCACTTTGGGCATACAGTGACTAAAACTGCTAGGACAATAGTAATTATTGCCTTGATGACGGCTTGCTTGACTGTAGTCAAACAAGTCTTGGCATTCATACCAAACGTCGAGGGAGTCAGTCTGCTAATAGCAGTATTTTCAGCGACTTTTGGATATATGAGTATTATATCTTCTATATTATTCGTAGTTATAGAGTGCTTTATATGGGGATTTAATACTTGGGTGATAGGATATTTTATCTACTGGCCGTTGTTATCTATTGTTTATTGTTTGCTGTCAAAAGGCAAACTAAATACCCTTTCGGCGACTATCACTATAGTAGTGATGACCTTCTTGTTTGGAGTGATTACCTCACTTGTCGAGGTGGGGTTGTTTAGTGGTAGTTACGACGACTTTTTTACTAGATTTTTTATCTACTACGGTAGGGGTATAGTATTTTATATAGTGCATATTGTATCAAATGCTATCGTATTCGCCTTGCTATTTGACCGACTGCGAAAATTTGCAATCAAATTAAATATCAAACGTACATAAACTTAACCAAAAGACACTTAATATGTGTCTTTTTTATTTTTTGTACCTTTTTTGTCTCAAAAATACTTGTTTATTGTTGCAATCAAATATTTGTTCGTGATATAATAAATTTACGGAGGTTGATATGATATACGATTCTATATTAGACCTAGTGGGCAATACCCCTATGGTGAGACTAACCAAACTAAAAAATCATTATGGACTCAAATCCGACGTCATAGTCAAACTAGAGTCTTTTAATCCTGCTGGTTCGGCCAAAGATAGAGTAGCCCTCAAGATGATAGACGACTTCGAAAAATCAGGCTTACTCAAGAGTGGCGCTACTATCATAGAGGCTACTAGTGGCAATACTGGTATAGGTCTAGGATTAGTGGCTAGGGCTAGAGGATATAGGCTTATACTTACCATGCCAGACACTATGAGTGCTGAGCGTATCGCCATGCTCAAGGCGTATGGTGCAGAGGTAGTACTCACCGATGGTAGAGATGGTATGAGTGGAGCAGTCAAGCGAGCAGAAGAACTGCATAGTGAGATAGAGGGTAGCGTGATAGCATCACAGTTTGGCAATATCTCCAATCCCAATGCTCACTATGAGACCACAGCAGTAGAGATATACGGTGACACTAGAGGGGATATAGATTATTTTATCGCAGGTGTCGGTACAGGTGGCACTATTAGTGGAGTCGGCAAATACCTCAAGGAGAAAGATAAATCTATCAAAGTCGTAGCAGTTGAGCCTCGCTCTTCGGCTGTGCTAAGTGGTGGACAGAGTGGTATGCACAAGATACAAGGTATAGGAGCAGGCTTTGTACCAGACACGCTAGATATGTCTGTGGTAGATGAGATATACGCTGTATCTGATGAAGACGCATATATGACCACCAAGGCTCTCATGGAGATAGAAGGCATATTTGCAGGTATATCTTCAGGAGCAGCGCTACATACGGCTATTTCAATAGCCAGAGAGGTGGCAGATAAGCAAATAGTCGTGATATTGCCTGACTCTGGAGATAGATATTTATCTTTGGGATTATACGACTGATATGATTAAGGACAAGCCAAAGAGAGAGAACTCTCTCACTATCAAAAACAAAAATAATCTCACGACTGCTTTTTTGAATTTGCTCAAAGTGAAAGATTACGACGATATATCAGTCATTGATTTGTGTCAAGAGGCAGGAGTACCTAGGGCGACTTTTTACAATCACTATATAGACAAATATGATTTTACTAGAGATTGCTTGATTAGGTTGCAACGTAGAGTATCTCCCGCAGTCAAAGTGCATACAGTAGACGAATACTATTGTATAATTATGAATAATTTGCTAGATTATTTGACCGAATACAAGCAAATATTTACGCGTATCAACGAGATAAACGGAGCAGTCATATCTTACGAATTGCAAAAGGTTTTTTCGCATGATATACTACGACTCCTCAATCACCTAGAGGACAAGTGGGTGACTCTAGACGTGCCTGCCGAACTTGTCGCAGAGTTTTATGCAGGTGGTATAGTGAGTATGTGTAGATGGTGGGTATCTCATCAATGTACCTACACCAAAGAAGAACTACTTAGATACGGTGCGTTTATGGTAGACAAGGGTAGGGCTTTTGCCAGATTGGAGTAATATATGGATAAAAATAACGAGAGTCAACAAAAGAAATTAAATATCATATACACTTTGCGAGTATTAGAAGAGTATACTGACGAACAACACAAACTCTCCCAAGCAGAGATTATAGATATCATCAAAGAAAAATATGGCGTAGAATGCGAGCGCAAAGCCATAGGACGCAATATAGCGGCTCTTATAGAGTCAGGATACGATATAGAGACTGGTCGTGGTGGTACGTATATGGCTAGCCGTAGTTTCGAAGCGTCGGAGTTGAGACTGCTGATAGATAGCGTATTGTGTAATAGATACATTAGCAGTCGCCACTCTAGAGATTTGATACTCAAATTGAGTAATCTAGGCGGTAGATATTTTGAGCATTATACCAACAATATCCAGACTTTGGGCAACTGGTCCAAGTCTCGAAATCAAAGTTTTTTGTTGGCAATAGAGCAGATGGATGAGGCTATTACCAAGGGGTGTCAGGTTAGATTTAATTACAATAGATATGGTACTGACAAGCAGTTGCACCCTACGTCTAGGCGCAAGAGCCTAGTCAATCCATACTATCTACTTATGCACAATCAAAGGTATTATCTAGTAGGCAACGTAGACAAATACGACAATCTAGCATTTTATCGTATAGACAAGATGACTGAGATAGAGATGATGTCTACACCTATCAAGCCTATCACCTCATTACCAGAGTACAAGGAAGGGCTAGATATAGCGTCTCTATCCACTTCATTGCCATATATGTTTAGCGATTCTCCTATAGAGATGAAGATTAAGTGCCCCGAATTTATGATAGATGACGTCATAGATTGGTTTGGAGCAGACGTAGAGGTGAGCGACCATGGTGAATACTTTGTATTCAAGGTATGCGCATCTCCTACTGCTATGCAGTATTGGTTGATGCAATACGCCACCAACGCCGAAGTCATAGAGCCATACTATATGAGGAGTGTAATGGTAGAGAGGGGACTAGAGATGATTCGCCGATATACTGGCAAGCATATTAAATTATAATGTATTTTTTTACAAAACAAAAACCGCCTAAATTTTAGGCGGTTTTTATATTTAATTTGTTAAAATAGTGGTATAGATGCTAGGTATAGTATATCATCTCTATCTGCGGCGTCTGCTTCTGCTAATACAAATGCCTTTTTGACTATCTCACCACCTGCTTTGATGGTGATATCTTCTAGTCCCTTTAGGCTATGGCCAGTAGATACCACGTCATCTATTATAGCGACTCTCTTGCCTTTGATGAGGTCTACGTCGTGCTTGGATAGATACAATTTTTGTACAGCACCTGTGGTGATGCTATCCTCTATCTCTACCTCTATGCCGTCTTGCATATAGAGTTTCTTGGATTTGCGTGCTACTGCATAATATTGGTGTCCTAGTTCTCTAGCGATACAATGAGTGAGTTGTAGACCTTTTGATTCGGCGGTGATGAGTACCTCTATACCGTCGTCTTTTAGCCTCTTCGCTAGGCTTTTGGCACAATGCTCAGTCATCTCTTGCGCACCGTGTAGGTTAAAAAAAGCAATACTTATACCACTAGGTAGAGGTAGTATAGGTAGTTGAGCGATATAGCCGTCTATGTCTACTTGATGAAAATTTTGCATAATTTTTCTCCCGTAAATTGATTTCAATATTATTTTAGCACACCTATATCAATTAGTAAAGAAAATTATCTTATTTTATTTATAATACTTTAGATTTATACTGTCTACTTTGTATTTTTTGTCATAAGGCTGTATATACGTCTCTCCATTGTGATCTACTAGCATGAGGGCGACGTCTTGTATCAGAAGATTGTATTTGGATAGAGTGTCTCTCACTAGGGTTGAATTTACCTCTAGCAATTTTAGGTTGTTTTCCATCAACTTTCCTTCGCACACTAGCATATATGGTACGGCAGGTTGAGAAGGGGAGTCGCATGGTTTAGCCAATACGCTTATACTACCATTTGTCTCTAGTACTGCGTAGGAGACGCTATTTGGACTAAAGTATCCCGATTGTCTGAGTCCACTCATTAAGTCGTTCATATTAAAATGAACTTTCTTGAGATTAGAGGTATTGATACCCTCAGTATCTATGATGATGATAGGAGTTCCGTTCATAATTTTGCGACATACGGTAAACTTTTCGGATAAAAATAGGCATAGTATATGCAATAAAAACAACACGATTACAGGCACTATACCTATCCATATGCTTAGTTCTGTGTCCGTGATAGGGGCACACGCTAGATTTGCTATGACCATAGTGATTATTAGTTCAAAAGGTTGCAATTCTCCTATGGTTCGCTTGCCCATCAATCGCAAAAAAACTAATAGAAGTAGATAAATGATTGTACATCTGAGTATTACTAAATATATCATATCTTCATTATATCCACGCTTTGAGCATTTCAATCATAAACGTATGAATATTAGCATACAGTAATTTGAGGTCGCATATGGCGTTTTTGGACAACATTAGAGATATATTTGGCGTAGACGTAGACAACCTCACGTGTGGTCTAGTGACTACTATTTACTCAGATAGAGGTGTGCATATAGAGGGTAGTGTCAAAGTTGTCTATTTTAGTGATGAAGAGATTAGATTGAAAGGTAAAAAAACTCAAATAACTATATACGGTAAAAATTTGAGTTTATTTGAGATTAGCAACTATGACGTATACGTATTAGGGGTAGTCACACAAGTATCGAGGAGTGAACTATGAAGAGAAAATCATACAAAGTATCAGGGCTAAATCTCATACGAAAATTGCTGAGATTAATTAAGGACGGACATAGACTATATCACGTGGTCAAAGGCGATAGTGATTTGTCTTTTCAGACAGATGAGAGTTTGGATAGCGAGGTAAAGAAGACCTTTAGTCATATCTTTGACAAGTCTACTCCTTCGCATCAGATAAGGTTGAGTATAGTTATCCCTATTATTATATGCACCATAGTATTGGTAGTAGCATCTTTGTTTGTCTACGATATAGAGGTGTATGGATATGACGCTAGCATTGTCAAAGAGGTAGTAGGAGTCGAAAATTACAAAGGGGTATACAAAGGCAATGTAGATACGCAGGCTATAGAAGACTCTATATACCATGCACTAAAAGTATCCGTGGTAGACGTGAGAATGATAGGTACAAAACTACGTATCACCTGCAAGGCTCAACTTGATGACGAAGAGATACTAGATATATCCAAAGATACACCTCTATACTCAAATGGAAAGGGAGTAGTCAGTCGTGTGGTAGTATTGGCAGGTACTCCCTTAGTCAAAGTAGGAGAGGTAGTGGGAGAGGGAGAGGTACTCATAGATACGTACCAACTCGTCAATGGCATCAGAGAAGATAGCCAAGCAATAGGTGCAGTTTATGCCAAGGTTTATCATACTACGCGTGTCGTATTGACCAAATACGAATTAGTCCCAGTACGTACGGGAGAAGTGGAGGAGTTCTCTACTTTGAGGATAGGATATGATACGGCTGTACCACCAAGCAGTTATGATAACTACGAATTAGTCAAGGTTATATTGCCTATAGGTGATTTGTTGCCTATATACAAGGTGACGTATTATTATTATGCTACCACGTATACTAGCACACCAAATCCGAGGTATGAGGATTATCACGACTTGGTGACTATAGCATATCAGCAGTTGGAGGAGGAGAGCGAAGGCGAAATGATACTCAATCGCTGGTATATAGTGAGTGACGTAGGTGATTATAGATACGTAGACGTATATCTAGAGTGCGAAAAGCAGATATGCTCCAACCTAGGGTAAATGCTTGCAAATCTTCTCAAAAAGGTATATAATAAGTAGAAATATAAGTGTTTACACTTAGGAGGATACACTCTATATGAGCAAACTTCAAAAAGCGTTGGGTAGCAAAACGTATTTTTATACGGCGATATCCTTGATATTTGCGATAGTCATATCTGCGATTATTTTGGTATTTGTTAACAACGATTTTGCAGATATTATCAATTTAACTATAGCGAATCCTATACTAGTGATATGTGTTTTTGCCGTTGTATTAGTGGCGCTACTCACTATATTCGTGTATATGTACGCATACGATAGAGACAAACTATTGACCAAGAGATATTTTGTCCTCATATGCTTGGGTATATTGCTAACTACCGTACTTACTTGTCTGTCATCACGTTTTGTCAATATGTATTTTTTGCCTATATTGCTCAGCGTGATTATAGCAGTAGTATTAGTCGGTCGCAAATGTGCTATCGCAGTTAACATAGCCAGCACTATCATAGTAGGCACTATGTTTTTGGTCAGTAGCACCTTGGGCATCACTATCCCTATTACGGAGATATTGTGTCTAACGTTGACAACTTTGTTGTCAGGATGTTTTGCCGTACCTATTTTCAAACGTCAAGATACTAGATATGATTTGGTGAAAAATGGTGTGATATTATCCGTCGTTCATCTGATTGTATCGTTTATGTTAAATTTGGTATGTACAGGAGAATTGCTAGTCGCTTTGACTAATGCCATGTGGCAAGGTCTATCTGCATTGGCCACCGTAGCGCTATTTATGATACTGCTACCTATGCTAGAGTTGATTTTCAATTTGCTCACGGCATATAGGCTCAACGAATATTGTACCTTCAAGCACCCTCTACTCAAGAGATTGTTTAGAGAAGCCCCAGGTACTTTCAATCACTCGGTTAGCATAGCAAATCTAGCAGAGATGTGCGCTATCGCTATAGGAGCAGACGCGCCATTGGCTAGAGCAGGTGCATATTTCCACGACGTTGGCAAATTGAGATCTCCAGAGTATTTTGTAGAAAACCAAGTAGGTGGATACAATCCTCATGATGATATTATACCAGAAGTAAGCGCTAGAGCGATCTTGTCGCATACTAACATAGGCTACGATTTGCTCATGCAATATCGTTTTCCAAAACAAATAGCAGATATCGCTAGAGAACACCACGGCGACTCGGCGCTTATGTACTTTTTTAACAAAGCCCAAAAGATTACCGAAGGTAAAGCAGATATCAACGCATATTCTTATGCTGGTCCACGCCCTTCTACCAAGGAGGCTGCTATAGTCATGACTTGCGACGTGTGTGAGGCTGCAGTCAGAGCACAAGCAGACAAGCCTGTGTACGAGGTAGTAGAGGCCGTTGTCACGGCACGTATACAAGCCGACCAATATTCAGATGCTCCATTGACTTTCAAGGAGATAGAGATTATCAAAGAGACGATTACGGCTGCATTGAGCGGTGCGTATCACAAGAGAATAGACTACAACCCAAAACTTTAAGGTGAGTATGAGTATATACGTATATAGTGACGAAGATATAGACGTCTCATTGATTGAGAAGGTATACAAGGCAGTATTGGACTACGTAGGACAGAGAGAAGAGGTGCTAGTAGAACTGAGCACTTGTACCCAAGATGAGATAAGACAAGTGAATAAGGACAGCAGAGGTGTCGACAAGGTGACCGACGTACTATCCTTCCCAGCATTACCACTTCAGGTGGGAGAGGTGGCTACTTCGCTAGACTATCCAGATGATATCGACTTAGATAGTGGAGAGATTATGCTAGGCGAGGTGTTGATATGTATGGACGTAGCCAAAGCGCAAGCCATAGAGTACGGTCATACTACACAGAGGGAGATAGCCTATCTCACGGTACACTCATTACTACATTTGTACGGATATGACCATATGCTAGAGACAGACAAGGCTATTATGAGACAAGCCGAAGAAAACATTTTGACCAAGATAAATATTACGAGAGATTGAGTATGAAATCAGGATTTGTAGCAATTATAGGCAGACCAAACGCAGGAAAGTCAACTTTGATGAATGCGTTGGTAGGAGAGAAAGTATCCATAGTATCGTGGAGACCACAGACCACCCGCAACAAGATAGTAGGCATAATGACCGAAGATGACGTGCAGGTGGTATTTGTAGATACTCCAGGTATACATAGTCCCAAGAACGAACTGGGTAGATATATGATGAAGAGTGTGCGTACAGCCACCGAAGGTGTAGACCTAGTAGTATTTGTGGCAGACGCAGGTAGAGAGATGGACAAGCGTGATTTGGAATTGCTCAAGAAACACGTGGATAGTGGAGTACCAGTCATAGCCGTCCTCAACAAAATTGACGAAGTCACTAGAGAGAAGACTTTTGCAGAACTTAGCAAACTAAATGATATAAGTGGACTAGCATCCGTGATACCTGTATCTGCGCTAAAAGGCAAAAATATGGATGCCGTCAAGAGTGAGATTATTAGACTGATGCCTACTAGTGACGTTCGATACTATCCTGACGATATGATTACGGACAAGTCTATTAGATTTATGAGTGCCGAAATTATTAGAGAAAAGGCTTTGAGATGTCTAAGTGACGAAGTCCCACACGGTATAGGAGTGGAGATTAGAGCGTTTAGCGAAAGAGACGACGGTATAGTTGATATAGTAGCCGATATAGTTTGCGAAAAGGATTCTCACAAGGGAATTATCATAGGCAAGGGAGGCTCTATGCTCAAGAAGATAGGTACTTACGCTAGACAAGATATAGAGATTTTGGTAGACGCACAAGTCTTTTTGAAATTGTTTGTCAAGGTCAAAGAGGAGTGGCGTGACGACACGGAAGTAATGAAAGAACTAGGTTACGACAAAAAAAATATTGATTAGATTGTACTTATCAGTCCATAATCATCCTAGAATATATAGGAGGTATAGATTATGGATAGACAAGGGTATTGGGATCTATTTTGCAAGACAGGTAATCCTATATGGTACGTAATGTATAGTAGGTGTGCAGATGAAGGATTTGAAGACCAAAGCAATAGTCGTGAGGACGACTGATTACAAAGACTACGATAGACTCGTCACACTTATTACGGATAATTTGGGCAAAATTACCGTACTTATGAAGGGTTGTCGCAAACCTACTGCCAAGTTGCGTTTTGCTTCAGTCCCTATGTTTTTTGGCGAATATATATTAAATGAAACTGCAGGGCGATATACAGTCACAGGTTGCGACTGTATAGAGCCTTTTTACAATTTATCTCAAGATATAGATTCGTATTATTGTGCCTGCTGTATGCTACAGACCTTGGATAGAGTGTCCCAAGATGGTGAGAATACTGCGCCTGTATTGAGCATATTGGTTAGGCATTTGGCTATGCTTACCCAAGGTGCAATCCCCTCCTACGAAGTGCTCATACGATTTATAGATGCTTTTACCATAGAGGGTGGATACTCTGTAGGTTTGACTACTTGTCGCATGTGTGGTGATAGGGTGATAGAAGGCGTGTCTACCAGCGAAGGTGTTAGTTGCAAAGGGTGCAAAAGTCATTCTCTAGACATTATTGTTCTTGATGCTAGTGTGATGGAGTATCTATATGAAGTACTAACCGAGCAGGTTCACTCACGAGTGATTAGCCGAGATTTAATACAAAAATCACTAAAATTTGTATTTAACTATCAAAACAAATTGTTGGGGGTAAAAATTAACGCATTTGAGGAATATCTAAAAGTTCTCAATTTGTAAAATCGCCCTAAAATGACTTATTTTATAAAAAACCACACGAATTATTACACAACCATATCAAAACACTTGCTAGAAATAGCAAAATGTTGTAAAATGAATTGGTTAAAAAGTATACAATTTTGTACATATATGGAGGCTTTATGAAGAAATTTGTTTATTTATTCGAAGAAGGCGACGCTTCCCGCAGAGATTTGCTTGGAGGTAAAGGTGCTAACCTAGCCGAGATGACAAATCTTGGTATGCCAGTACCATACGGTTTTACAGTCACTACTGAAGCTTGTACTCAGTATTACGACGACGGCGAGAAGATCAATCAAGATATCATTGATCAGATTTTCGAAGGGTTGAAGAAGGTAGAGGCCAAGGCTGGCAAGAAGTTCGGCGACAAGAATGATCCTTTCTTGGTATCCGTTCGTTCGGGTGCTCGTGCATCTATGCCTGGTATGATGGACACTATACTCAATCTAGGACTCAATGACGTATCCGTCGAGGGACTAGCCAATCTTACTGGCAATCCTCGTTTTGCATACGACTGTTATCGTAGATTTATACAAATGTATAGTGACGTCGTTATGGGTGTCAACAAGTCCTTCTTTGAGAAGATTATAGATGAACTAAAAGAAGAGAAAAACGTTAAACTAGATACAGAACTAACTGCAGACGACCTCAAGGAACTTATTGCTAGGTTTAAGCAGGTATATAGAGATGACCAAGGTGTGGATTTCCCACAAGATCCAAAGGTTCAACTAATCGGTGCAGTAGAGGCAGTATTCCGTTCTTGGAACAATGATAGAGCGATAGTATACCGTCGTATGAACGATATACCAGGCTCATGGGGTACTGCAGTCAACGTACAATCTATGGTGTTTGGTAATATGGGAGACACCTCTGGTACTGGAGTTGCATTTACCAGAGACCCTTCTACTGGTGAGAAGAGATTGTATGGCGAATATTTGATGAATGCTCAAGGCGAGGACGTTGTAGCAGGTGTACGTACTCCTCAGACCATAGACCAACTCAAAGAGACCAATCCAGAAGTTTACGAACAATTTGTCAACATAGCCAATTCTTTGGAGAACCATTATTGCGATATGCAAGATATGGAGTTCACCATTGAGAGAGGCAAACTATTTATGCTACAGACTCGTAATGGTAAGCGTACTGCCCAAGCCGCTATCAAGATAGCAGTTGACCTAGTAGCAGAGGGCAAGATTACCGAAGAGGAGGCTGTACTTCGTGTAGATCCTAAACAACTAGACGCACTACTACATCCTCAATTTGATGCCAAGGCACTTAAGGCCGCTCAAGCAATCGCTACAGGATTACCAGCATCTCCAGGTGCTGCTTGTGGAAAGATAGCCTTTACTGCCGAAGAGGCTACTGCTAGAGTCAAGGCAGGCGAGAAGGTCATACTAGTTAGACTAGAGACTTCTCCTGAGGATATCGAAGGTATGGCAGCCAGCGAGGGTATATTGACCGTTAGAGGTGGTATGACTTCTCACGCTGCAGTCGTAGCTAGAGGTATGGGTACTTGCTGTGTAGCAGGTTGCGGTGATATAGTTATCAACGAAGAGAATATGACTATGTCTATCGGCGACAAGACCTTTACTACTGATGATTACATATCTATCGACGGTTCTACTGGTAAAGTTTACGCAGGTGCTATACCTACTGTAGAGGCTAGCATTTCTGGTGATTTTGATACCCTTATGGGTTGGGCAGATAGAGTACGTACTCTCAAGGTTCGTACCAATGCCGATACTCCTCAAGATGCTATTCAAGCAGCCAAATTTGGTGCTCAAGGTATAGGATTGTGTCGTACAGAGCACATGTTCTTTGCCGAAGATCGTATATCTGCTATGCGTCGTATGATAGTAGCAAGCACAGTCGAGGAGCGTAGAGAAGCCCTAGACGTATTGCAACCTATGCAAAGAGATGATTTTATAGGACTATACGAGGCTATGGGTAGTTATCCTGTGGTTATCAGATTCCTTGATCCACCACTACACGAGTTCGTACCTCACAAGGATAGTGAGATTCAAGCGCTAGCCGACGAGATGAATCTAGATTTTGCTACTCTCAAGAATACTATTGATGGACTACACGAGTTCAACCCAATGTTAGGACATAGAGGATGCCGTTTGGCAGTCACTTATCCAGAGATAGCAGAGATGCAGACCAAGGCAGTCATTGAGGCTGCGATAGCCGTCAACAAGAAGGGACTCAACGTTGTACCAGAGATAATGATACCTCTAGTAGGAGAAATCAAAGAGCTCAAGTACGTCAAAGACGTAGTATCTGCTACTGCTGACAAACTCATCAAAGAGCACGGTGTAGACCTCAAGTATCAAATCGGTACTATGATAGAAGTACCTAGAGCAGCCCTTACTGCTGATGAGATAGCCAAAGAGGCAGAATTCTTCTCATTTGGTACAAATGACCTTACACAAATGACCTTTGGATTTAGCCGTGACGACGCCGCTAAGTTCTTGGATATCTACTACAAAAAGAAGATATTTGAATCAGATCCATTTGCCAAGGTTGACCAAATCGGTGTAGGCAAACTAATGAAGATGGCAGTCAAGGACGGTAGAGAGACTAGACCACAATTGACTTGTGGTATATGTGGAGAGCATGGTGGAGATCCATCTACCGTAGAGTTCTGTCACAATATAGGACTCAACTACGTATCTTGCTCACCATACAGAGTACCTATTGCACGTCTAGCCGCCGCACAAGCCGCTATCAAGGACAAGCGTAGCAAATAATAATAATAATTAAGCAAGGTATCATTACCTTGCTTTTATTTTGCCAATATTTTAACTTTGCTCATATTTACTTGACAATTTTGGTGTAATTATTATAAGATAATTTAGATTTAAATCTAAATTTTTACTCTTAGACGTAGAGAGGACTGATATGGAAGAGAAATTTACTCTTGTAGACAACTTTATAGCAGAATTAGTTCAAGAGGACCTTGATGCTGGCAAGGTCAAGGACAACGTGGTGTGTACCCGTGTACCTCCAGAGCCAAATGGTTATTTGCATCTAGGACACGTCAAATCTACTTGTATCAACTTCGGTATAGCGCGTAGATTTGGTGGCAAGTGTTTTTTGTATTTTGATGATACCAATCCTCAAAAGGAAAAAGATGAGTATGTCCAATCTATCAAAAATGATATCAAATGGCTAGGTTTTGAGTGGGACAAGGAGTATTTTGCTTCCGATCACTACGAAGATTTGTTTAATATAGCAGTAGAACTCATCAAGCAGGGCAAGGCTTACGTATGCCATCTCACTCCAGAAGAAATGAGAGAATATAGAGGTACTTTGACTGAGCCAGGCAAGGAGAGTCCATATCGCGACAGACCTATCGAGGAGAGTCTAGACTTATTTTATCGTATGAGGAACGGGGAGTTCAAGGAGGGAGAATGTACCCTCAGAGCCAAGATAGATATGTCTTCTCCTATCCTATGTATGAGAGATCCAGTCATATATCGTATTATGTACGTCACCCACCATCGTACTGGTGACAAATGGTGTATATATCCTATGTACGACTTCGCATCTCCACTACTAGACACCATAGAGGGCGTCACGCACTCATTGTGTGGACCAGAGTTTGAGGAGCGTAGACCATTGTACAACTGGTCTACAGGAGAGGTAGGTTGGTTTGCCAATCCATCTAGACAGATAGAATTCGCCAAGATTAACGTGCACAACGTTATACTAGGCAAGAGATATCTCAAGAGACTCGTCGAAGAGGGATTTGTATCAGGTTGGGACGATCCTCGTATGCCTACTATAGCAGGTATGCGTAGACGTGGCTATCCTGCCCAAGCGCTCAAAGATTTTATTAACGTCACCGGCGTAGCCAAGTCTCTATCCGAGACTGATTATGCTGTGCTAGAGCATTGTGTCAGAGAGGTGCTCAAGCCCACTAGTCCTACACGTATGGCAGTCGTCAATCCTATCAAACTTGTCTTAGACAATTATGATGGAGAAGAAATGGTATCTATACCAAACGGCGTCAGCGAAGATATGGGTGAGAGAGAAGTGCCATTTGGCAAAGAACTGTATATAGAGAGTGCTGACTTTATGGCAGAGCCTGCTCACAAATACTTTAGATTGTACCCAGGCAACGAGGTTAGGCTAAAGGGAGCATATATAGTCAAATGCGTAGGCTACGAAGAGACTCCAGAAGGTCTAGTAGTACATTGTACCTACGACCCTGATACCAAGAGTGGCGAATGCACACGCAAGGTCAAGGCAACTATACATTGGGTAAATGCAAAACACGCTATACCTGCCGAATTTAGGCTATACGATATGATGCTTACCGACGATATGCCTAGTGCAGATGAGGGTATTAACCCCAATTCTTTGGTAGTGTCAAATGGATACGTAGAGCAAGACTTGACCAATGCCAATATAGGCGATAGATATCAATTTATTCGTAATGGATACTTTGTGCTAGATAGAGATTCTACAGATGATCGTATGGTATACAATCGTATCGTAGGACTAAAAGATAGTTTCAAGAAATAAAATAAATACGCTTGATACCCAAGCGTATTTTTTTGCACCAAAATAGTCTCATAAATTACTGTTTTTTACATGTCGCAGTTGACGACTAGTTTTTTCATTTTATAAGAGTCGTAATTTTTGAGATAGTGAGGGAAGTCCTCCCACTTTATCTCTAGTATGTCGAAATGTGAAGTGTCTACCGTACCTGTAGCCAATGCGTTGATAGCAGCAGGGATATCCTTGTGAGCCTCCGTGACGGTGATAACTTTGAGATTTTTCTCTAGTAGTTTGAGGACGTCTAGTGAAATACTAGAACTAATCATAGGGCTATTGGTAGCCAAGACTATCACACTACCGTCGTGAGCATATGAGAGCATATCGTCAGCAGTCACCTCACGACTACCAGAATATACTACAAAGTCAGACATATTACCACCCGTGAGGGAGTTGATGTGTGCCACGGCATCCTCGGTAGTTGGGCAAATGGTGTAGTCTAGCCCCATATCTTTGGCTAGATTTATCTTCTCTTGCGAATTGTCTACGAGTATAGGTATGGCTTGATAATATGATGCTAATTGTGCTATCAGTAGGCTTAGCCTATTGATACCTACCAAGGTTATATAATGCCCTGTATCAATATTTATTTGATTTATTACGTTGATTGCCAATGCTACGTACTCTATGAAGTACAAGTCTTCTTCTTTGATTTCTTTGGGTAGCGTATATACGCTATCTAGGTTGATCACGGCAAAATCTCTCAGATATCCGTCGCAGTCCACTCCGTTGATGAGGATTTTGTCATCCTTGCTATATTGATAAGGTGCTAGCAATACCTTTGTACCTATCTCTATACCACTCATCTCATCAGCCTCGCCAGCATATCCTATGCCTACACGACAGGGGATAGTGGTAGAGTGGGAATTTTTGTATAGATTTAGATCCGACGAACTCATCACGGCACGAGCGATGCGCACCTTAATTTCACCCTCTTGTCTTTCGGGTGTAGGTACTTCATTCTCTATGATGTTTTCTTTGGATATTTGCCAATATTTCATTTGGTCACCTCACGATTGCTATTGATTATACCACTTTTTTGCAAATATGTAAAACAAAATAAGGGCTATTCATCATCTCTATAATATTCTTCGAGATCACTATGATTGACTAATACACCTCTTTTGATGATATTGTATCCAAATTTTTCTCTTATTTTGTCTATATTGTGTTCTAGGTTGCTAGATTTTTCATTGTTGACGTCCCATATAGACTCTTGCACGACTTCGCCACACCCTACTAGGTTGGTGAGTCTCACGGTCAGAGTTCTTATATGTGGTAATTTGCTAAAATCGTGAGAAGTCTTTAGCAGTTCTAGAGCAGTTTTGCCTACTATAGAGGCGCTATCCGTGACGTGTGGGAGCAGACATTGTCGATTGTATGATGACAGAGAAGCGTCTCGTATAGTTAGTTGGACTACCTTAGCCAAGAGGTTGTGTTTGCGCAATCTCGAGCATATAGATTCGGAGAGTGAATATATGACGGGGGTAGCGTTATCTATACTGTCCAAATCATGTGATAGGGTGACTCCGTTTCCTATGCTTTTAGGAGCATCTACGTTGTCCATATCTGCTACTTCGTCATCTCCTATACCGTTGGCGATATCTACTAGAGTAGGTCCTATCACACCAAACGTAGTGAGCATCATATTTCTATCCGCCCTAGCCAAATCCCCTATGGTTTTTATGTTTAATTTGGATAGAGCCCCTTTCATATTTCTGCCTACGCCCATCATATCTTCGGCAGGCAATTTCCATATAATTCTTCTAAAACTATCTCTAGGTATGAGTGTGGTAGCATATGGTTTTTTTAAATCAGAGCCAAGTTTTGCAAAAGTTTTGGTAAAAGAAACTCCTACGGATATAGTTAGTCCTGTTTCATTGTATACCGTTTCTCTAATAGTATTGGCAATAGTCCCACCATCTCCAAATAATTTTTGCGAATGAGTGACGTCTAGCCAACACTCATCTATACCAAATCTCTCTATTTTGTCAGTAAATCTAGTATATATCTCATACACTATATTGCTATACTTTTCATAAAGTTTGTGATGAGGTTGTACGCATACTAGGTCTGGACACTTTTGCCTTGCTTGCCATATAGGTTCACCTGTCTTGACACCCATTTTTTTTGCCTCGTTGGATTTTGCGAGTATTATGCCATGGCGAAGTTCCGTAGCCCCTGTCACGGCTACGGGTTTACCTTGTAGAGAAGGGTTGGTGAGTATCTCTACCGAGGCATAAAAATTATTTAGGTCGCAATGCAATATTACCTTATCCATATAATTATTATACCACATTTTCTCGTATAATCAAGGATAATTATTGGTACTTTTACCTATTGTGACAAAAATGGTATATTTACGTAGTATAAAGTTGTCTAATTGTATAGATTTCGCGATTATTATTTGCATTTTCTCGCAAGAAGGAGTATAATTGAATAAATAAAGTATTTTTTGGGGGAATTTATGAAGGTTAAGAAGGCTATCATACCTGTAGCAGGATTTGGCACTAGGTTTTTGCCAGCCACCAAGGCTATGGCCAAGGAGATACTGCCTATAGTCGACACTCCTACTATACACTATATAGTCAAGGAGATAGTTGATAGTGGTATTCAAGATATTTTGTTGATTACCTCACGTAGCAAGAAGGCAGTCGAAGATTATTTTGATAGAGCGCCTGAGTTGGAGATGATACTCTCATCAGCACACAAGGATAGAGAACTTCAACTAGTCAAGGAGATAGCAAGTATGGCAAACGTCGTATGCGTTCGCCAACAAGAGATGAAAGGGTCTGCAGATGCAGTTATGAAAGCGAGGTCTTTCACCGGCAACGAGCCATTTGCTATGCTATACGGAGATGACCTCATAGTCAACAAAGAAGTCCCTTGTACAGCACAACTTATCCATGCCTACGACACTACTGGCAAGACTATAGTCGGCGTGCAAAAGGTAAGAGATGAGGACGTGTCCAAGTACGGCATATGCAAGGTCGGTATGACCAAGGGCAGATATAGCGAAATGCTAGGATTTGTCGAAAAGCCAACCTTGGCAGAAGCGCCATCACGCCTAGCATCTATGGGCAGATACGTGCTCACTAGCGAGATATACGACAGAATACTTCAACTCAAGCCACAACCAGGCAAAGAATTGTACGTCACGGATGCAATAGACGCTATTGCGAGAGACGGAGGTGTATTTGCCTACGAATTTGAAGGATTGAGATATGATATCGGTGACAAATTAGGGTTCCTCAAGGCAACTGTAGATTTTGCCCTCGAGAGACCAGAACTAAGAGAGGAGTTTCTAAATTACCTTAGACAAAAGATTTGATATGAGAGGCATTATATTTGATTTGGACGGAACGCTCATAGATACGGCGCAAGATATAGCGATAGCACTAAATAGAGCCCTAGAGGACGAAGGCTTGACTACTTATTCTATCCCTCAAGTAGTGGCTATGATAGGTAATGGTGCTAAGAGACTTATCAAGGATGCAGTAGGTACTGATGATAAGGATATCCTAGATAGAGTATACGCTAGATATAGAAGACATTACTTAGACGTGCTTACTCTCAATTCCAAAGCATACGTAGGTGTTCACGATTTACTTCGTGAGTTAAATAGGAGAGACGTGCCTATATCCGTGCTTACCAACAAACCTGAGCCTGATGCCCAGGAGATTATCAGGAGGATATTTCCAGATATCACTTTCGCTACCGTCACAGGTGGTAGAGAAGACGTCCCTGTCAAACCTGACGTGAGAGCAGGAGAGTACGTATCCGAGGTTATGAATATGCCACTTAGTGATATAGTTATGATAGGAGATGGCAGGGCAGACGTCAACTTCGCCATCAATGCAGGTATGCAGATGATAGCAGTATCGTGGGGATTTAGTACCAAAGACCAACTAGTCTCATACGGAGCGCCTTGTATAGTAGATAATGCTATTGATATACTCTCAATAATAGACAATTTATAAAATCAAGCAGTCGCACGACTGCTTTTTTATTGTATTCAAGTCATGAAGAATAAGATTTTGGGATATAACTTAATAATAAGATTTATATATTCATTTATAAACTATATATACAAAAAATTGACAAAAATATTTCAAAAAAGCATTGACAAATAGCATTTTGAGGATTTATAATATATCTAAGGTCAAAGAAAGTCAAAGTAAATTTTGACAAAAATGCAATACAAGGAGAAGACTATGGCTAATATTAGTGATATTATCGAAGAATTTATATTGGCGAATATCGGTGCAGATGCCATGATAGAGTTGTCGCGTAGAGAACTCGCCGATTATTTTAGTTGTGCTCCTAGCCAAATCAACTACGTATTATCTACACGTTTTACCCAAGAGAGGGGATACGCCGTAGAGGGCAAGCGTGGTGGTGGAGGCTGTATCAAGGTGTACAGGCTCACCACTGATGATATGCTCGAGAGTATATCCAAGATGATAGGAGATAGATTGAGTGTGGCTCAAGCAAATTACGTATTGGAGAATTTGCAACGAGCAGGCTATATACGAGAAGATGCTAGGCTACTACTAGCGACTTCTATTAGCGATAGGGCGCTAGCGCAAGCAGGAGTAAATGCACCCGTCGTGAGGGCAGATATTATCAAGCAATTATTATTGAGATTGAGTAGATAAGGAGGTAGGAACTTATGCTATGTGAAAAATGTAAAAAGAAAACAGCCACAGTACATATCAAGAAGAGTATCAATGGCAAGAAGATGGAGATGTATCTATGCCAAGATTGTGCTAGAGATTATGATGACTTGTTCTCCAATCCATCTTCTATGTTTGATTCGCTATATACTCCCAACTTGTCAAATACGCACGCACCATCTAGAGTTTGTCATACCTGTGGTATGACAGCCCACGAATTTGCGACCAAAGGATATCTAGGATGTTCGGATTGCTATGAGGCATTTGCATCTATGGTGGCCAGTATGATTAGCCGAGTACAACCAGCCTCTACACACGTAGGGCGCAAACTGGGAGAGAATATCATATCTGCAGAGGTTAGCGAGACAACTCCTACCGTAGAGAGTCAAATAGAATCTCTCAAACTACAACTAAAGGAGGCTATTGACCAAGAAGATTATCTAAAAGCAGCCTCTATTAGAGACCAAATCAGAGCGTTGAGTACAGGGGAGGGACAAATATGACAAATGATAATATAGTAGTCACCTCTAGAGTGAGACTGGCGAGAAACGTAGCACACGTACCATTTCCTGCACGACTCAAAGATGAGAGAGCCTTTAGCGTAGTCATGAAAGGTGCAGAGAGTACAGCCAAGGCATTGTTTGAATATGATTTTTATCGTATATCTACACTTAGCGACGTGGACAAAAATACTCTAGTAGAGAGACATATGATAAGTAGTGACTTGACTGTCAACAATACGAACGGTGCGATTATCATCAGCAAAGACGAGACTGTATCCGTGATGATCAATGAAGAAGACCATTATCGTATACAGAGCATAGTCTCAGGCTACGATCTAGACACGGCGTATCGCAAAGCGATAGAGTACGAGGATACTTTGTCCAAGAACGTAGATATAGCCTATGACAACAAATTAGGATACTTGACGGCTTGCCCTACCAACTTGGGTACTGGTATGAGAGCGTCTGTGATGATGTTTTTGCCAGCACTCACCATGACCAACAATATCGCAAAACTAGTCAAGACTGTGCAACGTATGGGCTTGACTGTGCGAGGAGTATTTGGAGAAGGTAGCGATACCAAAGGGTATATGTACCAACTATCAAATGAGATTACGCTCGGATTATCCGAAGAAGATATCCTCAAGAGACTAGCAGATATAGTCAATACTACTATCAAGGCAGAGATACAGGCTAGAGAGGCTCTACTAGGTGCAGATAGAGATGGTATCACGGATAGGGTGTGGAGAGCCAAGGGCACTCTAACCAATGCTTATAGACTATCGTCAGATGAGTGTATGGAACTTATAGCATTAGTCAAGATGGGAGCGCAAATGGGTGTGATAGAGGCAGATATATCTACGCTAGATAAGTTGAGCGTAATGTGCCAACCTGCATCTTTGACTAAGGTCAAAGGACAACCTATGACTCCAGAAGAGAGAGATAAATATAGAGCAGAATATATCAGGCAAAACTTGAAATAATTAAGGATAGGTAATCAAGATGAAAGAGAAATTTACAGAAAGGGCCTTGCAGGCTATTAAAAAAGCAGAAGATATAGCATCAAAGACGGGAGGCGTACTAGGTACGGAGCATATGCTGTATGGACTAATTAGTGTCAATAGCGTAGTGTCCCGCATCTTGACGGATAGGGGATTGACTACCGAAAAGATGAAAAAACTTTTCAACAAAGACTTCTCTACTACAGTATCTATGTCTCCTCGTATGAAGAGAGTCTTTAACAATGCTATGCAATTAGCGCAAGAGACTTCAAACGGCTATATAGACAGCGAACACATATTTGTTGCACTACTCAACGAAAGAGATAGTTTGGCTGTGAGATTTATGCGTAGTGAAGGTATAGATCCAGAGTCATTTGTCAATCCATCTAGCGACAATGAGGACGTGCGCAATAATTTGAGCAATTACACCAAAACTCCAAATGATGAGAGAGTAGATACCGAGACAAACGAAGGTATAGACGAGGAGATGCTCAAATTGGGTGTGGATATGACGGCTAGAGCCAAAGCTGGCAAATACGATCCTATCATAGGTAGAGACGACGAAGTGGAGCGCATTATCCAAACTTTGAGTCGCCGTACCAAAAACAATCCTGTACTTATCGGCGAGCCAGGTGTAGGTAAGTCGGCTATCGTTGAGGGGCTAGCACAACGCATAGTAGAAGGATTAGTCCCTGATATGCTCAAAGGCAAGAAGATATTTTCATTAGATATGGGTAGTCTAGTAGCAGGTACGAAGTATAGGGGTGAATTTGAAGAAAGGCTCAAAGACACTATTAACAAGATAAAATCATCTGGAGACACTATACTATTTATAGATGAGATACACACCATAGTAGGTGCAGGCGGAGCAGAGGGCGCTATGGATGCGGCTAATATACTCAAGCCTATGCTCGCTAGAGGTGAATTGCAGACTATAGGTACTACCACTCTCAACGAGTATCGCAAATATATAGAGAAAGATGCTGCGCTAGAGAGAAGATTTCAACCTGTGATGGTAGATCCTCCTACGCTAGACGAGACGATTGCTATATTGATGGGTATCAGAGATAAGTATGAGGCTCATCACAAAGTACGCATCACAGATTCGGCATTGAAGGCTGCTGCCGAATTGTCGGATAGATATATCACGGATAGATTTTTGCCTGACAAGGCTA
>JAGBSX010000046.1 GCA_017631635.1 Clostridia bacterium | reverse complement strand
ACGTCATCATAGACGCCGTGGTAGACACACTCAAGTCAGCCCCGGTGATAGTGATGGTGTACTATCTAATGGAACTCATAGAATACAAGCACCTGATTAGGCTAGAGAACAATGCCCTACTCAAAGGCAAACTCTCCCCGATAGTCGGTGCTGGTATGGGTATCATACCTCAATGTGGCATATCCGTAGCATCTACCGAACTATTTGCCAAAGGCAAGATATCAGTAGGCGCACTCGTAGCGGTATATATAGCCACGTCAGACGAGGCATTGCCACTACTACTAGCAGGTGGCAATATCACTACTATGCTCATGCTAATAGTTAGCAAACTAGTACTAGGCATAGTGGCAGGATACCTAGCGAATATTCTCTTCCTCACGATAAATCGCACTCATAGGCACGAACATAGCGAAGGAAATCACGCTGTCGCAGTCGCCAAGCCAGAGTGTTGCCATCACGAACACGAGCACGAATTTAATTACCTACACCCACTCATACACTCACTCAAGATACTAGCATTTATACTAGCAGTCAATCTAGTGATGGGTATGCTAATCTATTATATAGGCGAGAGCAATATAGTAGAATTTCTAAAGAGTGGCTACGCATATCAACCACTAGTAGCACTCCTGGTAGGACTGATACCCAACTGCGCATCTAGTATAGCGCTGGTGGAGGTGTACACTATGGGAGGTATCACGTACGGTGCGTTGCTCACAGGATTGTGTGCAAATGCAGGACTAGGTATGGTGATGCTCCTTAGGGGACACAAGTCAGTCAAAGAAAATGCATTTGTCATATCATTTGTAATGATATTTGCACTAGCAGTAGGATATGCAGTACATCTAATAGGGTAAACAAAGCGACGAGAAATCGTCGCTTTTTGTTTACAATGAAATCTGACTAGAGTCAGATAAAATCACTATCGTGATGAAATCTAGCATACGCTAGATAAAATCTTGCCTATGGCAAGGTTGAGGACATTAGAGAAAGATTGCCACGAGGTCTATGACCTCTCGCAATGACATACTACTTGTCATTACGAGGGAGAGTAGCGACCGAAGTAATCTCGTAGATTGCCACGGACTAAAGTCCTCGCAATGACGGTAGGGATTGCCACGCTATCGCTCGCAATGACATATACCTGTGTCGCTCGCAATGACATACTACTTGTCATTACGAGGGAGAGTAGCGACCGAAGTAATCTCGTAGATTGCCACGGACTAAAGTCCTCGCAATGACGGTAGGGATTGCCACGCTATCGCTCGCAATGACATACTACTTGTCATTACGAGGGAGAGTAGCGACCGAAGTAATCCAATCATAAAGTATTGGAGAAAATAAAAAGTATTGGGGAAAATAAAATCAGGTCGAACTAGTCGACCTGATTTTTTGTTGTTTAGCTGCAACACTTTGCGTTGCTAGAGACTAATCATTAGTCTGCTGTCTGATTGCGTAAGTGCCGTCAACGAACTCGATATCATAAGCTGCACTCTTGACTACATCGCCGTCTGCGTACTTGATGAATACCTTGAAACTGCTGATGCTGTATGCAGTATCCATATTGAGTATAGCGAAACCGAAGTTCTTGTCGCTGATAGTGTAATTAGCAAGTTTGACTTTGTCTACGTCTAGTTCTTGGGTGATTACCTTGTTTGTGCCATTCGTGCCATTCCACAAAGTGAAGGTGACACCTACCTCTACGATCTCAGCGCTTCCGAATACTACACCGTTGATCATACCTATGATGAATAGGGTGCTCTCGTGTGGGACTCCGTCTGCGTCTTTGTAATCGCCGAAGTATACGTTGCCAAATACGTCTGGGGTATGAGTCTTGCCGTTGCTCTCTTTCAAGGTATCGGTGACGTAAGCACCATATAGAGTGTCACCATCTACTGTCATGTATGGACGGAAGGTGTTCTCACCTGCGACTACACCTGGTATAGCCGTGTAGAAGAACCCGTCCTTAGTCTCATCATCTGCTGGGTACTTCGTGCCATTCCACTCGATACCAAACTCGTCTGCTTCTGCTAGAGTGCTAGCAGTCACGTATAGAGTTTCGTCTACTAGTAGATAAGACTCGATCTCTGCTACGGTGACCTCCTCGGTGGTGACTTTTATCTCTAGATCGCCCTTGAGAGATGCGGTCACGACTGGCAATGTGACAGTCATTTCGGCTGGATCGGTAATCTCTACCTCTACACCTGCTACGGTGATAGTAGATAGTTTGTATCCAGGATTAGCTGCTACGGTGAAGGTCTCTGCAGCCTCACCTACGGTGATGACCTCAGGAGGTTTTACGCTAGCGCCTTCGTCTGCCGTGACAACGACGTTACGAGTAGCCTCTAGATTTGGCTCGTCGTAGTCAAAGTATATAGCAGTCATATTAGGTCTGTCTACACCTGTGCGAGCATTGTAGGTATAAGTACCAGGAGCAGTAATCTTGAAGGTCACGTATACTGCCTGATTGTTCTCTACATCCTTGATATCTACGCTGTCTATCAACTTAATTTCGGTAGCAGTGTAATCAGTACCTTGTAGATTTAGATACCAGCCTGCATACAACCTAGCATAGTAAGTGAATGGCTCAGTAGGATTGTCAGTTCGCAAAGTATCCTCAAAGGTGACGTAGACAGCCTCATGCTCTGCGAAAGCATCTGCATCTAGCGTGAATGCCCATCCACCATTTTGTGTAGCAGCAGCACCTGCAATCTGAGGTTGCCTCTGGTAGCCATCTGGACGGATAGGATACCAATCAGCTGTATAATTATTACGATATGTGTCGGATACAGCACCTAGGCTAGTGATCATACCGTCTAGGGCATAATCCTCCTTGTTAGCCACGTCTAGCAATATAGTCCTGTCGATATCTTTACCTGATCTAGTAGCTATTACAGCACTGATACCTTTGCTCTCGCCATTGACCATCTCACCGGTAGTCTTGTTCTTGATAATGTTGGAAGATACCATATAGTGTCCTGATCCGACGTTACCCGCGGTAGCAGTAGTTGCTAGGTAGAACCAAGCATCTGCACCATAGTATGCATAAGCATTAGGATCACCGACCTTGTGTGATACGTATTGGCTATTGTTCTCGCGTATTACAGGCTTCTCGTAATCGAAGAATATACCAGACCAAGTACCTCTCTCTACTGTATCGATATTTTGGATAGCGTAGTAACCTGCCTTGTTGATAGCGAAGGTGTAGTATACGCCATTGGCCTCGCCTTCGGCGAAGGTCTTGATTTGGCTATCAACCAAAGTTGCGCTAGGAGAGCTGGGAGTTGTTTTATCGGAGTTATTAAATAGTAGACCACCTGGATTGTTGGTATCACTACCACCGTTTAGTGCTTTAGGAGCGAGGTCTACGATATCCTCACTAGGTGAGTATACCATCTTGACAGTAGTGGTAGCCCCTGCACTATGGGTAGCACTCTCACCTGGTACGTACATAGATACGTAGATAGTACCTGTGGTAGAGTTGGTTAGAGCAGTCTCTGGCACGTAGAATGCTACTGCTGATGGGGCTGCATTTGAAGATGACTTTGCTATATATTTGTTGATTTGGTAGTCACCTGGCAAATACAATCCAGCACTAGATGTAGTATCATTTCTAACAAAATACGTCTGGTCATTAAATTGAGATACGATAGTACCATTAGGATCAGCACCATTTACCTTGAATGGGTGATAGTTGGACTCTTTTGATGGATCGTTGGTAGAGACAGGCCAAGCATCTAGTTTGAAGGAAGCGCCCTCGCTATCACCATCAAATATATTCTTGGTGTAGACGTATCTATCAGTAGTAGAATTACCTGCGTAGATAACGTATCCGGCATTACCATATACACCTTCCCAGATAGCCTGAGTCCTGCCGTCGGTACCGACTGCTAGTTGCACGTTTTTGTATTCGGCTACTAGGGTGACGTCACCATCTATCTTCCATACACCTGAGGTAGCGACACCAGTACCCTCTATCTCCCATCTCCAGAATTCCTTGGTGGGGTCAGAGTGAGTAGGTATGAGTAGTGAGTACGGCTCACCGTATACTACGGATTGGGTAGCAGATGATACAGTACCACCATTAGGATCATAAGTGATGGTGTAGGTAGCTGCAGTCCATACTGCTACTAGAGATACGTCTCCAGTAGAGCCACTAGCGATAGTATAACTATCTACAGTATCCTCAGCATCGTTGACCTTCCAACCTACGAAATTATATCCAGTCTTGACAGGAGTAGGTATGACTATATCCTCAGTCATGGTGAGAGGATTGT
>JAGBSX010000045.1 GCA_017631635.1 Clostridia bacterium | reverse complement strand
CATATACGTAGAGTCTGCAGCGACCTCTTATGAAGAAAGTGGCGAGCCAGTATACTACATGGCTGTCGCTACCCTATCCTCACACGGTATCCAAGTAGATACGACCAAACGTGCTAGACGTACAACGAAATCAGACTACGACAAATTTGACCTGATAGTATGTATGGATAAATCAAATATAACCAACGCCACTGCTATATATGGTGGAGACCCAGAGCAAAAAATCAAACTGCTAATGGACTACACCGAAGAAAAGGGCAAAAGCGTATCAGACCCTTGGTACACTAGAAACTTTGAGACAACCTACCAAGACGTCAATAGAGGGTGTCAAGCACTATTAAAATATCTATCCGCTAACTAATAAAAATCCAACGCACGTTGGATTTTATTTTTTGTTTGATTTGTCCAAAAAAATGCTTTGCACTCCTATCCATACTCCGAGAACGATTAAAAAAATGCCAAACCAAAATCTCAAAGTATCTTTGTCGATATTCATCATCAAAATTGATGACAATACCCCTGTGATGACAGATGGTACGATTAAATATAATATATCGTCAAATTTTACAAGTTTATTTTTAATATGCACTATCAAAGATGCTATCGCCACAGGTACAAAACTAACTAAATTGACGCATTGTGCAATTGGTTGCGATATATCCAAAAATATAGTGAGTATAGGTATCAACAAAGTGCCTCCACCCATACCCATACCGCTGATAACTCCTCCCAATACCCCCGCGAGTATCTTGAATAATATATCTAACTGCATATTATCTTGATACCTCCTGCTATCATCAATAGACAAAATAGTATCGACAAAATTTTGTTTGACAACTTGGACAAGACAAACGCTCCTAGTACAGCGCCTAGTATCGCGCCTCCACCCACGTATACGCCAAGCATCAAGTCATATTTGCCACCTAGTATATAAACTAATGCGCTTATGATACTCACAGGTAATATTACGGCTATAGCAGTCGCTTGCGCATTTTTTTGATTTAGTCCCGACACGTACTTTAGAGCAGGCACGGCAATCATACCTCCACCACTACCAAATAGACCGTTGGCAACACCTACAAACATGCCTAACACTATTAAAATAATCTTTTTAATTACGCTTATTTTGAAAAAACAACTTTTTTGCATACGGATATTATGAACAAATCGAAGATATTTTATTATTTAAGAATTTTTTAACTCAAAAACGTTTGCTTATTTTTCAAATATATATTAAAATAATTTTGTTATATATTTGTGCGTGTGCGTGCGCACGAGCGTGTACATAATATGATAGATGAATTTATTATAAGGTGGTTTATAGATGAACAGAAACTCTTTTAACACATTACCACGATTGTTGCTAACTTTGCTCTTGGCATTGGCACTTTGTTTTAGTATCGTTGCCTGCGCCCCTACTGATGACGGTGATGACAATGACGAATCACAAGTAGTGACAGAATATGACGGAGATTTTATAAAGAATTCTTCGCTAGACGGCACTACCTTGCTAGCACCTCTTGCTTGGACAGGCACAGAGGACGTTCCTCATGCCAAAGATGACGACGGCAACCAAATCTACAAATACGTAAATGCTGGTGTAGTAGACGTCACCAATACAGATGCTACCATATCTGACAAGTTGGGCACTAACAACAAGCAAGGCTCAGACAACTACGTGCTTATGATTAACAACCTCAAGCGTACTGAGACAGATGCTGACAAGGGTACGGTATACAACTATACCTCCAACAAGTCTTTCTCTCTAGACAAGAACTCCTATTATAAGTTCTCCGTTTGGGTTAAGACTGTTGACCTCGAAGGTGCAGGTGCATACGTACGCATTACCTCTACAGGTGGCTCTACCAAATACATTGAGTCAGATATCGCTTACGGTGACACGACTGCCAAAGGTATCGACACCAATGGCGAGTGGGAGCAAGTAGTATATTATATCCGTACTAATGCTATAGATTCTCGTGTAGTATACGTCCAACTTTCTCTAGGTAAAGGTACTACTACCAGCGGTAATATATCCACAGGTTATGCTTTCTTTGATAGCGCCAAGTTTGAAAAACTTACCGACAATGATGGTAATGCAGACGCTACCCTATACAATAGTGCAGACAAAGACATAGCGCTTGATTTTATAGTACAAAACGGTAACTTTAGCGCTACCACTACTACTGCCAAGTTTAAGACACCTGTCGCATTTGGTACTAAGTACGAAGGCTCTTACTCTTCTGTCAGCAAGGGTGTCATAGACACTAGTGATGAGAATTTTGAAACCACCTATTCTTTCACCAATCCTGGCGTGGCTACCGAGGTAGCATCTATTACTGATGATAAAAACGTACTATGCATATCTAGTTCGACCACGTCTGACCTAGCATATGCTTATTACAACAAAGATACTGCTATTAGACTAAATGAGAATAGTTATTATAAGATTACCTTCTTTGTCAAGACCGTAGAACACGAAGGCAACACAGGTAAAGCCAACGTCTACGTCAACGTAGGAGAAGAAGAAGTATTGAGTATCAATACCAACGGTGCTTGGGAGAAGTACACTATCTACCTATCATCAGAGTCTATGCGTTATAACGACGTGAGATTGTATTTCTGGTTTGGTAAAGCATCATCATCTACCGATACTGCAAACCGTTCTCAAGGTAGAGCCTTTATCGATATGATTGAGTGCACTCCAAACGTCTCTGCTAGTGAATACGAAAGTGCCGTAGCAGATGAAACAACTGCAATCTACTCATACGTTTATCCAAATCTACTACTTGATGGCATATCAGATATGCTATCTATATCTAATTGGACTGGCGAACTAGGTGACGTAGGCTATACAGATGAGACTCTAGTCGCTAGCAAATTTGCTAAATCCTATGATGATATAGTCGCCGACGATACAATCCCAGCGATACCATATCACGAGAATATAGGTCTAATAGGTCTAACCAACATCAAACCTATCGCCTATACTCTTACCTACAACGACGACATCACTATCACCAAGAATACTTGCTACGAACTTGCTTTCTATGCACGTACTTCTGGTATAGATAGCGACGCAGGTATTACCTTTGCTCTCATAGACGACGAAGGCAACACCCTATCCTCCATAACCAAGTTTAATAATGAAGATTGGACAACTCTATACTTCTATATCAGAGGTAATCAACTAGAGGACAAGTCAGTATCTATCAAGGTTATATTTGGTGAGGGTACAAAGACAAATAGTGACGGACTACTAGAGGGTAGCGTATATCTATCATGTTTCAATATGCGCAAGACAACTTCTAGTGCTTATACCTCTGCTACTACTAGTGCTCTCTCAGGTAAGTATTCATTCTTGACTACTTATACCAACAAGACCACCGTACTAGCAAATGACACCTTTAACGATATAGATTTGGACAAGTCATATACTTTTGACGTTGCCAATGCCAACAAGCCATTGACTAGCGATAGCAAACTAGATGCAAACGGCAATTTGCTCTCACCTGCTATCCCATCCACTTGGACAAGTGTCAACTTCTCCGACTACGTGGACGGTCAAAGCAATTCTGGTATTATCAATAGTTCATTGTGGAATACTATGTTCCCATCTATCACCAATCCTATAGATATAGCCAAGAATAACGGCGCTACACCTGTAGTAAATAACGGTGGATATGCCCTACTAATCTACAATCCTATAGCCACCGTATATGGTTATAAGCAATCCAACATCACCCTAACTGCAAACTCTTACTACGAGATAGAGTTTAGCGTATGGGCTGAAGATCTCAACGGCAAGGCTTACGTCATCATAGACAGCGAGGCAAACTCTAGAACATACGAAATATCTAATACCAAGTCTAGCGAAAATGCTAACGAAGGTTGGATAACTTACTACTTGTTTGTAGAGACTGGATTGACAGACACTACGATAGATATTACCTTTAGACTAGGTTCTGATGCTAAAACTGGTGACATGTATAGCGATTTGACGTCTGGTATTATGCTAGTAGACAACGTTCACATTAGCAACATTACAGATTCTATAATAGCCGATACTGACATGAAGTTTGACTACGTGAGAGAGGTCAAGGATTACTCCCTATCATTCTCAAACGATCTAGTAGCATCCACATCTCTAACTAAGTGGGCAGACCTCAAGGCTACCTCAATGTTAATAGAGTTTAAGACTGACGGTTTTGAGAACGATTATTCAGCCGAAGGCGAAGACGCTCCTTTCTCAGCAGTAAACTTTGACGGATCATCTGTTAGCAAAGCACCAGACGGTTATGATTATACAGTATCAGGTGTATTTAGCAAAAATGCTACAATCGCATCTACTTATCTAAGTAGCACAGAGATACAATCCAGTACAAATATGACGGAAGTAGATACTATACGCACCTATTTCTTGTCAGATAGCGAAAAAGGTCCTGCTTGTACCGGCAACTCATGCTTGATAATTTATAACAAGCAACCTACTGCTTACGCTTATAAGAGCAATTCTTACACTCTATCTGCTAATACTTACTACAAGGTATCGGTAGATGTCAAGACCATACTAGCAGGTACTAATGCTAATAATGGCGCTGAGATATATCTACAAGTCGGCGATAAGCCATACTATATGTCTGACAAGGCTACCAACAATGCGATAGTATCTAACGACGGATGGACCACTTATACCTATTACCTAGCAGTCGCTAACACCGAAAAGGATATAAATCTTTCTCTAGGTCTAGGCGAATATAAGGTATTGGAGAGCGACAATACCAAGGCTGATACAAGTTATTACACTATGGGTTGGGCAGCATTTGACAACGTATATATCTCTGCTATTACTGAGGAGATGTTTGACGAAGGCAATGCACTTCAAGACAACTTCACTTATGCTATAACTTTGGCAAATGAAGATGGCGATAGTGACAGCGATAGTGACAATAAAGACGATTCATCAACTAGCGAAATAGATTGGACTCAAGTGCTAATAATTGCAGTAGAGTGTCTACTAGGCGCTATCATCATAGCAGTACTAGTGATAGTATTCATCAAGAAGATATCTCCAAAGATGAAGAAAAAGATTAAATCTCACAAACCTGCCGATATCCCAGATTATGCTACCAAGGATACAACTGGTATAAAATCAAATGATAAGGACATTGACAGGACAACCAAATACGACGATTAATCGTATCGGCAAATGATAAAAGGCTATGGAATTTTCCATAGCCTTTTTTATATTAATACAAAAAAAATTATTCATTTAGTTGCAAAATAAATATGTAGTATGGTAAAATTAATCAATAATTTTTTTGGAGGTACATATGAGGAGAATTGTAACTATACAAGATATTTCTTGTCTGGGCAAATGTTCTCTGACAGTAGCGCTCCCCGTCATCTCCGTATATGGTGTCGAGGCATGCGTATTGCCAACCGCTACATTGTCCACTCATACTATGTTTAGTGGCTTTACATTTACCGACCTAACAGACGACATGCAACCTATAAAGGCTCATTGGCTAAAAGAAAATTTTAAATTTGATGCTATATATACAGGTTATCTAGGTAGCGAGAGACAACTATCTATCGTCAAAGAATATTTTGATGATTTTGCATCTTCAAATTGCCTAAAAATAATAGACCCTGTTATGGCTGACAATGGCAAGTTGTACACAGGATTTACAGTAGAATTTGCGCATAATATGGCGAAACTTTGCGCTAATGCCGACATAATATTGCCAAATCTAACCGAGGCTTGCTATATGTTGGATGAAGAATATATCCCTTGTGGATATTCTAGAGATTACATCAAATCAATACTACGTAGACTAACTGGTCTAGGAGCAAAAATCGCCGTTTTGACAGGTGTTAGTTATCAGCCTGATAAGATAGGCGTCATGGGATATTACAGCGTTAAGGACGAATATTTTGAGTATTACAACTCGCGTATCCCTGCTCAATATCACGGCACGGGAGACATCTTTGCTAGCGCGTTTGTAGGAGGCATGATGAGAGGTTATGATATACTCAAAGCCCTAGAAATCGCTGCCGATTACACAGCACTATGTATAGATATCACCCAAAAGTCCCCTGATAGTGTGACGTATGGTGTCGAATTTGAAAAGGCAATTCCTTATCTAGTACATAGACTAGAGCAAGAAGATAAAAATATCTAAAACAAAAAACCACACTTTACCGAGTCCCTACAAGGGATTTTTTCGGGAAGGCTGTCCTTTTTAAGAGTCAGGCGTGGCGTGATGCCACGCCTTTTCTCATTCTATTTAGTTTTCTTCTTCTAAAAACCTATCGAAGTCAGGTAAATCAATGGCTTCGACAAAGTTGTAAATAATTTCTATTGTGTGAACGTAACGTCCGTCAACCTTTACTTTTTCGTGAATAATAACCTTATCTACGAATGCTCGTAAGATTTCAGGTGTCAATTCGTCAAAATCACTATATTTTTTAACGATAGCCAAAAACCTTTGTATGTTATCATATTGTGTTTTGGCTTTTTCTATTTCCGCCTTTACGCGACTTAACTTTTCATTTAAGGCTTTTTGTTCGACTTCATAATTATCGCTCATTTTTATATAGCGCTCTTCGGAGATTTTTCCTGCAACCTTATCTTCATAAAGGCTTTGGATTATTTTATCGAGTTCCACAATACGTTTTTCCGTTTCTTCCTTTTCGGTTATAGCGGTGGTTAGTTCTCGTTTACTTCTTGCATCGGTGCTCCGTTTAAGAATATTTACAAACTCATCCTTATACTTATTTGCAAATTTAACGGTGTATTGCAAATCGTTTTGAATTAGAGCCAAAGCAGCGTGAGCCGTTATTTGATGCGACGTGCAATACTTCTTCTTTTTCTTGCGATAAGTAGAGCAATTAAAATATTCTGCCTGTTTTACTGTAGTGCATATCGTTCTTTTACCCATTCACCATTAGGACGCCAATGCATCGCCACTACTTTCGTCCAATTTATACGCAACGTAAAAATCATAACCGTCGTCATCAATGTTTGTGATTACCATATAATCGGTAGAATAATCGCAAAATGCTCCAATTAAAAGCCATTGTTTTGCACGTGTTGACGTTAAAAACGCTTCTTCTTGTTTTATGCGCTCTTCGCCGTAGGGAACACCCGTAAATCGTTTTTTGTAGCCAACTAAAATAATTTCAGATTTCTCTTCAATTTTATATGTCATTTCAATTCCTCCAATAAAATCAGGTTTAACGAAAAGACGAGAAAAGAATTTTACGGAACAACCGTTTTTCACTTGTGACGGCATTATACCGTTAAATTTATAAAAGGCACGGGAAAAACTTTCAGGTGTTTCATATCCGTACTTGAAAGCCACGTCAATAACTTTCATTTTCTTGCTTAATAAATCGTTTCCTGCAAGCGTTAATCTTCTTCTACGGATATACTCTCCAAGCGTAAAACCACACGTTAAGCTGTTTTGTTTCCCTTTATGCAAAACGACTTTGGTCAACGGGAAAGTCAATAGAAAAATTTCTAAACTTATAAACAAAAAATGACAGATTACAAATCGCAATCTGTCATTTTTTATCTTTAATTCAGGAATATTCTTTTATCTAGTAAAAATATAAACGTCACAAAACTGAATAACCCAAATCTAAGATACAAATAATCCACAATTAGTATTCATTCAATATAAACACTAATTATTTAACTTGTAAGCGGAAAGTGCCAGTAGTAGCATCCCAATAAGTGGAATACCCATCGTTCAAGCAAACAAGTTTATCTTCATCACCTTCAGTATAAACGTAACCATCTGCTGGCTTAAAGTTGAAGTTCGCAAAGTTAGTAGCACTTTCGTTTATGGTAAATTTAAAGCCATTGAATGATGTAGCAAGGTATGCTGTGTTGTGGTTAGTACCAAGGTTGTAGTTGATTACGCCGTTAATTGTTGCTTCGCCGATTACGAGGCCAAGACCACCGCTATAACCGAAGTCACCTGTGATTTCACCACCTGTGATTGATGCAGAGTTGTTGTTAAGGAAGAGTGCATTTGCCTTATCACTTGAAACTTCACCACCAGTCATAACTAAAGATGCGTGGTCGTGGAATCT
>JAGBSX010000044.1 GCA_017631635.1 Clostridia bacterium | reverse complement strand
TAGAGGAGATAGCCGAGGCTATGTCTACTACGGTAGACAAAGTGCTTGAGATACAGCGTATCGCCCAAGATCCTATATCACTAGAGACTCCAGTAGGAGACGAAGAGGATAGCACTCTAGCGATATTTATCGAAGATGACAAATCTCCATCACCTACTGATGCCGTCGGCTCGAAGATGTTGAGGGGACAGTTGCTAGATTTGCTCAAGACACTCACTCCTAGAGAGGAGAAGGTCATCCGTATGAGATATGGACTAGACGACAATAGACCTCGTACCCTAGAGGAAGTAGGAGAGGCTTTTGGTGTCACTAGAGAGCGTATTAGACAGATAGAGGCCAAGGCTCTCAAGAAATTACAACAGCCTGGCCGTATGAAGAAGATAAAGGAATACATAGATTGATAGTTAGTCTTTGACTAATAATCACCAGCATTTATCGTGTAAATCACACGCAAAATTAGAGAGGTTTTATGATCAAGAGTGGCTTTTCGGACAAATGGCTAGAAGAACTCAAATCACGTATCAATATTATCGACGTGATAGGTAGTTATGCTACTCTTACCCGTAAGGGTAAGAATTATTGGGCATGCTGTCCTTTTCACACCGAAAAGACACCTTCTTTCGCCATTAATGAAATGGAGCAATATTATCATTGTTTTGGTTGCCACGCGGGAGGAGACGTCATACGATTTGTGATGGAGATAGAGAGTGTATCTTTCTACGAGGCTGTCAAGATGCTAGCCGAGAGAGCAGGCATACCTCTACCAGAGATCAAAGAAGACGAGAATATCATAGCCCACAAGAAAAAGGTCGCCAAGATGACCGAATTGATGAGAGATACTGCCAAGCATTACCACTCAAATCTTCGCCTACCAGACGGACAAAAGGCTCTACAATATCTACGAGGTAGAGGTTTCAAAGATTCTACGATAGTCAAGTTTGGACTAGGAGTGTCCACGGGATTTACCGAGGTGGTAGATCATCTCAAATCTCTAGGATATAGCGAACAACTTATGCTAGAGGCAGGAGTAGTCAACGTCAGCAAAGACAGGTACTTTGACCACTTATCAAATAGAGTCATCACACCTATATTCAATCAATATGGAGAGGTAGTGGCTTTTGGAGGTAGAGAACTAGAAAAATCAGGCTACGGCAAGTACCAAAACACTATCAACACCCCTCTATTTGACAAATCCAAGACCTTGTATGGTCTCAATTTCGTTCGCAATTACAAGAAAAATAATCCACTAGATTCTATTATCGTGGTGGAGGGCTATATGGACGTCATATCACTAGCCCAAGCAGGTATAGAAAACGTAGTGGCTAGTATGGGTACGTCTTTTACCCAATACCAAGCCAGATTGCTCAAAAAGTTGGTTAGCAAAGTGTACACTTGTTTTGACGGAGATTTGGCAGGACAAGAGGCTACTTTGAGAGGACTAGACATATTGCGTAGCGAAAATATAGACGTACTAGTCATATCCATACCAGACGATATGGACCCTGACGAATATATCAAAGCGCACGGAGTAGATGCCTTTAAGGGATTGATATCTAGCGCTTTGCCTCTGATTGAATACAAATTGTACCTAGCAGAGTTGGGACTAGACCCTACCAACCCTACTTCTCGTAGCAAATATGTCGAAAAAGCACTCTCCGTACTCAAAGAATTGCCTACCGAGGCAGAGAGAGAGGTGTATCTGCCTATCATCAGCGAGAAGAGTGGCATCACCTTTGGTGGTCTCAAAAACACTCTAGAGAGTGGCAGATTTACAGACTCAGCATCTACACTCACTAGAGAAGAACCCAAGAAAAACAACGTAGACAAAGACAAAGATATGTCCTATTACACCCCTGCTAGATTCGTGCTATATTCCTTGATTAGAGAGATGTCGTACGCAGATCTCAACGAAGATTTGCTACCATATCTAGAGGATGACACGCATAGGGACTTGTATAGATACTACGTAGAATGCAAGCAAAACGGTGTCAAACTCATCACCGGCAATATGTTTACGGCAGTCGAAGATGAGAAAGAGGCAGAGGCTATACTCTCGCCATCGTGCAATAGCGAGGACAATAGTATATCCTCCAAGTATTTTGTAGAATCTTTGGCGTCGCTCAAACGAAGATACGTAGACAAGATGGTCGCAGACCTCAACGAGAGGATTAGAGTAGAGCCGGACAAGGCTAAACGAAGTGAATTGCTCAGCATACTCAACGAATTGATATTAAAAAGGTAGTCTACATTACTGGAGGAGTTCTAAATGGAGAACAAAGAAGTATTACAAGGTGTCATCAACCGTCTCATAGAGACAGGCAAGCAAAAAGGTCAAGTGACCGAAGAAGAAATAGTTGCCTTACTCGAAAAAGCCGATGCGTCTGCAGGGGATATGGAGACGGTCTATACTGCTTTAGAAAAAAACGGCATCAAGGTACAGACCACCAAAGAAGAAGATACAAACAAGATGCTAGAGGAGATAATGACGGAGGTGTCTACTGACGACTCTGTCAAGATGTATCTCAAAGATATAGGCAAAGTCCCTCTACTCACGCCAGAAGAAGAGGTGAAACTCGCCGAAGATGCTCTAGCAGGTAGCGATTATGCCAAGCGCAAATTGAGTGAAGCAAACCTACGACTAGTCGTCTCTATCGCCAAGAGATACGTAGGCAGAGGTATGCAATTTTTGGATCTTATCCAAGAGGGTAATCTAGGCTTGATGAAAGCAGTAGACAAGTTTGACTACACCAAAGGATTCAAGTTCTCGACCTACGCTACGTGGTGGATTAGACAAGCCATCACTAGAGCC
>JAGBSX010000043.1 GCA_017631635.1 Clostridia bacterium | reverse complement strand
GAGTAGGCTCGGTGATACCACGCTCAGTACCAGCGAGTTTGGAGGTAAATCCAGACAAGAAATAGTATTGTGCTTGCTCTGGAGTGAGGATAGATACTGGAGGCAATACTCCAAATGCGTCAGCAGATAGGAATATTACGTTCTTAGCATCTGGAGCAGCAGATACAGGACGTACTATCTTCTCGATATGGTCGATAGGATAAGATACTCTGGTATTCTCAGTCACAGAACCGTCAGCGAAATCACATACGCCGTTCTCATCTACGGTCACGTTCTCTAGTAGAGCGTTGCGCTTGATAGCGTTGTAGATATCTGGCTCAGATTCTTTGTCTAGGTTGATAACCTTAGCGTAGCAACCACCCTCGAAGTTAAATACGCCATTGTCATCCCAGCCGTGCTCGTCGTCACCGATAAGTAGACGCTTAGGATCGGTAGATAGAGTGGTCTTACCAGTACCAGATAGACCAAAGAATAGTGCAGTATTCTCACCGTTCATATCGGTATTTGCACTACAGTGCATAGATGCCATACCGTTGAGTGGTAGGTAGTAGTTCATCATAGAGAACATACCCTTCTTCATCTCGCCACCGTACCAAGTATTGAGTATAACTTGCTCACGAGAAGTGATGTTGAATACGACAGCAGTCTCAGAGTTGAGGCCTAGTTCCTTGAAGTTCTCTACCTTAGCCTTGGATGCATTGTAGCATACGAAGTCAGGAGTGAAGTTCTCTAGTTCCTCAGCAGTAGGATTGATGAACATATTCTTAACAAAGTGTGCTTGCCAAGCCACTTCCATTATGAATCTGATAGCCATTCTGGAGTCAGCGTTAGCACCGCAGAATACGTCTACTACGTATAGTTTCTTGTTGGATAGTTCCTTGACTGCTAGATCCTTGAGTACAGCCCAAGTCTCTTCGCTACAAGGATGGTTGTCGTTCTTGAACTCGTCAGAAGTCCACCAAACGGTGTCCTTAGAATTGTCGTCCATTACGATAAACTTATCTTTAGGAGAACGACCTGTGTAAATACCAGTCATTACGTTGACAGCACCTAGTTCGGTCTCTTGACCTTTCTCAAAACCTGTGAGAGAAGGGTCTGTCTCAGCGATAAACAATTCTTCATAACTAGGATTGTGTACGATCTCGGTAGCACCGGTGATGCCATACTTTGACAAATCAATGTTTTTCATAGTCATACCTCTTTTAATATAATTTTTGTAATCTGGGAGCGCCCTATCTTATAGATAAAGTTCGCTTTTTCTCTGATAATATGCGAGTATTTATCCAAAAAAGTCCATACTCTCCATTATCATAGCCATTATATCATATCAAATAATAAAAATCAATTATAAATAGCATTGTTGCATCAAATATTTTACGGTTTTTTCTTAAAAACGAGGCGCATATATCTATACGACCTCGCTTTTGATTTATTTTATTTTCTCATAGCATTCACACTTTCGTCTTTATTATCTTTTGACCTGTCTCAGTCAATAGCCAATACGCATCATCTAGCAGTTGATAGTCGTATCTGATGACGTCTTTTTTCTCTTCTAATGTCGCCAAGTCCTCGCCATCTACGAGGTCTCTACGCGCAGTCATTTGGCGAAATTCTACTAGCCCGTCGTAGGTGGTCAGGTTGCCGTGACGTCTCACGGCGTAGTTCTTACCGTCGGTATATCTCACCTTAGAGTCCACCACGGTAGTCTCCTCCAATATCTGCGACTTGGTAGCAGGTATAGTACCCTTGCTAATCATATATGAATTCCAACGCAAATGTTCGTGAATAGCCATATTCTTTCGCCTAGATGGCTTAAAATCTAGGTCGTATCGTACGATAGGCTTGCCATACGCAGTCATATTGTCAACTTTTGGCATGTCCTCACCTGCGTATATGCGCATATATTCTGCATACGTGAGTCCATTACCCTCACTATCTATAGGCACGTAGTCTAGCCCCATCAGGTTTAGTTTTGACCTCAGACTCAAGCAACAATATATACTCGAATCTCTCTCCATTTGAGACTTCTTGACGTACCATTCACGCAAAGCCTTTTCTTTAATTTGATTGAGAGTACCCTCGTCTATCGTCTCGTTGGGATTTTGCTTGATTTGATACTCTAGATTGTACACCTCGTTGCGAAGTTGAGACATTCTAAACAAGGTGTCTCCCACTATATTGTCTATATTGTACACCACACTATATTCGTTGGCTATGAAGTAGCAGTTAGCCTCCTCCAGTAGTCCTTGCCCCTTGTGGTCTCCTCTGACTTTGACAAATATAATTAGGTTGTGTACATCCCACTCCTTGGTCTTTGCCACTAGTTTTTGAGCCATGTCTATATTTTCTAGGTCGCTACCAAAGGCTATCACCACAAAATTGATATTGCTAGCCGAAGAGGTAGATATATTGCGTATTTGATTATAAAACTCTACGTCGTTGACGTCTAGGTGATGATAATACTCCTCGGCAGGATAATCTGGCAGAGGCAAATAATCGTCTTTGTTCACTTCGGCGCACTCGTTTTTGTATCTATTGTAATTGTGGTTAAAGTTCTTGTTGTTCTCTGCAGTATTTTTGTCAAATATGTGATATTTGACTTTTTTGAGTTGCACGCCATCTTCGCTCTGTGTGACGAATTGGTTATTGGCGACAGAGGTGAGGAATATCTGCTGATTTGTCTTGCCAAAGCCTATCAAAATCGCATTGATATCTACACCTTCCCTCACTAGCGAAGTGTCGTAGTCTATATGCTCCTCACTCATAAATCTAGTGAAAGGATACTTATCCACAAAATCGATAGCCATCTTTTGATACTTGTTGACGTAGGATAGACACCCTATACCGTCAGCCATTATATCATCATATATCGCCTCGTATCTAGGGTCTCCGTAGACAAATACTCTCACTAGCGAAAAGCATCTATCCCTCTGCCTGTCATCCATATCCTTGATAGTATTGATGAAACATCTAGATATTTGTATATTCTTCTCATCATCACCCGTGTTGATGACGGCGTAGATTTTCTTGTTCGTGCATAGAGACTCTCTTATTATCTTCTGTATATAATCACCGTAGGAGACTATGCTGGTATAAGCCACGTTTTTCATATATAGCCCTACTGCATCTTTGTCAGCCACCTTGTCTACTATTATCTTGGCTCTATTTTTCTCACTATCATATATAGCGTAATTTTGTGAATTGTTGCCAAATAGATACAACTTCTCCTGTCCACTACACCTAAATGCGAGGTTTTTGCCAAACGACCATATATACTGAATAGCCAACGAGAGCGCTAGTAGTATAGCATTTAGCCCTACTAGTACAAATGCTATGTACGTGGTGATAGCGAATAGTTGACTATCCTCCATCAAGGCTTGTATAGGACTGACGTCATATTTGAGTACTACTAGGTCAACCGTCCTGCGTATCGCCCCAAAGAATCCCTCTAGGACCGTCTCTCCTGCGTACACTATACCCGTCCAGTATAGTGGTATCGCAAATAGGTATATCAATACCCCTTTGCCTTTCTTAAAACCACGGATATAAGTAATCTTGTCCTCACGTTTTTTGCCTAGCAAATTAGTAATTACCGACACGAGAGTTATGGACATTAGTATTAGACATATTATTGTAATCAGGTTTTCTACAAACATACTGCACCTCTATTTGGTGATAGTTTAATTATACAATCACGGCACGAATACTGTCAACTAATTATCTCCCACCTTTTTCACTCCACCACTTATCCTCCATGTTCCCCAAAAAAAACACGCCGTAGCATATCCTACGACGTGTCTTTTTTGTTTTTCAATTATTTCTCTAGACGCTTGGTAGCCTCTTCACTAGATATCTCTACCATTTGCTCTCCACAACACTTGATACCACAGTTTTCGCAGGTACATTCTACTATGACCTTGACCATAGCACCACACTTTTTACATACTAGTATTTTGTCCATAATCTCACCTCCTATTTATTAAATCTCTTAAACAAACTAATCAGTTCGTCTATCGTATCGTATTCGCCATTCTCTAGAGCCTCAGGCACGCAACTATATAGATGACTCTCTAATATATGCGTCGATAGACTCTTGATAGAATTCTCCACAGCCGACAATTGTATCAATACGTCGTTGCAGTAGGCGTCGTTTTCTATCATCTTGGTTATACCACTTATTTGACCACCTATTCTATTTAGCCTATTTGTTATTAATTTCTTTTCACTCACACTTCTCTTTGTTTTCTTTTTGCAACAATTGTTATCCATAGCCGACCTCCAAAAGTATTGTATACCCCTAGAGGGTATTTTGTCAATAGGGGGGGGTATATTATTTTTTTTGAAATATTTTTTGTGAGGTACTTAAGCACTTTTTTTAGCAAAAAAGCAAGCCTTTTGCTTGCTTTTCATTAGTTGTTTATACTATCTCATCTATCACGCCTATATCCCACAGTAGTCTAGATAGCACGTATTTGTCACGGATATCTTTGGTGAGACACAGTGTAGTAGGCATATCTAGGTCGACGCCTATTTCTTCGATTGATTTCGGCGCTCCTATCTTATCTAAAATAGCCCCTATTTCTCTCTGGCTAGGTATCTCTTCACGGATAATTTTGAGTATCTTGTCCCACTTGGCGCATATCACCTCTAGTCTCTCTAGGTGCTTGGCGACGTTATATTTTTGCTCCTTTTCTTCTAGAGATACCATAGCGTCTCCTCCTGCGCCTAGGAGACTTCTCACCATATCTGCCCACGCAGGATAATCAAAGTTCTCTGCGTAGCGTATAGCCTTGTCTCTACCGGGGATTAGACCTAGCACCTTTTCGTACAGTCCACTAGCGATATAGGTGGCTACTGCGCATTGTATACCGTGCAACTGCACCTGCGTACCGTATGCTAGACCTCTCATATCCCACACGTGCGAAAAGTAATGCTCTACTCCACTAGCAGGTCTGGACACCCCTGCAAAAGCCATAGCCACACCACCTATGACTAGTCCCTCAAATACCGAGCGAACGGCATCATCTTCACGATTTAGCAAACCGTCTACGTTGTCTACGCAACGGCACAATGCCCCTCTTATCAAGTCTGCCACTCGTTCACAATAGTATTCGCCTGTGACCTCACGTGCTATTCGCCACTCTGCTATGCTCACGTATTTGGCTAGCATATCTCCTAGACCTGCTACCAGCATAGTGCTGGGTGCTTGTTTGAGGATATCTATATCACCTATGATGAGGTCGGCACGCTTGCTATCTAGCGACACCTTGAGTCCTCCTATGGACATAGATGACGTTGCCGATGCATAGCCGTCCATAGAAGGAGCAGTCGCCACTATGAAATATGGCTTACCTACGGCATTTGCCAGCATTTTTCCTATATCGTTGATAACTCCAGAGCCTACTCCTATCACTATATCGCAAGTATCGTCAAAATGAGTGGTCGCACTATCGATAGCCACCTCATCAGGCTCTACGCCGACAGGAAAGACGTACTTTTCGCACTCAATCCCTGCCTCGGCTAGTATCTCGCACACTCTACGACCTGCCACCTCGTAGGTGACGGCATCTGCTAGCAAAAATGGCTTCTTCGCACCAAATTCACCTACAAATTGAGGTATCTTGACTATCGCACCACTCTCCACTACGAGACGTGGTATCTCTACGGCGTGACTCTTGCCACAGGCACAATCTTGCTGTGCAAATTCTTTCAAATATTCTCTAATATCCATCATTACTCACCTATTTTTCATTATACCACACCTACTCCCCCAAAATCAACAATTCGACCTCTCCCTCTTATCATTATTAATGCAAAAAATGAGATACTACACCGTATCTCATTTTTTGTGTTTTTTACAATCAAAATTTGTCAAAATCAATAAAAACAATTATTGCAATTTATCAAAACAACTTATTAGTCTAATATTTGTCGTAATAGCGAACTTTGTATGGATCGCTATTCTTTTCATCGTAAACAAATCTACCTCTGTAGATATATTTTCGGGTATATCCTAAGTCCACTATTTCAAAAACAAATCTTTTCTTATCTATGTCTTCTATTGGCTTATTATCCCAAGTCCCAACTTTATCTAAATTTTCTTCCATTATCCGTGAGTTTGAAAGAAATGTATTTCTCCATCCACCATCTTTTTCGTTAAATCTTACCATCCAAACAATCCACTCTTCATCATATTTCCATACACATTTCATCCAAGCTTTATAATTAGTGCCAAACGCTTCATTTAAGAATTTCGCGTGCGTTCTTGCATATATAACATCTCCTGCTTTCATAACTTTTTCTCCTATTTTATTTATAAATTTTTTATTGCTTTGTTTACAATATCTTTAGAGTATGATTTATCGAAATGTTTTAACCTTGCAATATAAAACAAAGCTTGACGTTGCTCGTCCCATGTTTTATATGTTCCATACTCGTAATCTATTTCCGTCCCGATAAGCACACCATCAATAAAATACGCTATATCTATCAAATCATTTCCACCTGTATTACTTATTCTATAAGGAATACGTATTCGATAAGCAGCGTTTAGTTCGGTATAAGTACAAGACCCGTTTATTTCAATCACATAATTATCGCCGAAAATTTTATTATCCGAATTTGTATCCTCAATTTCTTCTTTTAAAATTTCAACACAATTCAAAATATCTTGAAACTCCGAATCTTTTGGCATATCGTCTTTTCCACAAGCCTCAAAGCATAATAAACTAACACTATATAAGCATAACAAACAAAATATAATGATAATTTGATGTAAAAAAATTTGTTTTTTCTTGGTTTTCATAATTCCTCCCAAAAATAAAAAAGTGCGCCAACCGAAGTCGACGCACAAAAAACGCAAACCCCGATTGTCGCTAAACTAACCTTACTGAAACAAACACTAACATTGCTTTTCACTAGGTGGAATTCGCATTTTTATCAAATTCAAAAAGTGAAAAGCGTAAAAAGGGTATAATACCCCTACAATAAAAAATGTTTGTTTCAAATATTTAGTTAGTTTAGCATTATTAGTATAGCAGATAATTCATAAAAAGTCAATACCTTTCACAAAACAATTATATAGTTCAAATCCCACTAGGGCGTAATTTTACCATAAATTGACTTAAAGTTTGTGGACTAAATCTATCGTGGATTTTTTCTAGAAAATTGCATTAAAAAAGACCTATAAAAGCGTAAAAATGCTCTTGTAGGTCTTAATTTTTATTTGCTTTTGAGCGTTTTGATGGATTGTATGAGTAAAATTCTTATCGTTGCACAAGTTTTAGACAATGGTTTTATTCTTTCTACACTTACGTATCCTGCTTTTTCTAACATTTCAAGCCATTTACCTGTTTCACTTGCTTCTTTTAGTGCAATTTCCAGTTTTGCTATAAAATCTGCTGTGCTATGCGCATACTTGCTTTCAGCAATATTTGCACAAACACTAGTTGCACTACGCCCTATTTGATTGAATATTATCTTCTCCTTTTTTGTCTGCAATTCTTCGACAAGTTTTAGCACGTCCACAGACAGTTGCATAGATAATTGTGTAAGTTTGTCTTCTTTCTTCTCTTTCATAATGAATTTATTATAAATCGTCTATATGTTTTTGTCAATCCATTTTACCCGATAGGGTAACTTCGTTGGGCGTATGCCCACACAGTTTATGCTAAGCATAACTTCGTTTTGTGTCCAAATACGGACAAATGTGTTCTTCGCTTTGCTCGAAACTGTGTTGACCTTCTGTCAAACTGTGTTGTGTCCAAGGACACAAACTAAAAATAAAAGAGTATCATTTGATACTCTTTTATTTTTGGCTCCCCAGGTAGGATTTGAACCTACGACATTCCGGTTAACAGCCGGACGCTCTAACCACTGAGCCACTGAGGAATAAAAAATCCGGCGACGTCATACTCTCCCAGGCCGCTACCAGCCAAGTACCATCTGCGCT
>JAGBSX010000042.1 GCA_017631635.1 Clostridia bacterium | reverse complement strand
TATTGCCTATCGGCAGTTATATTTGCCTACGGCAAGTTATATTGCTTACGCAGTTATATTTTGCTAACGCAAAGTTTTATTTTCCCTTTCGGGAAAGTTGTGGTAAATATAATATAACTGCGACTGCAAGTCGCAATCTAACGCAAGAGTATCTTGCATATCACTTTTAGCCACAAGGCTAAAAATATAACTAATATGTTTCAATTTTTTGTGGACAAGAAAAGCACACTACATTTCACTTTTAGTGAAGTATAGTGTGCTATACTTTTGTTATGGATAAAAAATCCTAATAGAAAAGAACTTATACCTTTCTCTTTTTTTAATCAAATCCTCGCGTGTGCGCGTGCGCGTACTCGTATATGCGCATACATTAATATATATAGGGGTAAAATACTCGCCAACCACTATATATTGTGGAGTACAAAAATAGGTGAAATTTTGTCAAAAAATACTGTAAAAAAAGTGCGAAAAAAATATTAAAAAAAGTGCTTAAAATCCCTTGACAATATTGACATATTCGAGTAATATATAGAGGCTGTGATTTCGGCTAGACCGCGACACACACGGTAGAGTGTACCGTATATAAATAAGAAAAAGACCACAAAAACGGAGGTTTCAATATGGCAAGTCAAAAAATCAGAATCAAGTTGAAGGCTTATGACCACTCTCTAATCGATGCATCTGCAGAGAAGATAGTAGAGGCAGTCAAGATGACGGGAACTAAGGTTTCTGGACCTATTCCTCTTCCTACTGACAAGGAGATCATAACTATCATACGTTCTCCTCACAAGTACAAGGATAGTCGTGAGCAATTCGAACTACGTACCCACAAGAGACTGATAGACATTTACAGCCCTACTGCTAAGACCGTTGATTCTCTAATGAAGATCGACCTACCAGCAGGTGTGGACATCAAGATTAAACTCTAATCTTAAAAATTTAATTTAGCAAATATTTATGGAGGTGAACTTTATTTTGAATAAAGCAATCATTGGAAAGAAATTAGGCATGAGCCAAATTTTTGCACAGGATGGCACCGTTATCCCAGTAACTATCGTGGAAGCAGGTCCATGTCCAGTAGTGCAAAAGAAGACAGTAGAGAGAGATGGATATAGCGCTCTCCAAGTAGCATTCGGCAACGTTAAGCCAAACGGTGTAAACAAGCCAAGACAAGGTCAATTTAAGAAAGCAGGCGTAGACGCTAAGAGATACCTAAAGGAACTTAAGCTAGACAACGCTGACGCATACGAGATCGGCCAAGAGATAAAGTGCGACATTTTTGCAGAGGGAGACAAGGTAGACGCTACCGGTACTTCCAAGGGTCACGGATTTAGCGGTACTCAAATCAGATGGAATCAGGCTACTGGTCCTATGGCACACGGTTCTGGTTGCCACAGAGTAGTAGGTTCTATGGGTAGTATCAATCCTGCTAGAGTATTTAAGAACAAGCATATGCCTGGTCACTACGGTTGTGACAAGACAACTGTCCAAAACTTGACAATAGTGAGAGTAGACGCTGAGCGCAATCTTCTATTCATCAAGGGTGGCATACCAGGTGCTCGTGGTAGTCTCGTAGTTATCAGAGACTCCATCAAGGCATAAGGAGGCGCGTTATGTTGAAGACAAAACTATACAATATCCAAGCAGTTGAGATCGGCGAAGTAGAACTCAACGAAAGTGTATTTGGTGTAGAGTACAACGAGGCACTTATACATCAAGTAGTAGTTGCTCAATTGGCCAACAAGCGTCAAGGTACTAAGAGTACTCTCACTCGTGCAGAAGTCAGAGGCGGAGGCATCAAGCCTTGGAGACAAAAGGGTACTGGTCGTGCTCGTCAAGGATCTATCCGTGCTCCACAATGGATCAAGGGTGGCGTAGTATTCGCACCAAAGCCAAGAGACTTCTCTCAAAAGATTAACAAACTAGCACGTCGTACTGCTCTAAAGAGTGCACTATCCAAGAAGATAGCAGACGGTGAGATCATAGTTATCGACGATATAGTTATATCTGCTCCAAAGACCAAAGAGGTAGCTACTATCCTAAAGAACTTCGGTCTAGACAAGAGAGTCCTTATGGTAATCGACGAACATAATGCAGATATGGTGAGAGCTAGCAGAAATATCGCTAACCTTACTATATGTGAGGCTGCTCTACTCAACGTATATGACGTAGTAGCCAATACCAAGTGTGTTATGAGCAAGGCCGCTATCAAGAAAATAGAGGAGGCATTAGCATAATGAACGCATATGACGTAATAGTTAAGCCTGTACTTTCTGAGAAAGGTTATGCAGGTATCGCTAACAAAGTATACACATTTATCGTATATCCTACCGCTACCAAGACTGATATCAAGCTTGCAGTAGAGAGCATCTTCTCTGTAAAGGTAGAAAAGGTAAACACCGCTAAATACGACGGTAAGATCAAGCGTATGGGTAAGACCTCTGGTAGAACCCCTGCTTACAAGAAGGCTATCGTCACTCTAGCGGAGGACAGCAAGGCTATCGAGTTCTTCGAGAGTTTGTCCTAATGAGGAGGTAAAACATGGCAATTAAGAGATTTAAGCCTACATCACCAGCCAGAAGGTTTATGTCCGTATCTACTTTTGATGAGATTACTACGGACAAGCCTGAGAGAAGCCTACTAGTATCTCTCAACAAGACCGGTGGTCGTAATGCACAAGGTCGTATCACCGTTAGACATATCGGTGGTGGCAATCGTACCAAATACAGAATTATAGATTTTAAGCGTAACAAAGATGGTATACCTGCTAAGGTAGCATCTATCGAATATGATCCAAACCGTAGTGCAAATATCGCATTGCTAGTATATGCAGACGGTGAGAAGAGATATATCATCGCTCCTCTAGGACTAACCAAGGGCGACGTAGTCGTATCTGGTCCTGATGCAGACATCAAGGCTGGTAACGCACTAGCACTCAAGGATATCCCAGTAGGTACTTTGATACACAATATCGAGATGCAACCAGGCAAGGGTGCTCAACTAGTAAGAGCAGCAGGTCTAAGCGCTCAACTTATGGCTAAAGAGGGCAAGTACGCAACCGTACGTCTTCCTAGCGGTGAGATGAGACTAATACCTATCAACTGCAAGGCTACCGTAGGTCAAATCGGTAACGTAGAGCACGAGATAGTATCTTTGGGTAAAGCAGGTCGCAAGCGTCACATGGGCGTGAGACCTACCGTCCGTGGTGTAGTCATGAACCCATGCGATCACCCACACGGTGGTGGTGAAGGTAAGTCACCTATCGGTCGTCCAGGTCCTGTTACTCCTTGGGGTAAACCTGCACTTGGTTACAAGACCAGAAAGAAGAAGAATATTAGTGATAAGTTTATCATTAAGCGTGTTAACTAATAGGAGGACTATATGAGTAGATCAGTTAAGAAAGGACCTTATGTAGAAGTAAGACTCCTAAACAGAATAGAAAAGATGAACGAAACCGGAGACAAGAAGGTAATCAAGACTTGGTCAAGATCTTCTACCATCTTCCCTCAAATGGTTGGTCACACTATAGCAGTACACGACGGTCGCAAGCACGTACCAGTATACGTAACAGAAGATATGGTAGGTCAAAAACTCGGTGAGTTTGCTCCTACACGTACCTTCAAGGGTCACGCTGGTGACAAGTCAAGTCGATAAAGGAGGATATATAAATGCCAAGATCAAGTAAAGAAAAGGCTATAGCACGTCAAGCTAAGGCTGACAAGCGTCCTATGGCTAAGGCTAAGTACATTCGTATATCCCCATTCAAGGTAAGAATTGTACTAGATATCATACGTGGCAAGAGTTTTGTAGAGGCTAGAGCAATCCTCAAGAACACAGTTAAGGCTGCTAATGAGCCTATACTAAAGGTTCTAGAGAGCGCTGCTGCCAATGCTCAAAACAACCTAGGTATGAACAAGAACGATTTGTACGTAGCAGAGTGTTATGCAGACCAAGGTCCTACACTCAAGAGATTCAACCCTGTATCAAAGGGTAGAGCACACTCTATATTGAAGCGTACTAGCCATATCACTGTGATACTAGACACAGTTAATAAGTAAGGAGGTGTACAATGGGACAGAAAGTTAATCCTAACGGTTTGAGAGTTGGTGTTATCAAAGGCTGGAATACCCAGTGGTACGCCGACAAGAAGAATTTTGCCGACAATCTAGTAGAGGACTACAATATCCGTAAGTTCCTCAAGAAGAAATATTACCTATGTTCGTTGTCAAAGATAACGATTGATAGGGCGGCAAGCAAGTTGATAGTAAATATTTACACCTCTAAGCCAGGCGTATTGATCGGCCGTGGCGGTGCTGGTGTAGAGACTATCAAAGCAGAAGTTAAGGGTATCGTCGGAGACAAGAACGTCAACGTCAATATCATTGAGGTAAAGAGACCTGATACAGATGCTCAACTAGTAGCAGAGGGCATAGCCGCTCAACTAGAGAAGAGAGTATCTTTCCGTCGTGCTATGAAGCAAAGTATGTCTAGAGCTATGAAGGCTGGTGCCAAGGGTATCAAGACTATGGTTAGCGGTAGACTAGACGGTGCAGAGATCGCACGTAGTGAGCATTATCACGAGGGTTCTATACCTCTACAAACCCTAAGAGCAGACATTGATTACGGATTCGCTGAGGCACACACTACCTTTGGCGTTATCGGTGTCAAGACCTGGATCTACAAGGGTGAGGTTCTAAAGGGTAAGAAAGGAGGTAACGACTAATGTTGATGCCTAAGAGAGTTAAATTCCGTCGTCAGCACAGAGGCCGTATGAAAGGTACTGCTCAATCGGGCAACACCGTAGCATATGGTGAGTATGGTTTGATGGCGTGTGAGCCTTCTTGGATAACCTCCAATCAAATAGAGGCTGCACGTATCGCTATGACTAGATATACCAAGCGTGGCGGACAAGTATGGGTGGATATATTCCCTCATAAGCCTATTACTCAAAAGCCTGCTGAGACTCGTATGGGTTCTGGTAAAGGTTCTGTAGAGTACTGGGTAGCAGTAGTTAAGCCAGGTCGCGTAATGTTTGAGATCGCTGGTGTAGACGAGGCTGTTGCTAGAGAAGCTCTAAGACTTGCTGCTAACAAATTGCCTGTTAAGTGCAAGTTCGTTAAACGTGAAGAGGGTGGTGAAGGTTAATGAAAACTGCAAAGATTAAAGAAATGACTACAGCTGAACTCATTAAATTGTTGACTGAACTAAAGGAAGAGTTATTTTACCTTCGCTTAAAGCACACTTCAGGTCAGTTGGCTAATCCTATGGCTATATCTACTACCAAGAAAGATATCGCTAGAGTTAAGACCATTCTCCGTCAGCGTGAAATCGCTAACGAGAACTGAGGAGGACAGATAAATGACAGAAATTATAGCAAATGAGAGAACTACTTTGCGTAAGAATCGTGTAGGTATCGTCGTATCCAACAAGATGGACAAGACTATCACCGTAGAGATTGCTACCAGAGTAAAGCATCCATTGTATAAGAAGATAGTTAATAGAACTAAGAGAATCAAGGCTCACGACGAGAACAACGAGTGCGCTATCGGCGACAAGGTGCTAGTAGCAGAGACTCGTAGAATCAGTCATGACAAGCATTGGAGACTCGTAGAGATTATCGAGAAGGCTAAATAATAGGAGGATAGTATGATACAACCACAAACAAGACTAAAGGTTGCCGACAATACCGGCGCTAAAGAAATAATGTGTATCAGAGTCCTCGGAGGTTCTTATCGTAAGTATGGTAATATCGGTGATGTTATCGTAGCTTCTGTTAAGACTGCTCAACCTGGTGGCGTCGTTAAGAAAGGCGACGTTGTCAAGGCTGTAATAGTTAGATCTCACAAGGGAATCTCTAGACCTGATGGTTCTCACATTAAGTTTGATGACAATGCTGCGGTTATCATAGATAACCAAAGACAACCAAAGGGCACTCGTATCTTTGGACCTATCGCTAGAGAGCTAAGAGATAAGGATTATATGAAGATCATATCTCTCGCTCCAGAAGTACTATAAGGAGGACACGATATTATGTATATTAAGAAAGGTGATACCGTAGTTATCCGTACTGGTAAGTACAAAAATATGACTGGTGTAGTAGACAAGGCTTTCCCAAGCGAGAACAAAGTTATCGTCAAGGGCGAGGCTAAGGTCGGCGACAGCAAGATAGTTATCAACGAGGTGACCAAGAGCAAAAAGGCTCGTTCTGCACAAGACCAAGGTGGTCTAGTGAAGAAGATAGCCAAGATGGACGCATCTAACGTAGCACTAATCTGCTCCAACGAAGAGTGCGTTAAAAATGGCAAGGCTACCCGTATCAAGATAGTGACACAAGTAGTAGACGGCAAAGAGGTAAAACTAAGAGCATGTGTGAAGTGTGGCGCAATAATCGAGGCTGCTCCTAAGAAGGCTGCCAAGAAAGAGACTGCCAAGAAAGCACCTGCTACCAAGAAGACTTCTACCCGCAAGACCAAGAAAGCAGAAGCACCTGCAGATGCTGAGTAATGGAGGATAGTTAGATGGAAAGATATAGAATCAAGAAGGTATACGACGAAGTCGCAGTACCTGCTCTAACAGAAAAATTTAATTATTCCAATCCTATGGAAGTACCTAAACTAGTGAAGGTTATCATCAACATGGGTCTAGGTGCGCTCAAGGACAACAGCAAGGGCTTCCAAGTAGCAGTAGATGAGCTTACTCGTATCGCTGGCCAAAAGGCAGTAGTGACCAAGGCTCGCAAGAGTATAGCAAACTTCAAACTACGTCAAGGTCAACCTATCGGTGCTAAAGTCACCCTAAGAGGTAACAAGATGTACGATTTCTGCGACAAGCTATTCTCAATAGCACTACCTAGAGTTAGAGACTTCAAGGGTGTCAATGACAAGGCTTTTGACGGAAAGGGCAACTACTCACTAGGTCTCAAGGAGCAACTAATATTCCCTGAGATTAACTACGAAGAGGTAGAGATGGTAAGAGGTATGGATATATGCTTTGTTACCACAGCTAAGACAGATGATGAGGCTAGAGAGCTACTCAGACTTATCGGTATGCCTTTTGCGAAGTAAGGAGGTAATTATGGCTAAGAAATCTATGATACTCAAACAACAACGTGAGCCAAAGTTCTCTACTCGTGCCTACACCAGATGCCGTATCTGTGGTAGACCACACGCAGTACTAAGAAAGTTTGGTATATGCAGAATTTGCTTCAGAAATGAGGCATACAAGGGAGAGATCCCTGGTGTAAAGAAAGCCAGTTGGTAATATATAGGAGGAAGTAAAAATGACAGATCCAATAGCTGATATGTTGACTCGCATCAGAAACGGTCTAACAGTTAAGCACGAAACAGTTGAAATACCTGCCTCCAATATCAAAAAGGCTATCGCCAAGATATTACTAGAGGAAGGATACGTTAAGAACGTTGAATTTGTAGAAGATGGCGTACAAGGTACTATCAAGATTACCCTAAAGTACGCAGGTAAAAACGCTAAGGTTATTACTGGTCTAAAGAGAATCAGTAAGCCAGGTCTACGTATATACGCAGGCGCTGAGGACCTACCTAAGGTACTCAACGGTATGGGTATAGCAGTTATCTCCACCTCCAAGGGTGTGATGACTGACAAGCAAGCAAGAGCCGCTAAACTAGGTGGCGAAGTGCTAGCATACATCTGGTAAGGGAGGTACTATATATGTCAAGAATAGGTAGACTTCCTATAGTTATCCCTCAAGGTGTAACCGTAGATATTGATGCTAATCAAAACGTCACCGTCACAGGACCTAAGGGTACTTTGACTCAATGGGTAGACGCTTGCATCAAAGTAGTAGTAGAAAATAGTCAGGTTGTACTAACCCGTAGCTCCGAGGAGAAAGAGGTTAAGTCAAAGCACGGACTATATAGAGCGCTTATACAGAACATGGTCACCGGCGTTGTCAATGGATTCGCTATCAACCTAATCATCAAAGGTGTAGGTTATAAGGTAGCTAAGAACGGCAACAAGGTCACCTTCTCTGTAGGATATTCTCATCCTGTTGAGTTCGTTGAGCCAGAAGGCATAACTATCGACGTAGTTAGTGTCACCGAAGTATCCGTCAAGGGTATCGACAAGGCTAAAGTAGGACAGGTTGCTGCTAATATCAGATCTATCAGAAAGCCTGAGCCTTACCACGGTTATGGTATTCGTTATAAGGACGAGACTATAGTCATGAAGGAAGGCAAGAGCGGTAAGAAATAAGGAGAAGCGTTAATATGATAACAAAGATAGATAAGAATGCTTTGAGAAAGAAGAGACACACTAGAGTCCGTATCAAAGTATCCGGCACGGCTGAAGCTCCAAGACTAGCCGTATATCGTAGTGAAAAGCATATATATGCTCAATTGATAGATGACGTCGCTAGAGTTACTCTATGCGCCGCATCTACCGTAGAGAAAGACGTAATAGCAAAGATCGCAGATATGACCAAGTCTGAGGCTGCCAAGGTAGTAGGTGCTACTCTAGCTGAGAGAGCACTCGCCAAGGGAATCAAGACTGTAGTCTTCGACAGAGGCGGATACGTCTACACCGGTCGCGTGGCTTCATTGGCAGAAGGTGCTAGAGAAGCTGGACTAGAGTTCTAAGGAGGGCATTATGGCTAAACGTGAAGATATAAGAAGAGAGAGAGACGCAGAAGAGTTTATCACTAAGCTCGTCCACGTCAATCGTGTAACCAAGGTTGTCAAGGGTGGTAGAACTATGCGTTTTGCAGCCCTACTCCTAGTAGGTGATGGTAAAGGTCGTGTAGGTGTAGGTATCGGCAAGGCTGCAGAGATACCTGAGGCTATCAACAAGGCTACTCAGGCTGCTAAGCGCGCTATGATCAAAGCACCTATCGTAGGTACTACTATACCTCACGAGATAGTAGGTACATTTGGTAGAGGTAGCGTACTACTTATGCCAGCTGAAGAAGGTACTGGAGTTATCGCAGGTGGTCCTGTGAGAGCAGTGCTAGAGGTAGCAGGTATCAAGGATATACGTACCAAGTCATTGGGTTCATCCAATCCTATCAACTGTGTCAAGGCTACTATAGAGGCTTTGAAGGGATTGCGTACCGTAGAGGAAGTAGCATCTTTGAGAGGCAAGTCCGTAGAGGACCTACAAGCTTAAGGAGGATAGGATTATGAGTAAGATAAGAGTAACCCTCGTTAAGAGCACAATAGGTTGTCTAAAGAATCAAAAGGCTACCGTAGAGGCTCTAGGTCTTAGAAAGATAGGTTCTGCTAACGAACTAGAAGATAGCGCAACCCTAAGAGGTATGATCGCTAAGGTATCACACCTAGTAAAGGTAGAAGACATTTAAGGAGATAAGCTATGAGAATTAATACTATTGCACCGGCAGAGGGCGCTAAGCGTGCTACCAAGAGAGTAGGACGTGGTATAGGCTCCGGTACCGGTAAAACCAGTACAAAAGGTCACAAAGGACAATGGGCTCGTAGCGGTGGCGGTGTTCGCCCTGGATTTGAGGGTGGCCAAATGCCTTTGACTCGTCGTCAACCAAAGCGTGGTTTCAACAATGCAAGATTTGCTAAGAACTATGCTACCGTTAACGTAGGAGATTTGGAGATATTTGAAAATGACACCGTAGTAACTATCGAGTTGCTACTCGAGACAGGACTAGTCGGCAAGGAGCAAGCATACGGACTAAAGGTTCTAGGCAAGGGCGAATTGACCAAAAAGTTGACCGTTAAGGCTGACAAATTCTCTCAGACTGCCAAGGATAAGATTGCAAACGTCGGCGGTACTGTAGAGGAGATTTAACAATGTTTAAGACGCTGGTTAATGCCTTTAAGAATAAGGAAATAAGAACTAAGATACTCTGGACACTACTACTATTGTTGGCGTTTAGAGTAGGTTGTTTTGTACCTATCCCAGGTCTATCTATGAGTGCAGTCAAAGAGAATATCGCTTCTGGCGTATCCTTGATGAGCGTTCTCAATGCTGTGACTGGTGGATCTTTGTCCCAAGGAACTTTGTTCGCATTAGGTATAGTACCTTACATCAATGCGTCCATTATTATCCAATTGCTAACTATGGTAATACCTGCATTTGAGAGATGGTCAAAGCAGGGAGACGAGGGCCGAAAGAAAATGTCCAAGGCTACCCGTATAGCAGCGATGATACTAGCATTAGTACAATCAATAGGTATCGTACTAGGCTGGGGAGACAAGATCAATGCTGCTATCATGTTTGGCAATCAAACGTTGGCTACTATCGCAGTTATTATACTAATGACTGCAGGTAGCGCTCTATGTATGTGGCTAAGTGAGCGTATCACCGAGCACGGTATATCAAACGGTTCATCATTGATCATATTCGTAGGTATCATATCTACTGCAGGTCAATCGATATATACCGCTTTGACTACTATATCTGCTAGCAATTTGCAAAGTCTATGGATACTACTTGAGTTTATCTTGGTAGTAGTAGTGCTATTTGCACTTATCATATTCGTAGATAGTGGAGAGCGCCGTATCAACGTCACCTACGCTAAGCAAGTCAAGGGTAATAAGATGTATGGTGGCCAAAACACCAACATACCTATCCGTGTCAACGCTAGTGGAGTTATGCCTATCATATTCGCATCAGCGCTAATGATGTTCCCACAAATGGTGCTATCACTATGGGGAGCAGATAGCGAGGCTTATATATGGTGGAGTCAAAACCTAGGTGCAGGCACTTGGGTATACACGATACTCACCCCTGTGATTATAGTGTTCTTTGCGTATTTCTATCAACAGATGCAATTCCAACCTGAAGACATCGCAAGAAATATTCAACAACACGGTGGTATGATATTAGGTATTAGACCTGGTAAGCCAACTGCAGAACATCTACGTAAGATAAACAATCGTATCACGTTGTTCGGAGCGCTATTTTTGGCACTATTGGTACTCATACCAAGCGTTATATTCAATATAATAGGTGCTGATATGCTAGGACTCAACAACGCCTTCACCTCTACCGGACTACTTATCGTAGTTAGCGTAGCATTGGAGGTAGACAAGCAACTAGAGTCCCAGATAATGATGAAACATTACAAGGGTATATTGAAATAATTATGAAAATTATACTACTAGGCGCTCCTGGTGCAGGCAAAGGCACTCAGGCGACCAAAATTTGTGAAAAGTACAATTTGCCACACATCTCGACAGGAGATATCCTCAGAGATAATATTCGTCGCGGTACTCCACTAGGTCAACAGGCCAAGGCCATAATTGACAGAGGTGAACTAGTACCAGACGAGGTAGTAGTGGCTATTGTCAAGGACAGATTGTCCCTAGATGATTGCAAGAGTGGCTGGCTATTGGACGGTTTTCCCCGTACCATAGCCCAAGCCAAGGCTCTTGACAGTTTTGAAAAAGCAGAATACGCTATCAATATAACTATTCCTTTTGAAAAATTGCTATACCGTATCACAGGACGTAGAATGTGCGAGTGTGGTGAATCTTACCACGTCAGCACTCATCCTAGTCCTACATGCGACAAGTGTGGCAAGACTCTCTACATAAGAGCAGACGACAACGAGGAGTCGGTAGCCAACAGGCTCAAGGCTTACGAACAGTCTACTGCACCTCTAGTAGATTATTATGCTGAGGCTGGTATATTGAAAAACGTAGACGGTGACTCTACCGTAGACGGCGTATTTGAGATAATATCTGAGATATTAGACTGATATGATTACCATAAAATCTCAATCCGAACTCAGCCTGATGAGGCAAGCAGGCTCTATAGTAAGAGACGCTTTGCTACTAGTCGAAGAGAGTATTCGACCAGGTATAACTACTAGAAAAATCGACAGTATAGTATACGAATATATCACCAAATGTGGTGCTAAACCTTCATTTTTGGGATACGAAGGGTATCCTGCGAGTGCTTGCGTGAGCGTCAACGACGAGGTGGTACACGGTATACCGTCTGATAGAGTGATAGTAGAGGGAGATATCGTCAGCGTAGACGTAGGTGCTCAAGTGGGTGGATATCATGGTGATGCCGCTAGGACTTTTGGAGTAGGGGCTATCACAGGACAACTATCCAACTTGATACAAGTGTGCAAGCAGAGTTTCTTTGAGGGTGTCAAGTACTGTATAGAGGGTATGCGACTAGGAGATATATCTAGCGCTATCCAGACGTACGTAGAGTCAAATGGATACTCGATAGTCAGAGAACTCACGGGACACGGTATAGGCAAACAACTCCACGAAGACCCTTATATACCCAACTATGGTATCAAAGGCAAAGGAGTGAGACTGCAAAACGGTATGGCACTAGCGATCGAGCCTATGATAAATATGGGTGCCAAAGACGTGTGGTGCTTGGAGGACGGATGGACTGTGACTACGCGAGATGGCTTGCCATCGGCGCACTACGAGAACACCGTAGTAATCACACAAAACGGCCCGGAGATACTCACACTATGAAGTCAAATCAATTTAGTATAGGTATGGTAGTCGAAGTGCTCTGTGGTAGAGACCAAGGCAAACTCATGATGGTACTATCCATAGTGGATGAGACGTACGTGAGACTTGTAGATGGTGTCGGCAGAACACTAGACAAACCAAAACTAAAAAAAGTCAAACACTTAAAAGATACAGGCGAAATTCTTGACGGCATAGCCGTTAAGTTAACTACAGGGATGCCAGTCTTTGACGCAGAGATAAGAAGCGCCATAAGACACAGCATCAACAAACTAAATGACGGAGGACACAATGTCTAAAGAAGACGTAATAGAAGCCGAAGGAATAGTAACCGAAGTATTACCTAGTGCTACCTTCAAGGTAAAACTACCTCAAGGTCACGTAATAACCGCGTATCTGTCGGGTAAACTCAGAACTAACTATATCAAGATATTAGAAGGTGACCATGTCAAGATAGAGATGAGTCCCTATGATTTAACAAAGGGCCGTATCGTATGGCGTGGAAAAAACTAACAGGAGGGTATTAAGATGAAAATAAGACCATCAGTTAAACCAATGTGCGACAAGTGCAAGGTTATCAAGAGAAACGGAAACGTAATGATTATATGCTCCAAGTACAAGAAGCATAAACAAAAGCAAGGCTAATAGCCGAGAGGGGAGACCCGCTAAATGAGAAAAGCACACGACGTAGTCGTGACTAAAAATTTATAAATTAATGGAGGAGTACAAATGGCACGTATAGCCGGTGTAGATCTACCTCGCGAGAAGCGAGTAGAAATTGGTTTGACTTACATCTACGGTATAGGTAGAAAGACAGCCAATGAGATTTTAGAGAAAACTGGTATCAATCCTGACACTCGTGTTAAAGACTTGACTGAAGTTCAAGCTGGATTGATAAGAGATTACATCGACCACAACTTACAGGTCGAAGGTGATCTTAAGAGAGACCAAGCTCTTAATATCAAAAGATTGATAGAGATCGGTTGCTATCGTGGTGTAAGACATCGTAAGAACCTACCAGTTCGCGGTCAAAACACCAAACAAAATGCTCGTACCCGTAAAGGTCCGAAGCGTACAGTAAGTAGAAAGAAGAAGGAGGGCAGATAATGGCTGTTAAGAGAGATACTGCTAAGAGACGCAGTACAAAACGCGTTGAAAAAGGCTCGGCACATATTCACGCCTCTTTCAACAACACTATCGTTACCATCACCGATATGGATGGTAATGCTGTATCATGGTCTAGTTGTGGTAAACTAGGACTAAAGGGTTCTCGTAAGAGTACTCCATTCGCTGCTCAAATGGCTGCAGAAGATGCTGCTAAGAAGGCATACGATATGGGTATGAGAACAGTAGAAGTATACGTAAAAGGACCAGGCTCTGGCCGTGAGTCCGCTATTCGTGCTTTCGCAAACGTGGGCATAGAGGTAACTATGATCAAAGACGTATCACCAATACCTCACAATGGTTGCCGTCCACCAAAGCGTAGAAGATTGTAAGAGGAGGATAAACAATGGCTAGATATATAGGATCAGATTGTCGTCTATGCCGTAGAGAGGGTATGAAACTATTCCTCAAGGGCGATAGATGTTATTCCGACAAATGTGCATTAGTACACCGCAAGGGTGGACTTACTCCTCCAGGACAACATGGTTTGAGCCGTAAGAAGGCTACTGGCTATGCTATCCAATTAAGAGAAAAGCAAAAGACCAAGAGAGCATACGGTCTCTTGGAGAAGCAATTCAGAATGTACTACGAGAAGGCTGAAAAGATGCGTGGCGTGACTGGTGAGAATATGCTTATTCTTATCGAGAGACGTCTAGACAACGTGGTATACCGTCTAGGTTTGGGTGCTTCTAGAAAGCAAGCTAGACAAATGGTAAACCATAGTCTAATCACCGTCAACGGTCGTGTAGTAAATATACCTTCATACCTAATCAAAGTAGGCGACGTAGTAGCAGTTAAGGAGTCCAAGAAGAACAACACTGTATTCGCCGAAGTTAAGGAAGAGAAGGCAGTTAGTTTGCCAAAGTGGTTGGAGTTTGACAACGCAAGCCTTACCGGTAAGGTATTGGCATTGCCAGCGCGTGAAGACATTGATTTGAGCATATCCGAGCACTTGATAGTTGAGTTGTATTCTAGATAATACAACTAAGACATAGGGAGGATATATCAATGTCAATGATGGAAATAACAACACCACAAATTACCACAGAGGAAAACGACGCTAAGAATCATGCGAAGATAGTAGTCGAGCCGCTGGAGAGAGGTTTTGGTTGCACATTGGGTAATGCTCTACGCAGAACCTTGCTATCAGACCTACCAGGTTTTGCTGCAGTTGGTATCAAGATAGATGGTGTAAACCACGAATTTTCTACCATACCAGGTGTGCGCGAGGATGTCGTTGAGATAATTCTCAATATCAAAAACATAGTATTCAAGGCTAATACTGACGACAAGAATTTTAGAAAGACTTTGACTCTAAACAAGTATGATGCAGGTGTAGTCACCGCAGGTGATATCGCTACTGATGCTGAGATAGAGGTAGTTAATCCAGATCAATATCTATGCACTCTAGACGAGGGTGGCAAGATTGAGATGGAGATAACCGTAGCAGCAGGTAGAGGATACGTAGTGGCAGATGAGAACAAGAGTGCCAAAGATCCTATCGGTTATATAGCAATAGATAGTATCTTCACTCCTGTAGTAAGTGCCAACTGCATCGTAGAGTCTGCACGTGTAGGCAATCGTATAGATTATGACAAGTTGACCGTAGAGGTAGTCACCAACAAGGCATTTAAGGCCACAGAGGTAGTATCTCTAGCAGCCAAGGCTGTATGCGAGCACATCAATCTATTTGTAAGCCTAGACAGATACGGTAGTGAGGGTAGCATACTCATCACACCAGCAGGAGAAGGTACCAAGCGTGTACTAGAGAAGAGTATAGAGGACCTAGAGTTGTCTGTACGTTCTTACAACTGTCTAAAGAGAGCAGGTATACATACTGTAGAAGATTTGACCAAGAAGTCCGAAGACGATATGCTCAAGGTTCGTAACCTAGGTCGCAAGTCTCTAGACGAGGTCATCAAGAAGTTGGAAGAACTTGGTCTTAGTTTGAAGAATAAGGACGAGTAATAAGGAGTATAAGATATGAAAAAATTAGGTAGACCTACTAATCAACGTATGGCTATGTTGAAGAGTCAAGTATCTGCTCTTTTGTGGTTCGGTAAACTTGAGACCACCGAGGACAGAGCTAAAGAAATAAAGCGTCTAGCAGAGAAGTACATCACTCTCGCTATCAAGACCTACGAGGATACCGTGACTGTCACCAAGGTTAAGGAGAATCAAAAGGGTGAGAAACTCAACGTTGAGTTCACCAATGATGGTCCTAAGAAGTTGGCAGTTCGCCGTAGACTAATGGGCGGTCTATACGATTTGCAAGAGATTCAAGGTGCTACTGAGAAGGATAGTGCTTACAAGGCACGTACCGCAGACGTTAAGCATCCACTCATAGAGAAGATCTTCAATGAGTATGCACCTCGTTATGACAAGCGTGCTAAGGAACTAGGACAAGGTGGTGGCTACTGCCGTATCCTAAAGACTGGCAACCGTAGAGGTGACAACGCTTCAATGGCTATAATTGAGTTGATCTAAATCAAATGATATCCACCGTAGATACGGTGGATATTTTTTTCACAGTAGATAATGGAGGATATCTCTCTAGTAGTATAGAGAAAAAACAAACACCTGCGATATGCTTTGGAGTGTCTAAACTATGATTGAGATTATTTGAAAGGGTGGTTTCAATTATCTCATACAGTCAATAATCATAAAAAGTAGCATATTTTGGGTATATTTGCAATATTCAACTATATTAGCCGAAAGAGTGCTAGGAGTTGACAAGTTGATAATATAGTGATAAAATACCTATAAATTAGAGAGGGTATATGGCAAAGAGTACTAAAAAGTCAACCGAAATCGCCACGGAGATACAACTAGAGCCTACACTTTATATAGTAGACGGTGATGATTTTGAGAGAGAATATGAGAGCAAGAGAGGGGACAAGAAGAAAAACTTGTGGCTTACCCTCTTGTTTATCGTACTCAATACTGCTGCCATAGCCTTCGTAATAGTCAGCGAACAAATGAGTGGTAGCGCCATAGCATCATTTGATATGGCTCTAGTAGCGATAGGGGAGAATATCGGATTTTTCATAGCGTCATTGATGATATACCTGATAGTGATGATGATAGACACTATGGGATATTCGAGCGTCATCAAACTTGTCACAGGCAAGCATCAAATAGGTACAGGTTTCAGAGTGGGTGCTATGGGTAGATATTATGACAATATCACTCCATTGGCTACCGGTGGTCAACCATTTCAAATATATACTCTGCTCAAGAGAGGATTGACGGCTAGCGAGGCTAGTAGCGTGACTATCGGCAGATACGTCATCAAACAGTTTACCTGGTGCTTGTTTATAGCGATTATGTTGATAATCGCACCTATGATATGTCCTACGTTCACCTTGGACCCTATAGTCGCTACTGCTGCGTATATAGGTATAGTGACATGGACCAGCGTGCCATTGTTTATCACTTTCGTATCAGTCAATAGAAAGGTTGGATTAAATATCGTAATCGGTATAGTCAAACTATTGTACAAGTTGAGAATAGTCAAGAATTTCTCCAAGGCATTGACTTCTACAGTGTCCAAAGTAAATTCGTACCGTGCTTCTATGTCGGAGATAGTGTCCAACAAGAAAGAATTGTTTAGGCAAATTGCCTTGGTAATAATAGAGGCAATATTGACTTTTTCCATACCATTTTTCGTATACAAATCTTTTGGTGGCACTACTTATATGCAACTGGACACCGTGCAGACTTGGTTAAGTTTGGCGTTGGCATTTATGTATTCACAATGCGCCGTGTCTTTCATACCTACCCCTGGTACTTCTGGTGCAGCAGAGATAAGTTTTAAGGCAGTATTTAGCACGTATTTCGCAGGTATAGCAGGTGGCAATATGATGTTTTGGGGTATGCTACTGTGGAGATTCTTGACCTATTACGTATATATCGTAGTGGGACTAATAGTTATGTTGTCAGACGCTATTACCAAGTGGATTAAGAAAAAACGTAAATAATACAAAACTCAACAAACTCAGACAAAAGTCTGAGTTTTTATTTTGCTAAAATCGTGTGGGTGATATATGAAATACTTGTACCAATTGAAAAACAATCAACTAAACGGCGTACTGTGTCCTTGTGGAGAGATACACTCTGCCCTCTACCCTATGGTCGTGTATACAGACCTATTGCAGGCTATATCTAGAGTGCTAGTGTCGGGGCATTTGCTCTGTCTACGAGACGAGGATATCGACGGTAGGGTATTTGACGCTATCAAAAAAAATGGCAGTTATAGAATAAGCGAAGATAGTATATTGCCATACCAAACTTCGTATATAGAGGATATAGAAGAAGACGTGCGACTAGTGGTGGCAGTAGGTGGCGCTACTTTGATAAATATATCCAAACGTATAGCCTACGAGATAAATGCAAAACTAGTAGTACTACCTATATACGCGTACAAAGATTGTATAGATAGCACCTCTAGAGTGCTTAGAGATGGTCGACTAGACAAGCAAAGAGGTAGAGTGCCAGATATGATAGTAGTAGATTATGACGTGATAGCGCTATCTGGACTAGAATACCTAAGGGGCGCATACGGAGGTCTAGCAGGAGATATATCTATACTCAATGATTATATATATAGAGGTATGAGAGAGGGGAATTATTGTCCTCACTTAGTCAAAGCCGTGCGTAGTGCATTGATACCCTCTATCAAGGTGGACAGGCTAAATATAGGGATGTCTGCCCAACTCGTCGACACCTCCCTCAGAGTGAGTATGCTCATGAGTATGCTCCCGAGTCAAGATAGTGGCGCTATTCAACTAGTAGACACTCTCTACGCGTATCTGGCAGGTAAGACTAGCGACGTGAGATTGTATGGAGAAAATATAACGTATACCTCTAGTATAGTGGGCAAGTTGTACGAGTCTTATCTACGAGGGGGAGAGTTAAAATTGACTATACCTCCAAATAGAGGAGAAGATGCAGAAAAGATGCGCAGGCTACTGGGTGTAGAAGAACACAAAGCATTGCTAGTGGCTAGGAGATACGAGGGGGATATAGATAAAGCCAGTTATATAATGAATATAATTCGCCCAAAACTATATCTAGAGATACAAGTCAACAATATAATGATAGGATTGATTAGGAGAGTGCTATTTGACTCCTATGAGGACAAAGGGTACTTTATGAGACATTATATAGGTACTAGAGAAATGTTTAAACTGCTGGCATTAGCACCTGAATATATGAGGGGAGATACTATGCTCACCTACATCAAGGACACGGGGATATTGGAGAAGTTGGGATAAAAAAAGCACGCTAACTTGGTAGAGTTAGCGTGCTATTGTTTGTATAGATATTAGTTGGCGCAATTAAATTGAACGTCGTAGAGGAGTTCTCCCATACCGTACCAGTATAGAGGCTCACCTGCTGTATTGTCGTCATAGGACTCGCCCACTCTCTTGGTGATAGCCTCCCACTCTGCTTTAGAGCCCTCATATCTGATTTGGCATGAGCCGTTGCTAGATACATACAAACTCTTGAAACAAGACACCTCTAGTGTCGTGACTGTGCGAGGGAGATATACCGTCTTGAGAGCAGTACACCCTGCAAAAGCGTATTCGCCTATATAAGTCACACCACTAGGTATCGTGATAGAGGTGAGTGCAGTACAATTTTGAAAAGTGCCACCGTTGACTGCCGTGATAGAGGTGTTTTGGAGATTGATAGATGCTAGATACTCACATCCACTAAAGGCTATATCTCGTATCTCACATACATTTTTGCCAAGATTGACGACTGCTACGTCGGAGTTTGCAAATGCTCCGTTGCCGATATACAAAATAGTATCAGTCAGAGTGACCTTGGCGATATTTTGTGATCGTCTAAATGACAAATCACCTACACCTACGATATTTAGACCATTGAGTTGTCCACCTACGGTGACGTTGTCTACAGTTTCTGAAGGATCTACGTATTTGGTCAAGTAGTACCCTGGAGTGGTGGAGTAGGCATCCAACTTTCGATAAGTGCAAGGATAAGCATCTACGTCGTCGGGTGCTACGTAGCAAGCAGATGCAGTAAATACGGCTAGCAAAGTGGCTATAGTGATGATTATTTTGGATAATTTGTTCATAATATCTCCTTAACGCATATAGTATAACATTTTATTGTTGATTTTGCAAAGAAATTTTTCCAAAAAATTAGAATATCTCAAAGTCTATCATTTAGTTGATAAGTATATATAGTTATGCTAAAATATATCTATGATACCTGCAGATTTTGACAAAATATTGATAGATATAGGCGTAGAGGTAGAGGATTTTGTATCCTCTTTATCCAAGCCCTCCATAAGAGGACTCAACGTCAATACTCTCAAAGCCAAGAGTAGTGAGATAGTAGACCTACTACCAGTAGTGCCTACTGGCTACAATGACGATACCTATATATACGTGGGAGATGACAAGGTAGGTACTACCCCTCTACATCACGCAGGTGCGTATTATATGCAAGACCCCTCGGCTATGTTGCCGGTGTTATCTATACCAGAGGGGGATCATCACAGGATACTAGACCTATGCTCAGCCCCTGGTGGCAAGACTATTCAACTAGCCCTACGCTATCCAAATGCCGAGATAGTGTCCAACGAGATAGTACCTAGCCGTGCCAAGATACTATATCAAAACGTAGAGAGACTAGGTCTCACCAACGTATGTATCCTCAACAATTCGCCCGAAGAACTCGCTAGCGTATATAGAGAATATTTTGACCTCATAGTAGTAGACGCTCCGTGTAGTGGCGAAGGTATGTTTAGAAAGTACGACACAGCCATAGAGGAGTGGTCTCTAGACAAAGTGCTAGGCTGTGCCAAGAGACAACGTGATATACTCACTCACGCCGACGCTATGCTCGCTAGAGGTGGAGTGATGCTATATAGCACCTGCACCTACAACCTAGAGGAGAACGAAAAGCAGGTGGCGTATCTAGTGAATACTATGGACTACGAGCCTCTCCGACCTACCGAGGTGGCTATATCAAATAGCACTAGAGGTATAGACGTAGATGGAGTGAGTGGAGAGTATAGTAGACGTAGATACACGCATATACATAGTGGAGAAGGACAATTTTTCGCTACTCTACTAAAGACTAGAGGTGGAGAGGGCGAGATAGTAGCCACTAGGCACACTTTGGACAAGAAATATCTGCCTGCGCTGGTAGATTTTGCCAAAAATACCACTCTCGCAGTAGACTCTATGGCGTCCTACCTAGAGGGGCGTATATATATACCTGCATTTGACCTACCTAGAGGTGTCAAGATAGTATCAGGTGGAGTGCAAGTGGGCGAAGTCAAGAAAAATAGACTGATACCAGAGCATTATCTATTTAGTGCTATGAGTAAATGCTTTGACTGTGTAGAAGTGAGTGAAGATGAGGCATATAGATACCTAAGAGGAGAAGAACTGTATATAGATGCACCCAAGGGATACGGAGTAGTCAAGTATAGAGGAGTGGCGCTAGGGGGATACAAGAGTAGCGACGGCGTACTCAAGAATCATTATCCCAAAGCGCTGAGAAATATGAGGTAGATATGGATAGAGATGGTCAAATACACTTTAGTGGATATGGAGACTTTGAGGTGAGAGAGACCACCCCAGAGGAGCGAGAAAAGGCAAAGAAGAAAAAGACCTCTACGCAATCGGTAGATAGATATAGAGAGAAGTACTTTGAGTACTACGACGACGTCAAGGATAGAACGAAGAGTAGAGAAGACTGGTAGAGAATATCAAAAAAGCGGTGTACACCGCTTTTTTTTGATGATTATTAATAAAAAATTGTAAAAAAGATTAAAAAAGTTTGAAAAAGTATAAAAGTGTGATATACTAAATTTGCCAGATAAAACTTAATAAAAAAATGAAAATGAGTAGACTAGAGGATAACTATACTCTTTTTTGGTCATACTCCCATTATTGTACTTTGCTAAAAATGCAAACTCAAGTGGGAGTGTTTACTCATTTTCATTAGGTTTTATCTGGCGATAACCAGAGTTTGCGTTTTATGTGCGTAACTCAGGTTACGCACTTTTTTATTTTAAGAAAAGGTGCGACTTTATACAAAAGGAGTACCAAAGCAATGGCAAAGGAAAATTTGATTAAGGCAAAGAAATCGAAGAAAGACGAGTTCTATACTCAACTTGTTGATATTGAAAAAGAATTAGAGCATTACAAAGAATATTTTAAGGATAAAATAGTGTTTTGTAATTGTGATGACCCATTTGAGAGCAATTTTTTTAAGTATTTTGCTATGAATTTTAATTATCTTGGTCTCAAGAAACTAATTTGCACCAGTTACGACAATTCTCCTATCGCGTATAGTCAACTTTCCTTTTTGGAAGATGTGCAAGCAACTGCTATTCCAAACAATAATAGAAAGGCATACAAGATAGAGATAAGTGAAGTGTTAGATTATAATAATGATGGTGCGGTAGATTTGGCGGACGTAGAATATTTGTTGAAAAATGACAAAAACTCTCTTTGTTTACTAAAAGGCAATGGAGATTTTCGCAGTGATGAGTGTATAGAGTTGCTAAAAGAGTGCGATATAGTAGTAACAAATCCTCCATTTTCACTTTTTCGTGAATATATAGCACAACTTATTGAATATGATAAAAAGTTTATAATAATAGGTAATATGAACGCAATAACTTATAAAGAAATTTTTACTCTAATCAAGAAGAATAAACTTTGGGCAGGATTTGGATTTAATTTAAGTATGATATATAAGTCAGTATATGACAACACTCTTGAAGCAAACAAAAAATTTGTAAAATCAAAAGGATTTGATCCTAATGATAATTACATAAAAGTTCCAGCAGTTAATTGGTATACAAATTTAAAAATCAAAAAACATTATGAAGAATTAATTTGTTACAAAAAATATACAATTGATGAATATCCTGAATACGATAACTACCCTGCTATAAATGTGGACAAAGTGTCAGATATTCCATACGACTACGAAGGAGAAATGGGTGTGCCTATAACTTTTATTGACAAGTATAACCCTGAGCAATTTGAGATTGTTGGGCAAGGACAAGGCAATTTATACAGAGAATTAACACCTAAGGGGCTTACAAAAAAATTTGTAGATGATTATTATAAATTTGGTGGCAAAGGCTCTATTAAGGAAGACCATCCAGTTCTTGCTTATTATGATAAAAACGGAAAGCCCGTTATTCCTTATATGAGAATAGTTATAAAAAGGAGAAAAAAGTAAATGAAAATAGAATTATACGAAATTAAAATAAGAGACGTTGTCAAGGGATATATGGACAGTCAAGAAAATGGTGTGGTAGGTTATGGTGGTAGGTTGAATATTCGCCCTGCTTTTCAGCGAGAATTTGTCTACAAAGATAAAGAACGAAATGCAGTCATAGAAACGATAGTCAAAGGCTTTCCTCTCAACGTAATGTATTGGGTAGAAGATGAGAGTGGTAATTATGAACTTTTGGACGGACAACAACGCACCATTTCTATTTGTCAATACGTTGACAATAAATTTTCCGTTTGTCTAGAGGCTTTTGGAAGGACTGCAAAATTTCACAATCTAACAGTGGCAGAACAAAATCAGATATTGGATTATCCACTTATGATTTATATTTGCGAAGGCAATGATAAGGAAAAACTAGATTGGTTTAAGACAATCAATATAGCAGGAGTGCAATTAACGGCTCAAGAATTGCGCAATGCCATATATACAGGTGAGTGGCTCTCTGATGCGAAGAGATATTTTTCTAAAAATGGTTGTGTAGCATACCTTTTGGCAAAAGAGTATATAAAAGGAGAGGTAAATAGACAAGATTATTTGGAGAGGGCTTTGGACTGGCTTGCTAATAGAGAAAATATGATGATAGAAGATTATATGTCTATTCATCAGCACGATAGCCACGCCACACCGCTTTGGCAATATTTTCAATCGGTCATATCTTGGGTACAGACAATATTCCCAAAGTATCGCAAGGAGATGAAAGGGTTGCCTTGGGGAATTTTGTATAATAAGTATGGAGATAAGGTCTATAATCCTCAAGAACTAGAAGAAAAAATAGTAATTCTTATGCAAGATGATGATGTGACAAAGCCATCTGGAATTTATGAATATTTACTATCTGGCGATGAAAAACATCTCAGCATACGTTCTTTTACAGATAATGAAAAAAGGAAAGTGTATGAACGTCAACAAGGAGTTTGCCCTCATTGTGTAGCCGAACACCGTGAAAAAACGCACTACGAAATAAATGAAATGGAGGCAGACCATATTACTCCTTGGTGCGAGGGTGGAAAAACAAGTATTGACAACTGTCAAATGCTTTGTAAGGAGCATAATAGGAGAAAATCAAATAGATAATCAAAAAAGCAACGAAAAATATCGTTGCTTTTATATGGCATTTTTTATCTACGAGATTTGGCTATCTTGTAGACGGCTCTACATAGTCGGCGAATATCTAGGAGGGTGTTGTTCGCACCGATACTAGCACGCACCGTGCCTCTGTCTAGAGTGCCGAGGTACTTGTGGCATAGTGGAGCACAATGTATACCTGCTCTCACGGCGATATTGTAGCGAGAGGAGAGTAGGTCTGCTACCTCTCCAGAGTCCATATCTCCTATATTAAAGGATACTACGCCGTATATACTAGAGGGTTTGGTGTACACGGTCACCTCGTCGATAGAGGATAGGCGAGATATGAGATACGCCGTCATATCCATTATACGGCTCACGATATTCGCTCTGTCTAGCATATTGGTCCTGATAGCCTCCCCTAGCGCTAGTATACCAGGGAGGTTGAGAGTGCCACTCTCCATACTGCTAGGAGGGCTAAATGGTTGATAGATACTATCCGATTCCGTACCTGTACCACCGTATGTGATAGGAGAGGGTATGCTACGGTCATTGAATACCAAAAATCCACTACCCATCACTCCCCCTAGACCTTTGTGAGAGGGACAGGCTAGCATATCTATATTTGAGGATATCATATCTATATCCATATGTCCTACGCTCTGCGCTCCGTCTACCAAAAATCTAACTCCCTCTCTAGCACAAATTTTGCCTATTTTTTCGATATCGCATATCATACCAGTCACGTTGGATAGATGATTGCACACCACTAGTGAAGTATTTGGTCGGAGTGTATCTTGGATACGATAGGGTTGGATATAACCGTCGCTATCTGGGGAGACTACGGTGAGTGATATGACTCCTTGGTTCTCTAGGTGATATAGTGGTCTTAGTACCGAATTGTGCTCATACGAGGTGGTGACTACGTGGTCGCCACTCTTGAGAGTGCCTAGTATGGCGAGATTGAGAGCCTCGGTACAGTTCTTGGTGAAGACTACGTTGTAGTCGGCGTGTACTAGTCGGCGTACACTATCACGTACTTTTTCTACCTTCTCTAGCATATATAGGCTATCTTTGTGAGCGCTACGGCCTGGGTTGGAGGCGAGGGTGACACCCTCTAGGTATGCTCGTAGCACGCATTTGTGATGGTATCTACTGGTGGCTGAATTGTCTAGATATATCATATACACCTCTATATAGCGTTGTCTAATATAATATAGTGTATTATATGCACGCCCACGACTAAAATGCACGGCATTACATAAGGAGGTCTATATGGACTACGCTATCGCCGTGTGTACGCTGAGAGAAGAAACTCTATCGCTAAGAGATAGGCTAAATCGTATGGGAGTATTTGCGCAAGTGGTCAGCACCCCTCGTATGCTCAGGCTAGGGTGTGGACTAAGCGTCAAATTTGCACTCAACGATTTGGCATCTGTACGTAGATGTGTGAGGTATTGTCCTTCATTTAAGGGATATTATCTATATACACAGCAAGGATACGAAAAAATTTATTAAAATATAATGCTTTTTTTAGGACAAAACCCCTCTGATGTGTTATAATTTAGGTATATTATTGTGCCTAGAGGCAGACGAGGGGTTTGTTATGCAAAAGATAGACAAAATACTCACCTATCTACGGCAAAAATATCCTCACGCAAATACCGAATTGGTATATGAGGGCAACTACCAACTACTAGTCGCAGTTATACTCTCTGCTCAATGTACGGACAAGAGAGTAAATACCGTCACTCCCACGCTATTTGCTAGATACCCAGACGCTCGTAGTATGAGTGAGGCGAAGGTGGAGGATATAGAGAGTATTATCAAGCCGTGTGGCTTTTATCACTCCAAGGCCAGAGCCATACTATCTGCCTCGCAGACTATAGTGAGAGATTATAGAGGGCAAGTCCCCACTACTATAGAAGATTTGATTACGCTCCGTGGAGTAGGTCGCAAGACTGCCAACGTAGTGTACGCAGTAGGTATGGGTGGACAAGCCATAGCAGTAGATACCCACGTGAAGAGAGTGTCGTATAGGCTAGGATTAGCAGACACCCTAGACGTGGTCAAGATAGAGAAAAAGTTGATGAAACTCATACCTAGAGATAGGTGGAGTGAGGCTCATCATTTGTTATTATTTCACGGTAGATATACTTGCAAATCTTTGCGCCCACTATGTGATGAGTGTGGACTCAAGGATATGTGTAGATATAAGAAATAGGAGGCATTATGAACAAAATACTCAAAAAGAGACAACTTACCCAAAATATTCACGAATACGTGATAGATAGCCCAGAAGTATCCAGACATTGTCTAGCAGGACAATTTATCATACTCAGAGTAGACGACGAGGGAGAGCGTATACCTCTGACTATTTGCGATTATGACAGAGAGGCAGGCACGGTGACTATACTCGTGCAATCCATAGGATACTCTACTATGAAACTAGCCAAACTCAACGAAGGAGACTACATACACGACTTCGCAGGACCTCTAGGTAATGCTACAGAGTTAGAGGAGTTTGCTAATATCATACTAGTAGGAGGAGGCGTGGGTAGCGCAGTTATCTATCCTCAATGCAAACAACTCAACCGTGACGGTAGACCTGCCGATATCATCATAGGCGCTAGGAACAAGGATTTGTTGATATACGAAGATGAGTTTAGAGACAATGCCAAGGACCTATACGTGATGACCGACGACGGTAGTTATGGAGAGCAAGGATTCGTCACTACCAAACTAAAGCAACTGCTAGATAGTGGCAAGGCGTACGACTGCGTATTTGCAGTAGGACCTATGCCTATGATGAGAGCAGTAGCCAACCTTACCCGTGAGTACGGCGTACACACCATAGTATCTATGAACTCCGTAATGGTAGACGGTACAGGTATGTGTGGAGGTTGTAGAGTGACCGTAGGTGGGCAAGTCAAATACGCTTGCGTAGACGGACCTGAATTTGACGGACATCTAGTAGACTTTGACGAGGCTATAGAGAGATCGAAGTTCTACAGAGAGATAGAGCAAGAGCACAAATGCAAAATGGAGGGTTAAACCTATGAATACGACTGAGAGAAATCATCCTATAGAGCAAGATCCTAAGGTGCGTGCTCACAATTTTGACGAGGTATCGCTAGGATTTGACGACGAACTAGCCCGTATGGAGGCAGACAGGTGCATAGGTTGTAAAAATGCACAATGTATGAAAGGTTGCCCAGTAGGTATCAATATACCTGCATTTATAGGAGCGATCAAAGAGGGAGATATCAAGAAGGCTGGCGAGATTATCGCCCAAGATAGCAACCTACCTGCTATATGTGGTAGAGTATGCCCTCAAGAGTCCCAATGTGAGAAATATTGCATACGCAAGGCAAAACTAGGTGGCTCGGTAGCCATAGGACTACTAGAGAGATACGTAGCCGACTACAATAGAAAAAATGGTGGACTAGATGTCAAAGATATCCCACCTCAGGTATACAAGGCAGCCGTAGTAGGTAGTGGACCTGCAGGACTAGCGTGTGCTGCAGACCTAGCCAAAAATGGATTTAAGGTGACTATATACGAGGCTTTCCACAAGGCAGGTGGAGTGCTAGTGTACGGTATACCAGAGTTTAGATTGCCAAAGGACCTAGTGCAGAGCGAGATAGACAATCTCAAGAAACTAGGCGTAGAGATAAAACTCAACGTCATCATAGGCAAGACCATCACTCTCGAAGAACTCAAAGAGGAGAACGACGCAGTATTTATCGGTACAGGTGCAGGATTGCCTACATTTATGAATATACCAGGAGAGAGTCTCAGCGGTGTATATAGCGCCAACGAATATCTCACTCGTGTCAACCTAATGAAGGCTTATCAAGAGGGCGCTATCACCCCAGTACAACGTGCCAAGAAGTCGGTAGTAGTAGGTGCAGGCAACGTCGCTATGGACGCAGCACGTACCACACTCCGTATGGGTGCAGAAGAGGTGAGCATAGTATATCGTAGAGGTAGAGAGGAGATGCCTGCTCGTGCAGAGGAGATAATACACGCAGAGCAAGAGGGTGTCAAACTCGAACTACTCACCAATCCTATCGAGATACTAGGTACTACCAAGGTCGAGGGTATCAAGTGTGTGCGTATGGCACTCACCGAGCCAGACGAGAGTGGTAGACGTAGACCAGTAGTCGTAGAGGGTAGCGAATTTGTGATAGAGTGTGACCAAGTCATCATGTCTATAGGTACTTCGCCAAACCCACTACTCAAGAAGAGTTGTGATGCTCTCGAGACCAAGGGCAAGGGTACTATCGTAGTCAACGAAGAGACTCTAGAGACCTCTATCGAGGGTGTATATGCAGGTGGAGACGCCGTGACAGGTGCAGCCACAGTAATACTCGCTATGGGCGCAGGCAAGCAAGCCGCTCGTGCTATCATAGAGAGTATGAATAAATAAGGTAATAATATCTATAATTAATCAGTATGTTTGTAGACAAGTCTAGGATATATATCAAAGCAGGCAACGGTGGTGACGGTGCAGTATCTTTTCATAGAGAGAAGTACGTCGCCGCAGGTGGCCCAAACGGTGGAGATGGAGGTAATGGTGGCAACGTTATCTTTAGGACAGACCCCTCCAAAAACACTCTCATAGACTTTCGCTATGCCCAGCATTATAGAGCAGGCAACGGTGCGAAAGGAGAGGGTGGATTTTGCCGTGGCAAAAATGGAGAGGACTTGGTCATATCCGTACCCAAGGGTACTATCATCAGGGATTATGATACGGGTGGCATACTAGCAGATATGTTTTATGACGACCAAGAGGTAATCGTAGCCTACGGTGGCAAAGGTGGTAAAGGTAATGCTAGATTCGCTACCTCTACTCGTAGGACACCTGGCTTTTCGCAAAAGGGTGTGATTACCGAAGAGCATAGCGTCATACTCGAACTCAAGACTATCGCAGACGTAGGACTAGCAGGATTTCCAAACGTAGGCAAATCTACACTACTCAGCCGTGTGTCTGCCGCCAAGCCAAAGATAGCCAATTATCACTTCACTACATTGTCGCCAAATCTAGGAGTGGTGAGATATCACGACGATAGTTTCGTAATGGCAGATATCCCAGGACTCATAGAGGGCGCTGCTGATGGCGCAGGACTAGGACACGAATTCTTGAGGCACATAGAGAGAGTTCGACTAGTAGTGCACGTGGTAGATATATCAGGTATGGAGGGCAGAGACCCAGTAGAGGACTACTTCAAGATAAATCAAGAGTTGTCTACCTATAGTGAGAAGTTGGCGTCTCTACCACAGATAGTCGTCGCCAACAAGTGTGATTGCGTATACGATATAGAAGATGTCATAGCGCGTTTTGAGAGAGAGACTGGCGCTAAGGTCATACGTATATCTGCCATCACAGGAGAGGGTATCAGAGACCTCGTCGAACTAATAGGCAAAAAACTAGAGGATATCCCCAAGGTCGCGCCTATGGAGTTTGAGCCGTTTGAGTATGCGAAAGAGGACAATAATTCTTACGACATATCCGTAGACGAAGACGGTGCGTACGTACTCACGGGTGGATTGATAGATATGCTAGTGCGCAATATCGTGCTAGACGACCTAGATTCATTTAGATATTTCCAAAAGACCTTGAGGGACAAGGGTGTCATCAAGGCTCTCAAAGATATGGGCGCTACCGACGGAGACGTCATACGCATAGAAGATACCGAATTTGATTTTGTGGAGTAATTATGTTGACGAGTAAAGATAGAAGTATATTAAAATCAGCCGCTACCAAGATACCTGATATGCAACTAGGCAAAGGTACTATTAGCGACAATTTCATCAAGTCAGTCAAGCAAGGGTTACTTGCTCACGAGATAGTCAAGGTGTCCGTACTCAAAAATGCAGGTTCGCCCCTAGATTTTGCAGAGGAGACTGCTAGACTCACCGACTCCGAAGTGGTGACTATCATAGGTAGCAAATTTATCCTCTACAAGAAGAGTCCTAGAGTCAAGGAACATCTACTAGGTGGAGAGGTAAAGAAACCCAAAAACACCTCTACAGGTAAGCAACTGGGTGGCAACAAGACCAAGTATCTAGATAGACAGAGCAAACCTCTATATGAGGAGAGACCACGTACTAGTACCAAGTCTACTGCACGCACCACCTCTCACGGTGTATCCAAGACTACTGCTAGAGGTATAGAGGGCAAGGGCGCTACTAGACCTACTGCTCCTCGTGGCAAACGCCGTACCTCAGAGACAGGTAGAGTATAAGGATAAAATAAGTATAAAAAATAAAACACATACAAGTCCGTATGTGTTTTATTTTTATTTAATTTTTGATAAATTCTATGATGTTTTTCTTCTTGTCTAGAGGTAGTGATTCGATTAAAGTTTTTAATTCGTTGTCAGTGTGATAATCAGCGATATTTGAACTAAAAAATCTCTCTATAGGGAATTCGCAAATTTCCAAAATTTGCATTAACTTTTCTACAGTCAAAACTATCCTGCCACTCTCAACTTGAGCGACGTATTGAGGACTCATACCCATTCTCATACTAACTTCTCTTGCAGACAAATTAGCATTATTCCTTACGTAACCAATTCTTAACAAAATCTCTTTAATTTCCATAAATCCCCTCAAATTACTTTGATACAATAATTATAAATTAGTATCTGTTAAGCATAGAAAACTCCATACATAAAATTATTGTTAAAATATGCATTTTGAATACGCACAAACATAAAATATGCTATAATGATTAGTGTGAGTATTCAAAAATGAATATTTTGGGAGGTTTTTATAGTGGGTATACATAAAGTTTGTTCGTTTTTTGGACATAGAAAAATAAAAGTAAGCGAAGAATTAAAGGAATTAGTAAAAAGCGTTGTTGAAGATTTGATAGTTAATCACAATGTACAAACTTTTTTGTTTGGTAGCCGAAGTGAATTTGATAACTTATGTCACTCGGTAGTCAGCGAATTGAGAGAAAAATATTCGAATATCAAAAGAATCGCATATACTTGCAAAAGTGAAGTGTGTATACTAGAAAGTGAAAGAGAGAAATGGCAGGAAATATATTCGCATTTTCACAAAGAGAAAGTCTATTTGCTCGCAGTTGAAGAGGAATATGAACACAAGACGAAATATGATAGTGGCAAAGCAAGTTATGTAGTGAGAAATCAAGCGATGATAAGAGATAGTGATTTTTGCGTGTTTTATTATGACCACAACTATCAACCCACGATGAGAAAATGCTCAAAAAAAAGTTTTGGATACTATCAGCCCAAAAGTGGAACTGTGCTCGCATTTGCTTGTGCAAAGCGAAAAAACAAACAAATAATAAATATATTTGATAAATAGTAGTTGACAATCAAAAAAAAGACCTCACGAGGTCTTTTTTTATTCAAACAAGTTGATTTGTTTTTTGGTAGGTTTGCTAAATAGACAAAATAGTGCCATCGTCAGCAGTAGAGAACTAGTGATGACGTAGTAGAGTCGGTATGGCGTGTAGAGAAATATATTTAGCATAAGTACTACTCCACTAAACAAATAATATTTGGCTCGACTGCGTTGAAATATGGTGGAGAGGTCTACCTTTTTCTTGGGAGTGGTGGGGAGAGTAAACCCTAGTTTGACTAATTTCTTTAGCAGAGTCCTAGGGTGCAGAGGGATTACTTTTGCTTTGCTATAAGCCAGTAGCCCCTTGGTGTCGTGAGGAGTAAATAGATATATCCTATCTGTTCCCTTGTATCGGCGATACAATGATGCCATATAGTCTTTGCTAGGGGTGGAGTAGCCTATCTGTGCTACTAGTACGCTACCGTCATTGAGAGATAGGTGGCTATCCTCTACTTTTGCCTCGTAAGAGGTGTGGATATATCTCGCGATATGCTCATACAATTCTCTCTCATCTAGGGTGCGTAGATAATCTATATATCTGCTCAGAGGTATCTTGCCCTCTCCCTTGTACACTACCATACACACTACTAGCCCTACTATCAACGATATGCTCAATGCTAGGCTGATGTTAATTTTTAAGTACCACAACCACGACAGACATAGCACCGACACCGTGATATACAATACTATTTTGTCCAATATACCTTTCATACTACAATTATTTTCGTTATAGCATATTTAATACTCTCAAAATATTTGATAAAACACAACTTTTGATGATATAATAACTATATGAAAGTAGGTATATATGGGGGGACGTTTGACCCTGTACACAATGAGCATATAGATATAGTGCGTAGCATTATCTCGACCTTGGGTCTAGATAGTGTGATTGTGTTGCCATCAGCCAATCCTCCTCACAAGAATACTACTACCGACTACACCCACCGTATCGCTATGCTACGACTAGCGCTAGAAGGGATAGAGGGAGTGGAGGTTAGCGACCTAGAGAGTAGATTGCCTGCGCCAAACTACACTATCAATACTCTCAAATACCTCACCTCTCATACACCTCACTCATACGTGTACGTGATAGGAGAGGACTCTATGGCTGATATATACAAGTGGTATCACCCTGAGGAGATATTCGCACTAGCGACCATATGTGTATGCGGTAGGTCAAATAGAAGTGTAGATGCAGATGATACTATCAAGAGGGCGATAGAGGACGGAGCGAATATAATTAGGTTGGATTATAGTGGTACTCACGTGTCCTCATCATTGATAAGAGGTCTAGTGGAGGTAGGTGGAGATATCTCTAGCCTAGTACCACCACAAGTGGCTGATTATATAGAGAGAGAGGGACTGTATCACAATTATAAAGAGATGGTAGCCTCCGTGAGAGAGCGCATAGGCGACAAGAGATATCTACATACCATAGGCGTAGTGGAGACGGCACTCGTGCTAAATGCTCAAGTAGGGCTATCCTTTGACAAAGTATTTAGAGCGTCGCTACTGCACGATATAGACAAATATCATATCAACTGCGACGTCATACCACCTGATAGTGTAGGTAGCGAGGTGGCGCACCAGTTTAGTGGAGCGTACACGGCAGAGCATCTGTACGGTGTGCAGGATGAGGATATACTCAACGCTATCAGGTATCACACCACTGCTAGGAGAGGGCAATCTCCACTAGAGAAGATAGTGTATCTAGCAGATATGATAGAGCCTAGCAGAGATTATCCTGAGGTGGACAAACTTCGCCGATTGGCATACCAAGATATAGAGGTAGCCTATCGAGAGGCTGTCAAAGATAGTTATCACTTTGTACTAGGCAAAGGGGATAAGGTGTACCCACTCACTATACAAGCAATGGAGGAATGATATATGAATACTTTGGATTTGGTCAAGAGAATAACCGACATACTAGATGATAGGCAAGCGATAGATATAGAGGTGCTAGAGGTCAAGGACCTCACCACCGTGACCGACTATATGATAATATGTAGTGGTCGTGCTAGCACTCACGTCAAGTCTCTAGGAGAGAGAGTAGAAGAGGTGCTAGAGAAAGAGGACAATATCTTCGCGCTACGCAAAGAGGGTATGACTGGTGGAGTGTGGAGTGTGTTAGATTACGGAGACGTACTAGTACACGTGATGCTCCCAGAGATAAGACAATCTTATCAACTAGAGAAACTTTGGGCGAAAAATAGAGTGGTTGACTAGCCTTCACTACAGACTATACATAGGAGGCAGTATGACTGTATTGATGTGTATAGTGATGGCGTTGTCCCCACTGATAGAGGTGGAGAATAGGGCTATGGATATAGCCTACTCATACGATAGCGTGACTAGGTGTGAGTGTATATATTATGAGGATATAGTGTACCTCGCTATGAGTACCGTCCCACTCAGAGTGTCCGAGAGAGAGTCGCTAATATTAGCCGTGGAGGAGGCTCTAGATAGAGAGGGTGTAGTGCATAGGGTAATGATAGACGACGGGGCGTATTATCTCATCAAGAGAAGCAAGCAAAAGCAAGATTACGCTAACTGTATCAAACGTTTGCAGATAATATACGATAGGAGAAATTGATATGGCAAGTAATGCGACTAGAAGATTGTGTGTATCAGGTATGCTAATAGCATTGTCAATAGTATCGGTGATGATAGTGAGATTGCCGATTTTTCCTGCTGTGAGTTTTTTGGAGTATGATCCAGCAGACATATTTATATTTTTGGGAACGTTTTTGTACGGACCTACGGTGGGTATATTGCTCACGGTAGCCACGGCACTACTCCAAGGATTTACCGTGAGTGCTAGTAGTGGAGTGTATGGAGTGATTATGCATATACTCTCCACAGGCTCGTACGTAATCGTGGCAGGCATTACATATTCGCGTCAAAGGACGCTAAACGGCGCTATTATCTCTATGGTACTAGGTACGGCTATTTCGCTAATAGTTATGTTTTTGGCTAATCTAATAGTCACTCCTATATTTATGGGCGTGAGTGTAGAGGTAGTGTGGTCGTTGATGATATGGATATTGCTATTTAATATCGTCAAGCCACTCATCAATTCTATCATTACTTTTGCTCTGTACAAGGGTGTCGGCAGACTAATAGGGCTAGTATTTATGGAGGGTGTGAAGTTGGGTACTCTAGTCACCAATTCGCACAAAGAGACATACAATAGAGCGAGGGAGATGGGCGCTAGGCTCAAAGGTGGCGACATAGTGCTACTAGAGGGAGACCTAGGCGCAGGCAAGACTGTCTTTACCAAAGGTATAGCCAGAGCGCTAGGTGTCCGTGAGGCTGTCACTTCGCCTACGTTTAATATAGTCAAAGAGTATGACGGCAAGATAGCGCTATACCACTTTGATATGTATAGGCTAGATGAGGACGAAGCAGATAGTATAGGACTAGAAGAGTACTTTGACAAGGGTGGTATATGCGTGATAGAGTGGAACAAGACCTCTATACCTAGAGCCAACGTCTACAAAGTGAGTATTCAAAAACTATCTCAAAATAGCAGACAAATCACTATCACCAAGGAGAAATCATTATGAGGGTGCTAGCAGTAGATACACAGTCCAAGGTAATGGCTGTAGTCATAGTCACCGAGGATAGCGAGGTGGGACTAGTGGTAAATGCAGGAGTCACGCACTCGCAGACTTTGATGCCTACTATAGACAAGGTGCTAGGGGATAACGGCTTGAGCATAGAGGATATAGACGCTTATGCAGTAGACGTAGGACCTGGCTCGTTTACAGGTATCAGGATAGGTGTGAATACTGTCAACGCTTTGGCGTACGCCACCTCCAAGAGAGTGGTGGAGTTTGACGCATTTGACGCCAACGAATTGAAATACTTGACAGTAGGTGCGATAGATTGCAAGCACGGTAATTATTACGTCAAGAGAGATGGCTTATTGAGTGTGGAGAGAGGAGACTCTCTACAAGGCGCAGAGGTAGTATATCTAGATCCTACTCGCATATCCGTACAGTCTATAGCAGACGCCGTGAGGGCAAATATCTCTACTACTGTAGAGCAAGCCGTACCCAAGTACGTGCGTGAGTCGGAGGCAGAGAGAAATATATGTGTATAGTGAGAGGTATGACCACCGAGGATATACACGCGGTCGCTCTCATAGAGAAAGAGTGCTTTGGCGAGCCTTGGAGCGAAGCCCAACTACAGGAGTCGTTAGGCAAGGATTATGCTAGATTTTTGGTAGCAGTAGATGACGGCGAGGTGGTAGGATACGTCGGTGCGTATATACTGGGCGAAGACGTGGATATCACCAACGTAGCAGTCACCTCATCTAGTAGAGGTCGTGGCGTAGCATACTCCTTGATGAGTAGCGTGATGAGAGTGGCTCGTGAAGAGGGCTCTACTATTGTGCGACTAGAGTGCAGAGTGTCAAATACCCCTGCCAGAGCGCTTTATGACAAACTAGGATTTGAGAGTGTCGGAGTGAGACCTCGATTTTATCAAGACCTAGAAGATGCTATTATGTATGAGAAGCATTTGCAAGAGGTATAGATCATAGTTAATTACAAATTAATAGGAGAGGGCGAACCGATAGTGTATCTACACGGTTGGGGCGCTAGTATCGAGTTGATGACACCTATCATGATAGAGGGGTATCTCAACGTAATGATAGATTTTTTTGGACACGGTGGCACACCTAGAGAGGATAGAGAACTGCATCTAATAGATTACGTCAAATCAGTAGAGCAGTTGCTAGATTATCTATCCATTAGACACGCTACTGTAGTAGGGCATTCGTTTGGTGGGAGAGTGGCTATCAGATTGAGCCTCCTTAGGCCAGACCTAGTGGATAAGTTGGTACTCATAGATAGCGCAGGGGTGAGACCTAGATTTTCACTACGCCGTGCTACAAGGGTACTAGCGTACAAATTGAAAAGAATGCTCAAACTTGACGTATCTAGGTATGGTAGCACGGACTACCTAGCGCTAGAGGGGGTAGACAAGAAGACTTTTGTCAATATAGTCAACGAGCATCTCAACAAGTACCTAGGGCTTATCGACAAGCCTACTCTCATCATTTGGGGAGAGAAGGACGTAGATACTCCTATGTATATGGCGAATATACTAAGAAAGAGAATAAAAAATAGTGGTTTGGTAGTATTGGAAAACGAAGGTCATTTTGGATATATATACCAAGCAGATAGAGTACGAAGAGTCATCAAGAGTTTTTTGAGAGGATAGTATATGGATTATCAAACTTACAATATTATAGCCATTGTACTCAGCGTACTCAATGCGATTTGTTTGAGTTTTATGGCGTACAAATTCGTACATACCTATCAACTCAATAATTACCATATGACGAGACTAGTCAATTGGTTTAGGAGAACAAACGGCAAATATTGGTCGAGATTATTTTTGGTATCCGTACTGTCGCTAGCAGGATTGCTAGTAGCAAACGTACTATTTGCCAGTCACGGCAAAGGAGTGTTATCGTATATTGGACTAGCGTTTTATTTTAGTATGGTGATATGGTTCGTGGTGGGTGAGGCTAGTGTTCCCAAGAAAAAACCTATAGTATTTACCAACCGAATCAGGAGACTATACGTGACGCTATTTGTGGTAGTAGCATTGGCTACCTACGGGCTAATGATGGCTGTATACGGCGCTAGTATGATAGGAGGAGGAGAACTAGGCTCACTAGAGGCTCATTTGCGATTTGTCATAGTGGGACTGTCTCCAATAATACTACCTCTATACGTATTGGTGGCTATATTTATCAATTTTCCATTTGAAGAAATTAGAAGAAAGATGTACATATCTACAGCCACCAAAAAACTGCAAAAATACACTAATCTCATCAAGATAGGTATCACGGGTAGTTATGCCAAGACTAGTGTTAAAAATATCCTCAAGGCTATGCTGTCCGTGAGGTACAAGGTGCTCGCCTCCAAGGGTAGTTATAATACCCCACTAGGCAACGTAATGACTATATCCAAACTCAAGCCTTCGCACGACGTACTCATAGCAGAGATGGGTGCTAGAAACGTAGGGCAAATCAAAGAACTTTGCGATATGGTCAGACCAAATATCGGCATCATCACAGGTATCACCGGTCAACACCTAGAGACCTTTGGCACGATTGACAATATAATCAAGTGCAAGAGAGAACTCTTTGATTCGCTAGATGATAGTGGTGTGGCGTTTGTCAACGGAGATAGCGAATACGCCGATAGGCTGATAGACGATAGAGTGGAGACTGTGGTGAGTGGTGGAGATGATGGCGTAGTTCGTGCTAAAAACGTCACTATCGACAAAAATGGAAGTCAATTTGACCTAGTCATAGGAGACGACGTACGCAGAGTGCGTACTAGTATGCTAGGCAAACACAACGTATCAAATATAGTCTTGGCATCGGCAGTAGCGCATAGACTAGGTATCACCATAGACGAGATAGCGCTAGTAATACCTACTCTCAAGGCTACCGAGCATAGACTAGAGTTGAGACACAACACAAACGGTATCACCGTCATAGACGACACCTTCAATGCTAATATCACAGGCTCTAGGGCGTCGCTAGAGGTGCTGGGATACTTTGACTCTAGGAGAATAATCGTCACCCCGGGACTAGTCGAACTAGGAGATAGAGAAGAGGTGGAGAATTATAACCTAGGCGTAGAAATATCCAAGGTATGCGACCTAGTAGTACTCATAGGTACTATCAGGACTCAACCTATATATAGAGGCCTAGAGGACGCAGGGTACGATATGGACAACGTGCTAGTGTACGACACTCTCAATGAGGCAAAACAAGATTTTTCTGCGATATTTAGAGTGGGAGATACGGTACTACTAGAGAACGATTTGCCAGACGATTATAGCGAGGTGGAGATGCCCAAGAAAAAGGGCAAGAGAACCTCTAAATAAGCATAAATTCAAATATTTTTCATATAATTTTAGCGAAGTATTGTCTTCGCTAATTTTATTTTTTTTGGAGGGTATATGAAGAGCGTAGCAGTTATATTTGGAGGAGAATCGGTAGAGAGAGAGGTGTCTATATTGACGGCACTAGAGGTGATGGCGTATTTGAGTAGAGACTACGAAGTAGTCCCTATATATATAGACAGCCGAGGTTGGTGGGTAGACAAGGGGATAGACAAATTGGAATTTTTCAAAAGAGGCTCTATCCCCAAGGATAGAGTGTACATAGAGGGGGATAGATTGTACAAAAAGGGTGCTTTCGGCTCGCTCAAATTGTACAAACAAATAGACGTAGTATATCTAATGACTCACGGTGGTAGTGGCGAAAATGGTGATATACAGGGACTATTAAATATGCACAAAGTAGCATTTACCTCCTGTGACACACTAGCATCTGCGATATGTATGGACAAATATTTGCTCAAAAAATGTCTAAAGAGTATAGGTGTACCCACCCTGCCTGCCTCTTTGTACGAAGGTGAGGATATAGTAGGCTTTTGCGAGGAGGTAGAGAAGAAATACGGCTATCCTCTCATAGTCAAACCCGTCACTCTAGGCTCGTCTATAGGTATTAGCGTGGCTAGAGATAGAGAGTCGCTAGTGGATGGGATAGAGAGAGCGTCGCTATTTGATACTCGCGTAATGGTGGAGAGGTATCTCGAGCAAAAGGTCGAACTCAATCAATCTGCCTATATGGGAGACAAGTTGAGATTGAGTATGATAGAGAGACCTATATCAAAGGACGGTATGTTGACCTTTTGGGACAAATATGGTGGAGACGTCAAGAGTATGAGTGGTAGTATGCGTGAAATGCCTGCAAATATAGATGGCAAATTGTCTGCTAAGATAAACGCTCTATCTACCAAAGTCTACAAAGAACTATCCCTCAAAGGGATAGTTAGGATAGATTATCTATACAGTAGCGAGTGTGGGATATATCTCAACGAGATAAATACTATACCAGGCTCTATGGCGCTATATCTATACGGAGATAGAGATAAGTGGAGCGATATACTAGACGAGACTGTGAGATACGCATATACCTACAAGTTGAGAAAAGACTCACTCACTCGTGATTTTGGTTGCGATTTGCTCCACTCTCACTCCAAAGGAGTGAAAAATTCTTAAAAATTTAGAACAAATACTTGCCAAGCATAACTGTTATATTCTATAATAACACTAGAAAATTTAAACTTTTTATACAAGGAGTAATATATGAACAGTTATTGTCAAAAAGTTTTGGACGAATTAAAATTGCGCAACCCAAACGAACCTGAGTTTCATCAGGCTGCTACGGAGATACTAGAGTCTCTATCTCCTGCTATCGACCTACACCCAGAGTATGAGCAAGCATCATTGCTAGAGAGACTAGTAGAGCCAGAGAGAACTATACTCTTCAGAGTACCATGGCAAGACGACACTGGCAAGATTCACGTCAACAAGGGCTATAGAGTACAGTACAATAGCGCTATAGGACCATACAAGGGTGGACTTAGATTTCATCCATCTGTCAACCTATCAGTTATCAAGTTCTTGGGACTAGAGCAAATACTCAAGAATTCACTCACAGGTCTACCTATCGGTGGTGGCAAGGGTGGTAGTGACTTTGATCCAAAGGGCAAGTCAGATGCAGAGATTATGAGATTTTGCCAAAGTTTCATGAACGAACTATATCGCCATATCGGTGCAGATACCGACGTACCTGCAGGTGATATCGGTGTAGGCGCTAGAGAGATAGGATACCTATTTGGTCAATACAAGAGACTAGTCAACGAGCACGTAGGAGTGCTCACAGGTAGAGGTCTATCCTACGGTGGTTCTCTCGCTCGTAAAGAGGCTACTGGATTTGGTCTCATCTACTTCACGGCAGAGATGCTCGCAGTCAAGGGCGAGACCTTCGAGGGCAAGAGAGTCATAGTATCTGGTAGTGGCAACGTCGCTATCTATGCTGCTAGCAAGGCTATCGAACTAGGCGCTACCGTAATCGCTATGAGCGATAGCAACGGCTACGTTTATGACAAAGACGGTATAGATATAGCGCTAGTAAAACAAATCAAAGAGGTAGAGAGAGGTCGTATCAAACTATACGCAGAGAGAAAGGCTAGCGCCGTATATGCAGATGGTTGCAAGAATATATGGACTCTACCATGTGATATAGCACTACCTTGCGCTACCCAAAACGAACTAGACATAGATGGCGCTAAGGCTCTAGTGGCCAATGGTGTCATAGCAGTAGCAGAGGGCGCAAATATGCCTACTACCTTGGAGGCTACTCAATACTTCCAATCTAGTGGTGTAGATTTCGCTCCTGGCAAGGCTAGCAATGCAGGTGGCGTGGCTACTTCTGCTCTAGAGATGGCTCAAAGTAGCCAAAGACTATTTTGGTCTTTTGACGAGGTTGACGCCAAACTCAAGACTATCATGGTCAATATATTTAAGAACGTCTCCAAGGCTGCCAAAGACTGTGGACAAGAGGGCAACTACGTAATGGGCGCTAACCTAGCAGGCTTTATGAAAGTAGCCGAGGCTATGATGGCTCACGGAGTAGTATAATGACTCTATCTCAATGGGTGACTCTAATAGGCTTTCCTCTAGTGACGGTGGTGACGCTTATCACGGTGGTCATACTCATTAGAAAAACTATTAGGTTGCAGTCGATACTAGACGAGTCTATCATACTAGTACCTCTGCACAAGTCTAATAAGCCTATGATATTCGCATCCTTGGTGGTGTCTATACTGGCTATAGGCTCGCTAGCAGGTCTGGTATTAAATATCGGAGCGCTAGTAGAGAGTGTGGCATACCTGTCGTTGTTTATCATTTGTCTATCATTTATAGGGCTTATCGCTTGTATGCGAAGATTTCGTATGGCAGTTACCGAATCAGGAGTGCTAGTGCCATATAGATTTATGAAATGGGAGCATATACACGACTACGCTCTAGGAGAGGGAGAGATATTCTTTACCTCTACCAAAAATGGTCAACCCTCGGTAGCATACACTACCCCTAGGCTCAAGTTTAGCGAGTCTGACCAAGACAAACTCAAACATCTGCTAGACGTCAACTCAAATATCAACAAATAAAAATAGCACGCTATATCTATCGCGATATAGCGTGCTTTTTTGTCCATTTGTCTATTAGTTTAGTTCGTCTAGCGACTTGTCAAACGACGGAGCGAAATTGTCCAAGAAGTATCTAGCCTCCTCAGTGATATTTGCCTCTATGTCCATAAGTTGAGCGTCTCTGGCTCGCAAAAATTCTTTGTTGCCACTCTTGAGTTCGTCTAGGCATTTGAGATAAGCAGATATCTTGTCTGCCATCTTGACTATCTTGTACTCCTCGGCATCCGGCTTGATGATATCTTGATAATAATTCTTCATCTCACTAGGTAGCATAGTGAGTAGTTTGTCGTCTGCTAGTTTCTCTAGATGCTTATACGCAGCAGAGATAGTAGGATTGGAGTATTTGATAGGAGTAGGCAAATCGCCTGTGATTACTTCGCTAGATTCGTGATACATAGCGAGTACTGCTATACGGTCTGGGTTGAGATTAGCACCGAAATACAAGTTCTTAATCACACTCAAAGCGTGCGCTATCATGGCTACTTGTAGAGAGTGCTCCATTATATTCTCTTCTTCGGTAGAGCGCATCAAACTCCATCGTTTGATATACTTCATTCTACTCATATATGCAAAAAAATCGTACATAATATCCTCCGTGTGTATATACCATATCACAATACTAGCCCAAATGCAAAGTATTTTTTAGCAAAAAGGCTAGATTTTTTTAGGTACTACTTTTGGGACTCTCTGGGAAATGCGTTGATGAGTTGTTTGCTAGAGAGTGCTATAGCGCCTACGACGATAACTATGATTAGGTCTATAAATACGTAAGCATTGTAGCCTAGCGAATATCCCCAAGCCCCCAACTCTACTGGAGCATACATACCAAATGCAAATACTCCACTAAATACGTGGCATAGATATCTAAATACACCTGCGACTATCGCGCCTATTGAGAATTTGATAGAGGAGTGAATATTTAGTCCTCTAAATGCGCCTGCTAGTCCTATGCAAGCAAAGGCAAGTGAGTAGTCTAGCAAAAATTGCCAAGGACTCACGAAATATGGATTTTGGATAAATTGCAATAGTCCGTATATAAAGCCTGCGCTTATACCACGTCTAACTCCAAATATGTATGAATACAACATAAGTGGTAGTAGAGAGGCTATGGTCACTCTACCTCCTTGGGGCATTTGCCATAGGGTAGTGTAGGATAGCGCGAAAGATAGCGCTATACAGATAGATGCGTACACTATCGACTGTGTGTGAGTGTGGCTGGTAGGCTTGTCCAACTTCGTGGCGAATAGTAGACATAGTACAATGACTATGGTAGTGAGTACTATAAATACTTTGTCACTATCAGTCATTAGTTGGTCTTCGTAGCCTAGAGGGATTAGCAAAAATGATATCACTATTGCCACGATAGGTAGCGCTATGAGTGCAGTTGACAATATAGGGGTGAGCCTGCGTGACTTATTTAGCAAAATAGCCGTGATAGACGATAGTAGTATCACGACAAATACTATCAACATAGCCCACATAGAATAGTCAAATTCTCTATCCTCACTAGGTTGAGAAAAATATGCGCTAATATTGTCTATAGATACAGCCAAAAACCATACTAGAGTGAGTATTGCGCTAAGATATAGAAAGACCTTCTTGGCATTTTTGCTAGAAAGAACTAGAGCCAACACTAGCGCTAGTACAATCATACCGAGCGAGATATATAGTCCCGCCCCTTCGCTAATAAATAATACAATACTTGACAAAAACATACGTGTACCTCCTTTTTTTAAGGGGGACAAAATAAAAAGTACCTAGACTAAAATAGTGCTATGGTACTCATATTTCGTATAATATACGCTTCCTTACGCGAGTATGACCTCGTTCAAGTTCAAAGAGTGTATCTCAGGCGAAGTATCTTCGCCACCCCCAGCAGTTTTGTCTAGGGGTATTATACTCTAGGCAGGTGAGGGTGTCAAGCGATTTGAGAAAAAAGTTTTTTTTGGCTCAAAAACATATAAAATATGCAAATTGTCCTAAAATATATGCAAATTGTCCTTGCATTATAATTAAAAGTTTGTTATTATATATACAATTAAAAATAATTTGCTTTAAGGAGGCAACAATTATGGCAGGTTTGTCACTAAGACATATCGACAAGATATATCCAAACAACGTGCAAGCAGTATTTGATTTTAACCTAGAGATAGAGGACAAGGAGTTTATAGTCCTCGTAGGACCTTCTGGTTGTGGTAAGTCTACTACTCTACGTATGATAGCAGGACTAGAGGAGATTAGCGCAGGTGAACTACTCATAGACGGTGTATACGTCAATGAGACTCTCCCTAAGGATAGAGATATAGCGATGGTTTTCCAAGATTATGCTCTATACCCACACATGACTGTATATGACAATATGGCATTTGGTCTCAAACTTCGCCATACCCCAAAGGACGAGATAGATCGTCGTATCAGAGATGCAGCCGAGATACTAGGTATCACCCAATACCTCAGCCGTAAGCCTAGAGCCCTATCTGGTGGTCAACGTCAGAGAGTTGCGCTAGGACGTGCTATCGTTCGTGAGCCAAAGGTATTCTTGCTAGACGAGCCTCTATCCAACCTCGATGCTAAACTAAGAGGTCAGATGCGTACTGAGATTACCAAACTACACCACAGACTAGCCACTACCTTTATATACGTCACACACGACCAAGTAGAGGCTATGACCATGGGTACTCGTATCGTAGTTATGAAGGACGGATATATCCAACAGGTAGATTCTCCACAAAACCTATACGACTATCCTATCAATATGTTCGTAGCAGGATTTATCGGTACTCCTCAGATGAATATGTTTGAGGGAGAGATTACCTTCAATAAGAAGACTGCCAAGGTTAAGTTTGGTGAAAATGCCATCACTTTGTCCTCAAAGGTAGTAGAGCGTATCCCAGAGTCACAGAGATTTGACAGACCTATCATCTTGGGTGTCAGACCAGAGGATATACACGACGACGAGGATAAGGTAGCAGAGTTCAAGGATTCTTTGTTCAGAGGCAAGATCGACGTAGTCGAGAAGTTGGGTAGTGAGACTCTAGTATATATCGCTATCGACGGCAAGGAGAACGACGTAATCGCTAGAGTTAATCCACACTCTACTATAGCAGTAGATACCGAGGTTGACTTGGCTATCGACATTAACCATATCCAACTATTTGATCCATCTACCGAGCGCAATATCTTCATGGAGGAGTACGTAGCACCTCAAGTAGAAGAGGTAGTAGACGCTCCAGCAGAGGAGACAGTAGAGGGCTAATAGCTAAAAAAAATAAGCACACTATCTAGCGAGATAGTGTGCTTTTTTATTTGCAAAAATCCTGTTAGTTTACTTTTGAAAAATCAAATTAGTCTACTTCGGATGCTAGTAGTACTTCTTCATCCTTTTGTTTCTCTGCGTGGGAGAGTGCTTGGTATGGTACTAGTGATGGATGTGTCTTGGCTATCTCGTCACGGATAGCACCGTACACGTATCCCTCTGTGCGCATATATGCGTTCCAACGCATATGTTCATACATCTTGAGCAGTTCTCTACTTTGGCTATCGTCGGTGAGTAGTATGCCTAGCGCTATACGTAGTTCGCTATATAGCGCCTCGGATATAGATGCACGGCGATAATATTCGTATTCGTTATAGAGAAGTGTATTTGATTCTACCTCGCCCAAGGTATTTGACCAGCGTAGATGACATTTGAGACCTTTGGTCTCTAGGTCTATTTGCTCCACTACCTCGACAGAATACTCTGAGGCAATATTGCCTATGAGAGTGATGCCATAGTCGTTGCCTTTGTGGTCCTTGAGAGAGCCGTTACTGGAGATGGTCTCATTTTTCTCTGGGCTACGTACGGTAGCGAATATGGTGGGTATTGCTATGGATTTGGATAGATGTAGTTTGCCAAACTCCTCTCTGAGTATGATGGCGCTATTTATATTTGCCTCGTCATCTTCGAGCATAGTGTATACAGTAGACACTTCGCCGATAGTGGACGCCAATTCACGCAAATTGGGTTTTTGGTAAAAATATATGTCTACCTTGGCGTCTCCCTCTATATGTTTGTGATTGAGGGATATGAGTTCGGGAGAGGATATTCGTAGCAAATCCTCAAAGTTGCCACTCATATCAGCCACGTGTATCTTGACGTCGTATCCGGGCATTTGGGTGCACCATGACAAAGTCTTGACTAATTCCATAGACAAATTGGTATTGTGGTTTGTCTCGGAGACTACTAGTAGGTTGATGCGCTTGATATCTGCGTCCACGATAGCGTCGTCAAATATAGAGTGAGATTGTACTATGCGATACGCTAGATTTCGCTCCTCGTTGATACGGCGTAGTCTTATATTTGAATTGGGAGCATTGTCTAGTATGATGCCACTCTCTACCGAACGGCAAAATACGTACATTTGATAATTTGGGTGGTCTAGTCTCTTGTCTACGTTTGCTTTTTTGAGCATAGTCAAGGCTTGCTCTAGGTTTTTGTCCTCGTCTAATGATATGAAATATATAGTGGATACGTGGTCTAGGGTAGGGGTCTTGATATACATATCTGCGATATCCACGTATAGACATATAGCGCCTAGAGACTTGGCTCTATATACCATATCTTCATCACTATTGTCGTTGATAGAGGTAAATATCACCACGTTGTCGGTGTCTTTTAGGATATTTTCTGCTAGCGCCAAAGACTTCTCGTTGAGTTGAGTCATATAGTAGAAGTTGGCTGGAGAGTGTAGTAGGTATCTGAGCATAGCAGATGCATTTTTGAAAAATGACAATACTACTCCTGCCGATAGGATAGGGGCTAGCACGTAGGATATAGATGCGTAGATAGAGTATACGCTCGCTATGGTGGAGTCTACCTCCGTATTTGCCATCAGTTGAGCGATTGGCTCAAAGTCTATATCTATGACAAACATACGTATAGCATTGTGTAGAGATAGTATCACCGAATCTATCACGACCACGAGGTCTATGGTGGCGAAGTAGTCTAGTAGGTAGGTAGGCAAAAACATCACCACTCCTGCTACAAATACGCCTATGACCATAGTCCATAGAGGTTTGAGAGAGTAAGGCTTGAGATTTAGCCTATTTTTTCTCTTGACTAGAGCCATCACGGTAGATGCTAGGGTGATAGATATGGATAATATCAATGCTATTAGGCATAAGGTATTTGCGTGCATTTTTTACCTCTCGGTGTTATAGTATAATATACTTTACTACTTTTTTTGAGTGCAAGTCAAGTTATATAGACGTAGTATGTATATTGTACGGTTATTTTTTGGCAAAAAAATATAATATCATTGACACACCTAGATATCGTGTGCTATCATAAATTATATACTAAGTATATAAGAGAGAGATTTTATGATAATTACTATAGTGCTTAGCGCTATCACCTGTATATTGATGATATTAGCAGTCTTATTCTTGCCCAAGATTAAGTTGGGCAAGATTGCGCTATCGTCTTATTGGGTAGTCACTCTACTGGGAGCATTGACGCTCATACTACTAGGACTAGTGGACGTCTCCGAGGTGACTGGTGCGTTGCTCGCCGATACGGCTATCAATCCTCTCAAGATACTGGTACTATTCATATCTATGACGTTGATGTCTATATTTTTGGACGAATTAGGTTTCTTTAGATACCTCGCTAGCGTCACTCTCAAGAAGGCGAAAAACGGTCAATTCAAGTTGTTTTTGTATCTATACCTCACGGTGTCGGTATTGACTGTATTTACCTCAAACGATATAATAGTACTATCATTTACCCCCTTTATATGTTATTTCGCCAAAAATGCCAAGATAAACGCTATACCTTACCTCGCGGCAGAATTCGTAGCCGCCAACACCTGGAGTATGGCTCTCATCATAGGTAATCCTACCAACATTTATCTGTCTACCGCGCTAGGTATAGGATTTGTAGATTATCTAGGAGTGATGATAGTGCCTACTATCATAGCAGGTGCTACTGCATTTGGTATGCTTTGTCTAGTGTTTGGCAAGCATCTTCGCCAACCTATATCTGGGGAGGCAGAGGATATAGCCTTGGGTGATAAGACCTTGTTAATAGTAGGTATAGCGCATCTAGCGATATGTACTCTACTACTAGCGATAGGTTCGTATATCAATATAGAGATGTGGCTAGTATCACTATTTAGCGTAGTGAGTCTGGTGGTGGTGACTATCATCATATCTATAGTGAGGAGAGAACGACCTACTCTACTAGCCAACACCTTGAGGAGAGGTCCATACGAGTTGATACCTTTCGTACTGTCTATGTTCGTCATCATAGTGGCGCTAGATAGTGCAGGTGTGACTACTCTCATAGCAGGGGCTTTGGGAGAGGGAGGCTTGATATTTAAGTACGGTGTCACCTCTTTTATCGCCTCAAACCTCATCAACAATATACCTATGAGTGTGTTATTCTCATCTATATTGTCATCTCTGGGGGCTGTAGAGGGATTGAGTGGAGCAGTATTCGCTACTGTGATTGGCTCAAATCTAGGCGCATTTATGACGCCTATAGGAGCACTAGCAGGTATAATGTGGGGGTCTATACTCAATGAGCATGGACACAAATTTGGGTATCTAGATTTTCTAAAGATAGGAGTCACTATAGCGATACCTACGCTAATCATGGCATTAGTAGGATTGAGCATAGTATTATAGGGGAGGAGAAGATTATGCAAGAGACAAACGCACAATGGCAAGATGATTTTGTCAAGATGGACCTCAATTCGTATGAGGGCAACGAGCCGTACATATTCATTAGTTATTCTCATAGAGATAGCCAAGAGGTGTATAGAATTCTCAAAATGATAGATAGAGAGAAATTTCGCTTTTGGTACGACGACACTATGGAGATAGGAGAGGACTTCAGAGAAGAACTCCGAGTAAGGATAGAGAATTGTAGCGCCTTTTTGCTATTTTTGTCCAATTCGGCGTTGCAGTCCAAGTACTGTGGTATGGAGATAATCACCGCATACAAAAATAACAAAAAGATATATCCTATATATCTTAGCGACGACGTAGAGATACCTCCAGCGCTCAAGATGATACTAGAAAATCTTCAGCACGTCAAAGGTGTCAATGCAGGCTCTGACAAATATATCCAAAAACTTATCTCAGGTCTACCTATAGAGACTATGCGTAGTCTAGAGGTAGAGGACGGAGTGCTACTCAAGTGCAAAGATGGTTCTAATCATCTAAGCGTGCCTAGTGGTGTCAAGGTGATAGGAGAGGGCGCTTTCAAAAATTGCGTCAAACTAGAGAAACTAGACATAGGCGACGAAGTGCAAGAACTCAGAAAAGAGGCTTGTAGAGGTTGCAAAGAACTAGAATACGTATATCTACCTCAAAACGTACGAAAAGTAGGCGAGAGTGCATTTAGAGACTGTATATCCCTCACCAAACTAGTGGTGGAGAACGACGATATCGAACTAGGCGAGAGAGCATTTGAGAACTGCGCTAATCTGGTAGACGTCTCCCTCAACGACGAGATGACGGAGATATATGGTGGAGTATTCAATAGTTGTAAGGCTCTAGTGGACATCAAACTTCCCAAGAAATTGACTATACTAGGCGAGAGTTCTTTTGCTGATTGCGCTAGTCTCAAGAGTATAGATATACCACAGTTCGTCACCAAGATAGACGATATGGTGTTTAATGGCTGTGTAGAACTAGAGAATATCGATATGAAGAACAATATCACCAAGATAGGTAAAAATGCCTTTAAGGACTGCAAGAGCCTAAAGAGTATCACTATACCTATGTCGGTGACGAATATAGGTTCTGGACCATTTAGAGGCTGTGGCAAACTAGAGAGTATACTAGTCGACCCCAAAAATAAGTGGTTTAAGTCACTAGACGGAGTATTGTTCAACAAGAACAAATCTACTCTCATCTGCTATCCTTGTCAGATAGATGCTACTACTTACGAAGTGCCAGATAGCGTGACCGTGATTAGTGACTGGGCGTTTTGTGAGTGTAGCCATCTCCAGTCCGTCACTATCCCTGATAGCGTAGTAGAGATAGGAGAGGGAGCATTTTACGCTTGTACCTCCATAGAGGAGATAGTGTTGCCAGATAGTGTCAACAAGATAGATGATACTGCATTTAGAGGTTGTACTTCTCTCAAGAAGGTAGTCATACCAGACAGCGTGCACGACTTCGGTTGGGGACTATTCAATGGTTGCGAGGGTGTGACTATCGTGTGTAGTGACAACTCTGACGCTGCTAGATACTGCGATATCAGAGATATCCCTCATCACGCATAAATGAAATTTTATCAAAGAAGATAATAAAAAACACACTAACTTATCGTCGAGTTAGTGTGTTTTTAGTTTTGAGATTGTCTTATTTTAGTTCGGATAGGGGCTTGACGTCGCAATTTTTGTAGGTGCAAAATCTAATGATTAGACCATTTGTCTCTATAGGCTCGGATACCTCTACGCAGGTCCAGTTTGGCTTGTCGTCTAGATTTGGGAAGAATACCGTAGCCTCTCCGTCGGCGTCTACCTTGGTGATGTGGGCTGTGTCGCAGTAGTCTATCATTGTCTTGTAAAAATATGCTCCACCTACTACGTACGTGTCGTCGCTAGGGTATAGAGATAGGGTGTCTTTGAGTTCTTCGATACTATCTACTATCGTGCAGTCGTCACGCTTGTCGCCACCAGGATATAGTACGATATTCGTACGATTTTTCAGAGGGTTGCCACCAGGGAAAGATTTGAGTGTATTGCTACCCATCACTACCACCTTGCCTGACGTGGTTTGTCTAAAGAACTTCATATCCTCTGGTAGAGAAAATAGCAAATCGTTATTTTTGCCTATTCCCCAGCACTTGTCTACTGCCACTATAGTCTTCATAGTATCCTCCTAGCCAAATCAAATATATCATTAGAATAACACTTTTTTTTCATTTAGTCAAATGATATTTTGAGATAGGAGATTAGATGTCGTATGCGTGTCTACGTGTGGTATGTTCACGGTGAGAAAAGGTATATCATCAAATCTAGGGCTAAAAATTTCGCTCTAGAGGGCAAATTGGATATAATTAAGAAATGCATAGACAATACGCCCAAAATTCCCTTAAAATGAAAATTTTTCAAAAAATTGTTGGCAAAATCCTTGCGAGGATATTATATCTATGATATAATATAACCGTAGAGTGCCAAATTGTATCTTTTTTGGAGACTACTCTAGATGCGTTTTCGCATCTATATATTTACGCGTACGCGTGCGTGCGTGTGCGTGTGCGAGATTATTTTTGTAGAAATATCAATTAGGAGTTAATGATATGGAGAACGTTATGGAAAACAAAAACTATACCGAAGCAGATATTCAAGTGCTAGAGGGACTAGAGCCTGTTCGCAAGAGACCAGGTATGTATATCGGTTCGACTGACGAGAGAGGTCTACACCATCTAGTGACCGAGGTAGTGGACAACTCTATCGACGAGGCATTGGCAGGGTACTGTACCAATATAGAGGTGATGATCAACCGTGACGGTAGCGTGACGGTAGTGGACAATGGTCGTGGTATACCTACTGGTATCGTCCCCAAGGAGAACAAGTCTGCCGTAGAGGTCGTATTGACCAAACTGCACGCAGGTGGCAAATTTGGTGGTAGTGGATACAAGATATCTGGAGGATTGCACGGTGTCGGTGTGTCTTGTGTCAATGCGCTCAGCGAGACCTTGATAGTCGAAGTTCATCAAAACAACAAAATTCATCATCAAGTATATCACAGAGGTAAACCAGAGGCATCTCTCGCTGTCATAGGAGATTGTACCGACACGGGTACTAAGGTCACCTTCTACCCAGACCCAGAGATATTTGAGACATTGGTATTTTCGTATGAGACTATGCGCTCTCGTATCAGAGAACTTGCTTATCTCAACAAAGGACTCAAGATATCTATCGCTGACAATAGAGAAGGACAGGAGAAGAGAGAGGACTTTTGCTACGAGGGAGGTATACTACACTTCGTAGAGCAAATCAACAAGAACAAAGAGACACTTTTGCAGACTCCTATCTATATCGAGCAACCATACAAAGACGGCGTGATAGAGATAGCCATGCAGTACAACGATAGTTACAACGAGGTTATCTACACCTACGCCAACAATATCAATACCGAAGAGGGTGGTACTCACCTAGAGGGATTTAAGTCAGCCCTTACCAAAGTCATCAACGACGTGGGACATCAAGCCAATATCCTCAAGGACAATGAGAAACTCTCTGGTGAGGACGTGAGAGAGGGATTGACTGCAGTCATATCTGTCAAACTCACCGAGCCTCAATTTGAAGGTCAGACCAAGACCAAACTAGGCAATAGCGAGATGCGTACTGCCGTAGCCAAGGTGTTGACCGAGTGTTTCGCTACCTACCTAGAGGAGAACCCCAAGGAGGCTAGAGAACTCATACTCAAGAGTATCACGGCTCAGAGGGCTAGAGAAGAGGCTCGCAAGGCTAGAGAACTCACTAGAAGAAAAGGCGCTCTAGAGAGCAATTCTCTACCAGGCAAACTAGCAGATTGCTCCAACCGTGACCCTAAACTATGCGAGATATATATAGTGGAGGGAGATAGTGCAGGAGGTACTGCCAAGTCCGGTCGTGATAGGAGATTTCAGGCTATACTACCTCTACGAGGCAAGATACTCAACGTAGAGAAGGCTCGTATGAATCGTATACTGGGTAGTGATACCATCAGGTCTATGATTACTGCATTTGGTTGTGGCATAGGCGACGATTATGATGAGAGCAAACTCAGATACAATCGTATCATATGCATGACTGATGCCGACGTAGACGGTAGCCACATACGTATACTACTACTCACTTTCTTCTTTAGATTTATGAAGCCACTCATAGAGAACGGACACGTATATATAGCGCTACCACCTCTATACAAAGTGACTGTAAACAAAGAGGTGCATTATATCTACGACGACGACGCTCTAGAGGAGTTTATCGCATCACTAGAGGGCAAGAAGTACGATTTGCAACGATACAAAGGTCTAGGTGAGATGAACGCAGAGCAACTATGGGAGACTACTATGGACCCAGCCAAGCGTACCCTACTCCAAGTAGAACTTCGTGATGCTATAGAGGCAGATAGTATATTTAGTATGTTGATGGGTGAGGACGTGGATATGCGTAAGCAATTTATCGAAGAAAACGCTCACCTAGTGAAAAATTTGGACGTATAAGGAGGACTGACAAATGGCAGACAAAGTACACGAATCACAATTGTCACAGTTGTTGGACGATTCCAAAGTTCTCAAGATACAAGTAGAGGACGAACTGAAAAAATCATTTATATCATACGCTATGGCTGTCAACGTATCACGTGCTATACCAGACGTGAGAGACGGTCTCAAGCCCGTACACCGCCGTATATTGTACGCTATGAACGACCTAGGTCTCACTCACGACAAGCCACACAAGAAGTGTGCTCGTATCGTCGGTGAAGTGCTAGGTAAGTATCACCCCCACGGTGATAGTGCAGTTTACGACGCATTGGTGAGATTGGCACAAGACTTCTCTATCAGAGAGCCACTAGTAGACGGTCAAGGAAACTTTGGCTCGATAGACGGAGATCCTGCCGCTGCTCAACGTTATACAGAGGCTAGACTATCTCGTATAGCCAACGAAATGCTACGTGATATCGACAAGAATACCGTAGATATGGGACCAAACTTCGACGATTCTCTCGAAGAGCCCAAGGTATTGCCTGCTAGATTCCCAAACCTACTAGTCAATGGTAGTGACGGTATAGCAGTAGGTATGGCTACCTCTATCCCTCCTCACAATCTAGGAGAGGTGATAGACGGTACTGTAGCCCTACTACGCAATCCAGATATCACTATAGAGGAGTTGATGGAGCATATCCCTGCTCCTGATTTCCCTACTGCTGGTATCATACTAGGTAGACAAAATGTACGCCAAGCATACCTCACCGGACATGGTGGCGTAGTCATGAGAGCACGCACCGAGATAGAGGAGTATGCTAATGGTACTCGTGAGAGGATAATAGTCACCGAACTACCATACCAAGTCAACAAGGCTAGACTCATAGAGAATATGGCAGAACTAGTCAAGGACAAGAAGATAGTAGGTATATCAAATATTAACGACGAGTCCGATAGAGACGGTATGCGTATCGTGATAGAGGTCAAGAGGGATAGTAGTGCGTACGTAGTACTCAATACCTTATTTAAGATGACTCAACTCCAGACCTCTATGGGTATTACCTTCTTGGCGCTCAAGGACGGTAGACCAAAGGTGCTCAATCTCAAAGAGATGCTAGTATCCTACGTCGATCACCAAAAGGACGTAGTAGTACGCCGTACCAAATACGACCTAGACAAGGCTAGAGATAGAGAACATATCCTACGTGGATTGGCTATAGCGCTAGCGAATATCGACGAGGTGGTCGAGGTCATCAAGAATAGCAAGGAGACTGCTACTGCCAAGGCAGAACTAATGAGAGTATTTGACCTCAGCGACAAGCAAGCCCAAGCGATACTAGATATGAGACTAGGTCGATTGACTTCGCTAGAGGTAGATAAGATTACCAATGAACTAGCAGAACTAGAGGTGACCATAGCAGATTACGTAGATATACTAGCCAACGACTACAGAGTAGTACAAATCGTAGAAAAAGAACTACTAGAGGTCAAGGACACCTACAATACTCCACGTAAGAGCGAACTCCAACACAACTACAACGAGATAAATATCGCCGACCTCATAGAGCAAGAGGACGTGGTAGTATCTATGACACACTACGGATACGTCAAGCGTATACCTGTGGAGAGTTATAAGGCTCAACACCGTGGTGGCGTAGGTATCACGGCACACAAGCCAAAGGAAGAGGATTTTGTGGAGAATATGTTTGTGGCAAATACACACACGGACATTATGTTCTTCACCGACCGTGGCAGAGTACACGTGCTCAAGGGATATGAGATACCAGAGGGCGAGCGTACTGGTAGAGGTAGGGCGATAGTCAACCTTCTCCAACTCACCGACGGAGAGAAAGTCACTACCTTGATGCCAGTCAGCGAGGGCGCTAAATACTTGATGCTAGCCACACGCAAGGGCTATATCAAGAAGACTTCGCTAGACGAATTTAAGTCTATACGTAAGGTGGGCAAGATAGCCATATCATTGACAGAGGGAGATGAATTGATATCTGCTCAACTCACCACAGGCGAAGATGAGATAATCATGGCTACCTCTCTAGGTAAGTGTATCAGATTTAGCGAGACTGACGTGAGACCTATGGGCAGAGATACCCAAGGTGTGCGTAGTATGAAATTAAATGAGGACGACTACGTAGTAGATATGAACGTCATAGACCTAGACAGCGAAGTCATCACCGTCACCTCCAATGGCTACGGCAAGCGTTCGCCACTCAGCGAGTACAGACTCCAAGGTCGTGCAGGCAAGGGTGTGACTGCATCTGTCATCAATGACGAGACTGGTAGACTAGTCAACCTCAAACTGCTCAAACCTGGTCAAGACGTGATGCTCATAGCAGACAACGGTATCATCATCAGAGTAGATAGTGAGGAGATTAGACGCATAGGACGTGCTACCAAGGGTGTACGCATTATGAAAATCAAAGGGGATAGCAAGGTGGTATGTATATCACTAGCCGAACACGAGGAGCAAGCCCCTGAGGTGGAAGCAGATGCTACCATAGAGGTAGAGACGGTAGTGGAGACTACCGAAGAATAAGATATAATGCCGAGGAGGGGAGACTCTCCTCGGTAGGAGGAATATATGAAGATAGCAGTCGTGACAGGCGCTAGTTCGGGTATGGGTAGAGAATTTGCCCTCAAGATAGACAAGAGCGGACTAGACGAATTGTGGGTGATAGCCCGTAGAAAAGAAAGACTAGAGTCTCTCCAAGCCGAGATAGGTATACCTGTGAGGGCTATTTCACTTGACTTGACTGACGCATTGAGTTATAGTGAATATGCGACTCTACTTAAACAGGCTAGCCCAGACGTCAAGATGTTGGTCAATTGTAGTGGCTATGGCAAATTTGGTACTTATGAGGACGTGCCACTAGAGGACTGCAACGGTATGATAGACCTCAACTGCAAGGCGCTAGTGAATATCACCCAACTCACCCTACCATATATGAGTGAGGGGGCTAGCATACTCAATCTAGATAGTCTATCGGCATTTCAACCTGTGCCATATCTCAACGTGTACGCTGCTACCAAGGCATTTGTGCTTAGTTATAGTAGAGGTCTATGTATGGAACTCAAGCCTAGAGGTATACATTGTATGGCTATATGTCCAGGTTGGGTAAAGACGGAGTTTTTTGACAGAGCAGAGACCACCAACAATGGCAGGGTGAATTATTTTAATCACACCTATACCGCTACACAAGTAGTAGATAGAGCGCTCAAAGACCTCAAGAAGAAGAAACAAGTGTCCGTATGTGGTTTGCCTATACGCAACCAAGTGAGACTTGTCAAACTATTGCCACACTCTTTGGTGATGAAGATATGGTGTAGTCAACAACAAAACAAAAAGAAGAGTAGGTAATGTAATATATGACTAGGACGACTTTTTATCTAATCAGGCACGGAGAGAGCGAATCAAACCGTAGGCGTGTGTTTACAGGGTGGAAGAACTTCCCTCTCACAGACCTAGGCGTCACACAAGCCAAACTAGTAGCATCAGCCTTGCCTAGAGTAGATATCATATATAGTAGTGACCTCGATAGAGCCGTGATGACTGCCAGACAGATTAGCAATAGGTTCTCTATCCCCGTACTACTTAGCAAAAATCTCAGGGAGATAAACGCAGGTGCTTGGGAAGGTCTCTCCTATGACAAACTAGTGGAGAGATATCCCGACTCGTATGGTACTTGGGTAGAGGATATAGGACACGCTTGTCCAGACGGAGGAGAGAGTGTCGCCGAGATGGGAGACAGAGTGCTATCTGCTCTCAGAGAACTAGCCGACAGATACCCAGGCAAGAAGATATGCGTGGTCACTCACGCCACACCTATCAGGGCTATCAGGTGTATGGCAGAGACTGGTAGTGTGGACGGACTCAGCGAGATACCTTGGGCGACCAATGCTAGTATCACCGTTTGCGAATTTGGCGAAGGCAAGATGCACGTCAAGACCTATGGTATGGATACTCACCTAGGCAAACTCAAGACAAACCTAGTGGGTAATGTATAGGAGGTAATTATGAATTGTTTTAATCACGAAAACGTACCTGCAGTAGCAGTATGCAAGAGTTGTGGCCGTGCTATGTGCTACGATTGTGCTATGATAGGTGGCAAATATGATAGCCTATGTCCTGATTGCAAATCCAATACGTACAAGGCGAGGCTCAAGAAAAACGTAGGTAGGATAATATCTACGACCTTGATAGGTGCTGTTATAGTGGCGCTAGTGGCTATATTGTTAGAATTGCTACTGGACAAGGTAGACGACAATATATTATTGATAGGAGCAGGAGTAGCGATAGTAGTTATATTCTTGTTGGCGGTGCTATTTAATATCACCAAAGGCAAGAAATCTTACAAAAAAGCACAGGAGATTATCAACCCCAAGAAGAAAAAAGTCAAAGGTGTAGTCACCGTCTCCAATACCAAGAAGAAAGGCAAGCCTGACTCCAAACAACCTAGCGAAGAGATATCCTCAGGTCGCATTGACACTGCCGATATGGAAAACGGAGACCTCTACGACAATATGCCTTAATTAAAAAAACAGGACTAAAGAACTCGCAAAATGCGAGTTTTTTATTGTTTTTGGTTGGTTAAATAAGTTTAAGTTGCAAAACTATTGACTTAACAATGGATAAATAATATAATAAAATTGCGACATAAGTGAATAATTTTTATCTTTGAGGCACATCTTCGGTAAGAGTGCTGTACCTTTATTGTACTAAAAATCCTCAAAGATATTAGTAACTTGTGTCGCAACAAGCAAAGATATGGCATTTCTACAGTGTCGTGAGCAACTTTGCTTGCGACATTTTTTTATATTTATGAAAAATATTAAAAAAACAACCGTTTTTTACGCGAATTCAACTAATGGTTGTATGAAAAATACACAAGAATTCAACTTTTTGTTGTATAATTTTATCAATAGATACCAAACGGTATTATAAAAGGAGAAAATAAAATGGAAAAGTATGGTGCTAAGATTAGACAGCTAAGAATTAAAAGTGGTATGACTCAAGCCGAACTTGGCGAAAAGTTGAACGTTACCTCTCAAGCAGTTTCAAAATGGGAAAACGATTTGTCACAGCCAGACCTAGACAGTATCAAAAAAATATGTGATTTGTTTGGTGTGACTGCCAATGAATTCTTAGGGACTGCAGACGTGACTGACAATGAGGTCGGAGAGAGTGAAGAGAAAGTTGTGACCAAGGTAATAGCAGGATATTGCTCTATGTGTCAAAAGCCTGTAGAACCAGGCGCATACACTATGCAGACTGATGATGTTGGTAGACAATATATATACTGCGACGACTGTCAAGCCAAGAGAAAAGAAGATGCCGTCAAAAATACTGCGAACGCATTTGATGCGAATACTAATAAGGGCTACATTTGGGGTGGTATCATAGGAATTATTGCTCTAATAGCATCATTGGTACACGTGATAACTAGCAATCAATATACGTCCATACCTGTATGCGTAGTAGGCGCGTATTGCATATTTACATTTATCACACAGATGATATGGGGAAATTCGGTATTTGATTGTTTCTTGTTCTTTTGCCGTTCGTTTAGAGGACCAGGCTTGATATTCGAATTGAGCCTAGACGGTATTATATGGTTAATCACCGTAAAACTAGTACTTGCTATTTTGTTAGGTCTACTATCTATAATTATATTCTTGATAGGAGTAGTAGTGTCTCTAGCATATTCGGGTATAGCACTACCATTTGCTATAATCAGTAGAAACAGACAAAAAGCAGAAGAAATAGAAACGACTGCTAGCCGTTTTTAAAACATATTAATAAAAGGAGAACGGATTGTGAATAATTCATTTTTCAAAAAAATAGCGCTGATATTGATATCTGTCGCTATGGTGTCGACTGCTGGACTAGTCGCTTGTACTCCTAGTGACGGAGGTGGAGATACTCCTCCACCACATACTCATATAGATACCAACAATGATTATGTATGTGATGGTTGTGGAGAGACTCTTACAGGTGGTACTAGCGATCCTACCCTAGAGAATATCACAGGAGTAAGTTTTGCTAATGCTACTTATACATATGATGGAAATATCCACACCCTATTGGTGAGTGGAAATATCCCTAGTGGTGTAGACGTATCTTATCAAAACAATATGGCTACTAACGCAGGTGAATATACTGCGACTGCTACATTGTCTGGAGAAGGATACAACCCCCTCACTCTAACTGCCACTTTGACTATTAACAAGGCTACTATGAGTGGTATTACTTTTGGAGACGAGAGTTTTGAGTATGACGGCAATCCCAAGACGTTGGAGATAGTAGGACAACCACCACAAGGCTCTAACATTACGTACACTTGTGAGGGAAATAGTGGTATGACAAATACTGCTACTGATAGTGGCACTTATAACATAACGGCTACTATTACTAATCCAAATTACAATACTCTCACTCTAACTGCCACTTTGACTATTAACAAGGCTACTATGAGTGGTATTAGTTTTGGAGACGAGAGTGTTGAGTATGACGGCAATCCCAAGACGTTGGAGATAGTAGGACAACCACCACAAGGCTCTAGCATTACGTACACTTGTGAGGGAAATAGTGGTATGACAAATACTGCTACTGATAGTGGTACTTATAACATAACGGTTACTATTACTAATCCAAATTACCATACTCTCACTCTAACTGCTAAGATGGTCATCAAAGGATCTGATGCAGAGAGACATATATTGTATAGCGACGGTGTGTTGTACTTTGCAAACGCATTGGACAAAGATTATTTGTATGCGTATGACGGTAGCGAGGTGTCTAGAATATCTAGTGATATACCATACAATTTCACTATGATAGGAGATGATATATATTTTAGAAGCAAATCACTATTTTCTTCTATTAAATCTATCAGCGACGGCTCTCTCAGTTCTATAGCTGGAGAGAGTGGCGAATATCTAGTAAGTGACGGTACTAATTTGTATTTTGTCAAAAACGCACTAACACAATCAAGCAGTGGTATATACAAACTAACTCTAAATGGAAGTGAAGAGCCTACTATTACTCTATTGTCAGCAGGCAAGGCTAAGTATCTACAATATTATAACGGATACCTATACTTTGCAGATGGTGCTAACGGTTACAAACTATCAAAAATGTCTACTAGTGGTACTGCTAGGACACTAGTAGTAGATGAAAAAATCTCTACACTTACCCTAGACAACGGATATCTATTCTACACAGTAGACAATCTACTAGGCAACTATATCGCTAGTTATAAGATATCTAATGGTGCTACGAGAAAACTCACTATTGATGCAGGTGCTAATCTCACCTTGATAGGAAACAAATTGTATTATGTCAACGTAGATTTGCTCACGTCATCTGCTTTTGGAGATGGTATATACTACGTCAATGCATATCCTACCGTGGACAATTCGTTGCCTGGCACTAAACTGGTAGGAGATGACACATATTCTTCATTGACAAAGATAAGTGACGACAAAGTGGCATACTATCGTGTAAGCGACCAAATGCTAATTATCCACAATCTTTCTAATAATACAATGGTAGAGGTACTAGATGGATTTGAGATACCTGAGTACACACCACTAAGTTTGGGTTCAAAGACACTAGAGTACAATGGAGTACTATATTACTTAGATTTGTACAAAGATAAGTGTTTGTATGCGTATTATCCTAGCACAGGTACTAGCGTCAAGATATCTTCAAACAAGGTGGTTGACTTCAGTATCATAGGAGATTATCTATATATCAATACTGTGAGTTGGATAGTCAACAACGATATGTATCGCATCAACCTCAAGACTGGTGGAGTAGCCGAGAAGATATCTACCTATGATTGTAATGATATCTGTGGAGATGGTACAAACGTATTCTTCGTAGAGAAAAATGCTGGTGGTTTTACTACTGCTATACACGTTATCAAGAGTGATGGTACTCACGATATGATGTACTCTAGTGGAGTAAACAACCTACGCTATTATGATGGATATATCTACTTTGAGAATGGAAACAAACTCTACAAGATGCCTACTACCGGATATGTCCAAGATGAGGCAACTCTAGTATTTGACGGGCCAAAAGTCAACGTATTTGAGATAAGTGACGGAGTAGTATATTTCCGTGAGACTTATGGAATTAGCAGATGTCTATCTAAAGTCAACGTAGACGGTAGTGGATATGCTAGGTGGATAATGGACGTAGACCCTGTGGAGATATCAAATAGTGGTAATAAGGTATACATCTATTCGGATACTATCAGCAATGCAAAAGCAGGACTTTACGTAGTGAATACGAATTCAAATACTGCTACCAAGATAATGGAGAGAACTGTATCTGGAGTGACTTATTACACTAAGGCTATTACAGTTATAGAAAATGACGTATATTTCGTTAATTATCTTCTAGGTGGAGTAGGCGGAGATAGTCATCTTTACAAGATAAATACTGATACCAAAGAGATCACCAAGATAGCCTAAACAACAAAAAAAGGAGCGACTCAAGTCGTTCCTTTTTGTATGGTAGGGGGGGTAGATAGTTGAGATATACAAAAAGCACACTCTAGCGATAAAGTGTGCTTTTTATTAATATTGTTTGGTGTTGAGTAGTGTGATAGCATTTGGGATAATGCTACACTCAAACTTGCTATCTTTCATCTCTCCGTCCATCTGTATAGTCTGGGTGTCCTCTAGTATTTCTACTTTGACAGGACCTCTAGTAGTGTAGGAGTCTATGTATTTGCTCTTGTGATGATTGCCTTTTAGAAAATGTAGTAGGTTGGTGACTATCTTGATGCCTGGTAGACTACGCACGATAGTCACGTCGAGGAGTCCGTCGTCTGGGCGAGCATTTGGGACGGCGTTCATGCCACCACCGATATATTTGCCATTACCTACCGATACAAACATGCCGTCTACCTCAAATGGCTCGTCTTCGCCTAGTGTGACGCGTAGTTTGTAAAATCTAAACTTAAACAAAGTAATGAGTAGCGCTAGATAATACTTGATCTTGCCGTCAAAAAACTTCATCTTGTTATAACGCTTGAGTACCTCTATATCTAGTCCTGTACCTGCTACGTTGACGCACTTGTAGTCGCCTACTTGCATAATGTCTATAGTGTGAGTATCAGGTGAGAGTATATCGTCTATAGAGTCCTCTAGATTTTTGCTAACTTTGAGAGTCCTAGCGAAGTCGTTGCCTGTACCTGCAGCCACTATACCTATACGTATCTTGCTAAAGTCGGATATGCTATTGATTATATTAAATAGTGTGCCGTCTCCACCTACTACTATGATGTCGCCACCACCGGAGGCTATTATCTCGTCAAGTTGAACCTTGGCTACCTCTGGGGTAGAGCATACGTACGAGGTAAAGTCTACTCCTCGAGATTGCAAAATACGCTCAACCTTGTTGAGTGTGCGATTGCCACGATTTGACTTGGACCTAGGGTTTGAAAAAATATGATACATAATTTCCTCGCTTGTACTCATATATTGTACACCAATATACTCTAAATGTAAAGAAATAATAATACTATTTGATTAAAATTAGTAATAAAACCTTATATTACCCTATTATAAAACAATCTATATAGGGCATTTATTTGCAGTAATGAAATTCATATGAATTTTTATAAAGTTTTACTAAAAAATAGTTGATTTTGTGGCTTTAGGGGAGTACAATTTATTTGAATAATCAAGGTAGTGGTGATACTTTGACACCGTTTATCTTTTCGCTATTTAGCATACTACTATCTAGGATACTGCTCATAGAGATATTCTTGCCTATGTGGACGGAGATAGAGATGATAGGTATCACTTATCCTATATCGTGGGGGCTAAATGCTCTATGTGGACTAGCATATATATTGGTCAAGAAAGTCAAGTCTGCAAAAAATGAAAATATTAAAAAAATATAGCAAAACGCATAGTGAAATAATTAGATAATTAAAAAACGCACATTTTTTCATTAAATAATGATAGATTGTGCGTTTTTCGATAAGATATAATATAATCAACAAAAGGAGGCTAATATGTTTTTTGACGTAAAAGAGAGTGAGACCAAACTTACACGTTCGGGTGTCAATAAGATAGGTAAATTAAATTTTCTAAAGACTGCCGACATCTCCACCTCTCCTATAGGTGTGGGGCTAGAGAAGGCTGATGCAGGATTGTACGATCCTAGTTATGCATATCCTTACCTCAAAGAAATCGGTGCTAAATGGGTGCGTATGAGAGATTATCCTATGGCTATCATAGACCTCGACGATACCACACTACCTATACAGTTAAATTGATAATCAGGCGAGCAGATTTGCTCGCTTGATTTATTTTTTGGGGAGATAGTCTCGATTTTTTTGTGGTATTTGTCCAAAAAAGCCCCTAGACCTTGATTTTTTGTTGATATATTGGTCTGTTCGTGCTATAATACTGTAGAATTTAGACCATATCGGAGGATGTTATGGAAAATATATTGGATACCCTACGTGCTAGAGGATTTGTCAAGCAAACCGTGTACGAGGAGGATTTGTACAAACTACTAGGTAGTGAGAGCGTACCATTTTATATAGGATTTGACCCTACTGCAGATAGCCTACACGTGGGACATTTTGTTCAACTAATGGTAATGAGTTGGCTACAAAAGGCAGGACACAAGCCTATCATACTCATAGGTGGTGGTACTGCTATGGTTGGCGATCCATCAGGTCGTACTGATATGCGCGCTATGATGACCAAGGAGACTATCGATCACAACGTAGAGTGCTTCAAGGTGCAGATGTCCAAGTTTTTGGATTTTACAGGAGAAAATGCCGCTATCATAGTCAACAATGCAGACTGGCTACTAGACCTCAACTACGTAGACTTTTTGAGAGATATAGGAGCATACTTCTCTGTCAATCGTATGTTGACTGCAGAGTGCTTCAAGTCACGTATGGAGAAAGGACTATCCTTCTTGGAGTTTAACTATATGCTTATGCAAGGCTACGACTTCTTGGTGCTACACGACAAGTATGGCGTCAAACTACAATGTGGTGGCGACGATCAATGGTCAAATATATTGGCAGGTGCAGACCTCATACGACGCAAGAGTGGAGATCCAGCGTATGCTATGACCTTTGAACTACTCACCACCTCCGAAGGTAAGAAGATGGGCAAGACTGCCAAGGGTGCTATATGGATTGATAAGGACAAGACTACTCCATATGACTTCTATCAATATTGGAGAAACGTAGATGATGCCGACGTAGAGAAGTGCTTGAGGTTGTTGACCTTTATGCCTATGGAGCAGATCAGAGAACTCACCAAGTACCAAGACGAGCGTATCAACGAGGCGAAGAGAGTGCTAGCCTACGAAGTGACTAGTATGATACACGGCAAAGATGAGGCTGACAAGGTAGAGGCTCAGGTCAAGGCAGCCTTTAGTGGGGATACCTCAAATATGGCTACTGCCACCGTCAAGCCTGGCAGAGTAGTAGACATACTAGTAGAGGTCAAGTTCGCTCCATCCAAGGGAGAGGCTCGCAGACTCATAGAGGGTGGTGGCGTGCGTATAGGCGACGACAAGGTCACCGACGTCAATGCCGAGATCACCGAGGATATGCTCAAGGGCGAGTGCGTGCTATACAAGGGCAAGAAGAATAGAATTAAGTTGGTATTGTGATGAGAGAATATTTGACTATCACAAGCCCTGCTACCTACGAGTACGTCATAGAGCGTAGTAGATTTATCTCATTGGCCAGAGTAGTCACCTCACAAGACGAAGCCAAGGACTTCATAGACGAGGTGCGAGGTCTATATCCTATGGCTACGCATTATTGCTATGCGTATATCACGGATATAGGTGGCAACGAGATGAGATTTAGCGACGATGGAGAGCCACAAGGTACGGCTGGTATGCCTATGCTAGAGGTGATTCGCAAGCGAAATCTTAGGCAAGTGTGCGTAGTGAGTGTGAGATATTTTGGAGGTATCAAACTAGGCGCTAATGGTCTAGTGGGTGCTTACGTCAAGTCTTGTAGTGGAGTGCTAGACCTATGTGGTGTGAGTAGATATGCTCCCTCTACGGTGGTGCGTGTGAGTTTTGACTATACGCATCTGAGGAGTGTGGAGAGATATCTAATGGACCAACAGGTGATAGTAGAGGACAAGATATACGACGAGAGAGTGAGTTTGGTGTTGTGTATACAGCAAGGACAAGAGGAGAGGCATTACCAAGTATTGAGAGATACTTGCCTTGGCAATATTGATATCCTAGAGGTAGAGAATAAATACGTAGGATATCCTATGTAATGGAATAAAACGAGATAGGGTAGCACCGAGAGTGCTACCCTATTTGATTAGTCGTATCGTAGGATATATCCGTCTGTATCCCCGTAGCCATAGAGGTATGGAGAGACGTTTTGATTGCTATTGAGTACCATTAGATATTCGCTTAGGTACACGGGCTTGGCGTATGGTATAGATATGTGATACGACGTCTCTAGTGACTGAGTATAATCATATACCGACACCTTATCTCCTATAGTACCTATGAGTAGTACGCTATCTGCCTTTGGTTGATAGACGACGTTATCGTCAAACTTTATCGAGTTGTTCTTGATGATATCTCCGTGTTTGCACAAGGTAGTGCTAGACGTGGTGTCGTAGGATATCACTAGATAACCTCTAGATAGTGGTATCAATCTGCCTCTGCTACCAGAGTCTACTAGAGTGTCTTGCACGGTCAGGAGAGATTGGTCTATTATGCGTAGGCGCAGGTGAGATGAGGTAGTGTAGAGTATGGCGTATGCTCCTATGCTACTATCTAGCGAGGGGGATATATCTATCGCTTTGGCCTCCTCCTGATATATGTAGGATGTGTTGGTCACGTTGGAGTCGTACGATACTCTGTGCAATCGTATACCCTGTGGGCAATTAGTCACCAGCAAAAAGTCTCCACTACCTAGTATACTACTACTTTGCATACTGCATTGTTCTGCGACAAGTCTGGCGTATTTTATCTCTAGCAAATGGCTTGTCTTGACCATATGCACGCCGTTTTTAGTCCCTAGCAGTAGATATACCTCGTCATCTACTAGATAAGAGTCGGCTTTGACGACGTCTCCTATCATCAACTTGGTAGAGTTGAGGTACACCAAGTTGTACGAATACCTGTGAATAGTAATGCTCTCTCTGTCCGTGGTGATGATTAGTATACCATCTTTGATTAACGTGCTAGTCAGATAATATGTAGGAGCGCTTTCGCTTATACTTATAGAATTGGTCTTGTCGAGGGTAGATGAGGACAGTTTTGTGACAAATACGCTACTAGTTTTTTTTGCGCATACGTCTTTGTCGGGACTATCGCTATCACCTATTAGATATATATCTCTACCAGTATCTATTACGTTGAGTATTTCGTCTTTTTTGCTTCCACCTACGTGTTGGGATAGGCTAAACAATACGCTTGACACTTTGCTAGCAGGTATAGGATATATATTTTTGTCTACCGTGGGAGTGGGTGTAGGAGTGGGCAATATCGTCGAGGTGGAGTCGGTAGGAGGGGTAGAGAGAGAACTGCTAGAGTCTGCGCTGGAGATATAACTATACCCCCAAGCGCTACTTATACTTATCAATGAGAGTAGCACCACGGCTACTATGCGAGCACCTATATTGTGCATATTATTACCTCCATTACCATATTAGCACTTCTAGTCCCAAATGTGGACTCTCTACCAAAAATAGTGTGAAGTAGTGCCGTATAGAAGGTAATGGACAAAATCCAACAAAAAATCAGTTGATATCTGCGACTTTTAGAGGTATAATGTAATTATGTTAATCACTTCTATCACACCATCTAGGAGAAAGAGAAAATACGACCTCGTTGTAGACGGGGAGTTTTTTGCTACTATCGACGAGCAGACTCTACTAGATTATAGGGTGTTGGAGAAAGGAAATGAGATAGATAGAGACTTATTGCTAGAGATAGTAGAAGACAGCGCTCGAGCGAGTGCTTATAGTGATGCTATCGCTTATATATCTAGCGCTATGCGTACTGTCAAAGAGGTGGAAGGCAAGTTGTATCGACTAGGCTATACTACCATAGTGGTGGAGGAGGCTATTAGGAGAATCACGGGGTACGGATATCTAGATGATAGGGATTATGCGACTAGATACGTGGATATGTCTCGAGAGACCAAGGGCAAGGTGCGTATTCGCCACGAACTAAGAGCAAAAGGTATCTGTGAGGATATCGTAGAAGAGGCTTTGATTGATTTTGATGAGTATGCTCCTGCTACGAGAGAGGCTGAGAGATATAGTCATAGGGTAGGTGGCGACAAGAAGAAGATATTTAATCACTTGGTAGTGAGAGGATATTCGACTAGTGTGGCTAGCGAAGTCGTGTCGAGTATCTCAGGAGAAGATGAGTATGATTAGAGTGTGTATGACAGAGGATATTCGTCTCAACGAGAGAGAGACTATGGAGGAGGGGGTAGACGTCTATACTCTCATAGACCGTGCGTCCTCTTCTCTGCACTCGCGACTCCCTGATGGCAAGGTGCTAGTGGTAGTCGGCAAAGGCAAAAACGGTGCAGACGGACTATCTCTAGCTATTAGACTACAAGGCGCTAGACTTGTCAAGGTGTATTCGTTGTATGACGACCTATGTGAAGAAGGCTCTAGGTATATGGAGAAATACGTAGGCTCAGGAGGAGAAATCGTACAAGATATAGACGAGGCTCTGATGTGGGCTGACGTGGTAGTCGATAGTATATTTGGTATAGGGCTCAGTAGAGAGGTGTCTAGCGACGTCGCTAGTGTTATATCCAAGATAAATGCTAGTGGTAGATATGTGCTATCGGCAGATATTCCTTCTGGACTAAATGCTGACAATGGCAAAGTAATGGGTGCTTGTGTCGAGGCTGACCTGACCGTGAGTTTTTCTCCTGTGAAGGCAGGATATCTCCTCAATGATGGCAAAGATTACGTAGGAGAGGTCGTGTATGCCGACGTAGGTATAGATAGTGAGCATTATACTGCCTCATTGTATAGCGAAGAGGATAGCATAGTCCCTGCACGCAGACAAAATACTCACAAGGGGGATTATGGTAGAGTGTACGTCATAGCAGGTAGTCCTTGCTACGTGGGAGCATCTCTACTGGCGACTGCGTCCACCTCGGCTTGTTTGCGTAGTGGAGCAGGGCTAGTGACTCTATGTGTGCCATACTCTATGCGTGATGTGTACCAAAGTAGAGTGCTAGAGGAGACGCTTGCATTTTTGCCAGATGATAACGGCAAGATTATATTTGACCAGCGCGTATTTGATGATATTAAGTCCAAGGCCGATTGTATAGTGATAGGTATGGGACTAGGCGCTAATGAATATCTAGTGGATATCGTGAGGTATCTCGTATCTACCTATAGTGGCAAGTTGGTGTTAGATGCAGATGCCCTAAATTGTCTAGAGGGGGAGATAGGAGTATTTGACCGAAAGGCCGGAGATATAGTACTCACTCCTCACCCCAAGGAGTTTGGTAGAATATCAGGTGTGGAGACGCGTGATATCAATCCTATATATCATGCGCGTACGTATGCGAGAGAAAACGGCGTGACTGTGTTGCTAAAGGGTGCTACTACCGTAGTGGCTTACCCTGATGAGAGAGTGTATCTCGTAGCCAATGGTGGACCTCACCTTGCCAAGGGAGGCTCGGGAGACGTGCTAGCAGGTATGGTAGCAGGTAGTATCGTGCAGGGGCATAGTGTAGAGAGAGCAGTATATCTTCACGCCCTAGCAGGTAGGCGAGCATTAGCCGATTTTAGAGAGGCTGGAGTAGTGGCGTCCGAACTGATTAGATATATAAATCGACAAGATTTTTAGTATTCGACAATTTTTTACAAAATAATTTTGTAAAAAATTAAAATTTAATGTCCAAACAATTGACATATCCTCCAAAAGGGGATATTCTTTTTATAGCAAATTGTATTCCTACTACTTTTTTCACTTTACAAAAGACATATTTTAGGCAAATCATTATATCAGCCTTGTAGGAGGGCGTGGAGGTTAATTTTGAAAAAGACTATTTTTATTGCAGAAAGCGACGGCGACCAGAAAATTAAACTAGAAGAATACTTTGATTCTCACAGAGAATTTGAAGTGATTGGCTCATCCGACAATGGCTCTGAGACGGTAGAAGAAGTCATGAAGACTAGACCTGACATACTACTGTGCGAATTGATCATGCCTATCAAGGATGGCTATACTATACTCAACGAACTCAAGAATCGTGGCTCAAAGACGGAGGTGTATATAGTCAGTTCTTTGTCCAAGGAGACTTTTGTCAACAAGGCGATAGAGTTGGGCGCAAAGTATTATATGTGCAAGCCGATTAGTCCCGAATCTATGGCTGAGAGAATACTAGGTATATCTAATATGACTAGTGAGAGGGCGACTAGAGTGCTAGAGAGTAGAGTGGACGTGAGGACCAAGACTCTAGAGGAGAAAATCACCAACGTATTTATTACCGTAGGTATACCTGCGCATATCAAAGGATATCAATTTTTGCGAGAGGCAGTCAAGATGGCTGTGGAGAGACCTGAGATTATCAATGCTATCACCAAGAAATTGTATCCTGCCATAGCCGAGCATTACTCCACCACGCCTAGCAAAGTAGAGAGGGCTATTCGCCACGCGATAGAGGTCGCTTGGAACAAGGGTAGGATAGAGAATATCAACAATATATTTGGTCTCAAGGTGTATACTGCCCAAGAGAAACCAACAAATGGCGAATTTATCGCACTAGTAGCAGACAAGATGCTCATAGAGGGTGTTTGATTTACTACGTTTTAATTGATTGGATAGGGGGGCGAATTAAATTCGCCTCTTTATTTTCTCGCGTGTGTGCGCGCGTGCGTACGCGTATTATATGTATAAGCAAATTTTTAGTAAAAAAAGCAGTTGTATTTTTGCTCAAATCACGAAGAAAATCGGTGAAAAATAAGCATCAAAAAAATATTAAAAAATTTTTTAATTTTTGCCAAAAAATAGTTGACTTAAATTTTTGCTTGTGATAATATAATCAGGCTGTCCTTCGGGATAGCGAGTACATTAACAACTAAATAGAGAGAAATGAGAAGCGAAGTGTAGAACGAAAAGTAAACTACAATAATGCTTTAAGACATCGAATTTTACGCAAGTATGAGATGACAAAAGCGTTTTTAGATAGTCAAGATCGAACTTAAGAGTT
>JAGBSX010000041.1 GCA_017631635.1 Clostridia bacterium | reverse complement strand
TTGCTACGATACGGAGGTAGATTTTATATGATACACCGTGCCGATAGGTTAGCCGAGATAGTGTACGAACTCAAATCTCGTCACCTAGAGCCCAAGGAGATAGTGAATATCATACGCAAAGGGGACACAGCCGATACCGTGATGATTAGTGCGACCAAGGGTGGCAAGAGTGGTGTCAAAGTCTCTATAATGGATTTGAGAGGGTAGAGATTATTCTTGGCGATAGAGTAAAATAGAAAAAATAAAAAACTGCTATCTAGCAGTTTTTTTTAACGAAAAAACAACTGAGACAATGCTCAGTTGCCTTTAGTTGATTTGATTAAATATTAGGCTTTCTTTGCGTCGGATAGAGCCTTGGATACGTGAGAAATCTTGCGAGATGCAGTATTCTTCTTGAGGATACCCTTGGTAACAGCCTGGTTGATGATAGATACTACTTCTGGTAGCATCTTCTCTGCTTCAGCGACGTCAGTAGCAACAGTAGCGACGTACTTCTTGATAGCAGTGTTCATCTTTGAACGGAAGGCTCTGTTAGCCTCGTTTTCTTTGGCGCTAATCTCAACACGCTTTTTTTGTGACTTAATTATAGGCATATCAATAACTCCTTTGAGAATTTAATGATTTGGTTTGTACCGACATATATTATCATATAAAACTAATTTTTGCAACAAAATAACGAGAGTTTTTTATGATTTTTTTTGCACATACTATAATTTGTGGTGCAAATACCACTTTTTAGGAGGATTTTATGCTGGGATACGGCGAGTATATGGATAGTGGAGAAGTGTCTATAGAGGGTAGGCGTGTGAGTAGCAGACAATACAACGTGTATGGAGTGTCTATCAAGGACGTTGTGTTAGGTAGCGATATGGTAGATAGGACGGGCTACAATGAGGGCAGATACGTCACTATTGAGACGAGCAAACGAGGTGACGTAGTGCGAGCAGGAGTGGATATATTGTCCCAACTGCTCCGTGGACTAGACCTCTCTAGGCTACTCGTGGTGGGGGTGGGCAATCCTCGTATGACTACCGATAGACTGGGAGTGGAGAGTGTCATGAAGATCAGCAGAAGAGGAGTGCGTACGTTGTGTCCGTCGGTGGAGGGGGTGACAGGCATACCCTCTATCGAGATAATAGATAGCGTGTGTATGAGATTAGGTATCAGTAGTGTGATAGCAGTAGATAGCCTATGCGCCAGATCTATCGAGAGACTGGGCAATACCTACCAGTTTACCAATGCAGGTATCGTCATAGGAGGAGGTGTAGGCAAAGGTGTAGAACTTAGCCACCGTACCCTCTCTATACCAGTCGTAGCCATAGGTGTACCTACGGTTATCTCCACTAGAGATTTGTGTGGAGGAGCAGATGATATGGTAGTCACACCACTAGATATAGACGCTATCATAGAGGTTTCCTCTAGTCATATAGCCAATATTATAGAGGGAGCATTGTAACCTTTGTACTCTCCTAGTCATATCATAGATTATGAGTAGATTGGGCATATTTGATAGTGGTATAGGTGGCTTGACTACCTATTTGGATATTAGAAAACGCACAGGTGTAGATATAGTATATCTAGCAGACGACTTGCACTCCCCTTATGGAGACAAGAGTAGAGGAGAGTTGTATCATTGTGCTATTAGGTCGGTAGATACTCTAACTTTGTACGGTTGCGACACTATAGTTATCGCTTGCAATACTATTACCTCTACACTCAAACCTCAACTGGTCTCTAGATATCCCGAGGTCAAGTTTGTAGGTACAGAGCCGGCGCTACTACCTGCCGACAGGGTAGTGAGAGGTGATGGCAAGATAGCCTTGATGTGTACTCCTGCTACTGCTAGTAGCGATAGGTTGCGAGCCTTGATTAGTGAGTGTGTATCCACAGTAGACGTATACGCTATGGATGGACTAGCGAGTTATATAGAGAGGTACGTGTGCGAAGAGGATATGCTATGTGAATACGTCTCTCATCTCACCCCTTGGCTATCACGATATCGAGCGCTAGTGCTAGGTTGTACCCACTATGTATACCTCAAGGATATATTGAGAGAACTCTATCCAAATCTACTTATTTTTGATGGCAACGAAGGGGTGGCTAATAGGGTGAGTGATATGGTAGGAGGAGGTAGAGGATGCACTATCTACCTCACCACGTCGGGTAGAGAGGGCAGTTATATGAGGAGAATAGTGGATAACTACCAAAGGTTTTGATTAAATTAGCAAAATTGTTTTGATATTTTTGATATATGGTGTATAATGATATTGTTCACGGAGGACGTATGAAGTACACTTCACTATATCGCAGATACAGACCTACCACTTTTGACAAATTGTTTGGTCAAGAGCATATCGTACGCACCCTGACCAATCAGGTCAAGTTGGGCACGGTAGGTCACGCCTATTTATTTACCGGTACTAGAGGTACGGGCAAGACTTCTGCTGCCAAGATTTTCGCTCGAGCAGTCAATTGTCTATCTCCTATAGAGGGATCTCCATGTGGAGTATGCGAGGTGTGTCAAGCGCTCAGCACTACTGCCACTATGGACGTACTAGAGATAGATGCTGCGTCCAACAATGGTGTAGATGAGATTAGAGAACTTCGTGATTCTGTGGCATACCCACCTGTGCATGGCAAATATAAGGTGTATATAGTAGACGAGGTGCATATGCTCTCTACCCAAGCCTTCAATGCTTTGCTCAAGACGTTAGAAGAGCCACCTACTCACGCTATATTTATACTAGCCACCACCGAGGTACACAAGTTGCCACAGACTATACTGTCTAGATGTATGCGATTTGACTTTAGACTAGTGCCCAAGGATATGATAGCATCACACATTAGAGATATCTTTGACGAGATAGGCAAGGCGTACGAACTAGATGCTATAGACGCTATAGCCACAGCAGGCGAGGGTAGTGTGAGAGATGCATTGTCCATAGCAGATATGTGTCTATCGTGTAGCGATGGCAAACTCACTCACGCAGACGTGCTAGATATATTGGGTGCTAGTGATAGAGGTACACTATTATCTATATGCGAGGGTATCCTCACAGGAGATAGTAGTAGAGTACTCAGAGATATAGACAAGACTGTCAGACTAGGTCGCAACGTCAACGTACTCTCTAGAGATTTGACGGCTACCTTGAGAGACATTATGATATGCGTTATCACGGGAGAGCCAGACAAGTCTCTCGCAGACACCTATAGGAGTGGCATTAGCGCCATCGCTAGTCGCACCGACAAGGATAGAGTGCTCAGAGCATTGAGTATCATGGCGTCACTAGAAAATGATATTAGATACACCACTTCTCCCAGAGTAGTGGTAGAGGCTGCAGCCCTACGCGCTACTTTGCTCAAGACTGATTTGTCTATAGAGGGACTACTACAGAGAGTCAATCAACTAGAGCACAAGTTGGCAAGCGTAGAGAGTGGAGTAGTATCTGCTCCTCAGCCCAAGCCCACCCCTACACCTACTATCAAACAACCTACTTTGGCAGACGATAGCGCAGATACGGTATGGGGAGCATTAGTCAGAACGCTCAAGCAAAAGGGTATGTATGCATTGTACAGTTGTGCGCTAGAGGTCAAGCAAGTGTTCTTTAGAGAAGGTACGCTAGTGGCTAGAGTGGACAATAGTACCGATTACAATATGCTCACCAACGAGGTGAACACCAAGGAGATAATATCTATTATCTCATCACTATCCGGCAAGCAATACGCCTTTGTCTGTGAAAATACCAAAGTAGAAGGCAACGACCTAGAGGCTATCGCCACCCTCAAGAGAAACGTAGGCGAAGATTTTATCAAGATTCATTAAGGAGATATTATGGCAGGATTTAGAGGATTTCCAGGAGGAGGAATGAACGGTGCTAATATGCAACAAATGATGCGTCAAGCCCAAAAGATGCAACAAGATTTGCAAAAGGCACAAGAGGAATTGAAGGAGACCGAATTTGTCGGCGAAGCAGGTGGAGATATGGTGCAAGTCACTATGATGGGTGACAAGAGCCTAGTATCCGTATGGATAGACCCACAAGTTATCGATCCAGATGACAAGGAGATGCTAGAGGATCTTATCGTAGCCGCCTTCAATGACGTAATGGAGCAGATAGACGAGAGATCTCAAGAAATACTAGGACCATACGCAGGTATGCTAGGAGGTATGTAGTGGATATTCAATCTGTCAATCGACTGATAGAGAAATTTGCATCACTACCAGGAGTCGGCAAGAAGACTGCTCAACGCTACGCATTTGCCATCATCAATGCAGATAGACAGAGTGCTATGGACTTTGCATCAGCGATAGTAGAGGTGAAGGACAAGGTGAAGTTTTGCTCTATATGTGGCAACTACACGGAGGGAGACACTTGCGATATATGTGCCTCTAGAGACCATAGTGTCATATGTGTAGTCAAGGATGCCAAAGACGTATTGTCTATGGAGAGAGTGAGAGATTATACAGGAGTGTACCACGTACTACACGGTACGCTAGATCCACTCAGCGGTATAGGTCCAAACGACCTAAATATCACCTCTCTCATCAGTAGACTAGACGGTGTCAAAGAGGTGATAGTCGCCACCAACCCCGATCCTAGTGGAGAGGCTACTGCACAGTATCTATCTAGACTTATCAAACCTCTGGGTATCAAGGTCACTAGACTAGGTAGTGGTATACCTGCCAATAGTGATATAGAGTATACCGACGAAGTCACGCTACTGCGTGCTATCGAATCAAGGAGAGAAATCTAAAAACAAAACGGATATTTTATATCCGTTTTTTTGTTGCTATTTTATGGATTTGTCCCTTGCTTTTTATCGGTTAAAGGATATTTTTCACTCTCATTTAGTTGATTTTGTATATACCTTATACTCACCGTTTTCGCTCATAGTCAGTAGTAGTGTGTCTTCTATTGTGACGCCATTTTGGGTGAGATAACTATATATATCTTCTTTTTGTACGCTTAGTGTTTGCAGATTGTCCTCTATCACTACTCCGTCTAGTACGAGTACGTAATTCATAGGTGTCTCTACAGTATCTAGTTTCATATCTCCACAAGTGACAGGCTTGGAGACTGCGTATGGCGATATGCTAAATTGACCACTACTCTCCATATATGCGTACCTGACGTCTGCCACGTCAAAATATCCTGCTATTCGCAGTTCTGCTAATAGTTCGTTGACGGTGAGTTCGGCTGTTTTTAGACCTTCGTAGCATATTTCACCCTCTTTGATGAGAGTGATAGGAGTACCATTGATGACTTTGCGTGCTTTTGTACTCAAGAGAGTGATTTTGCTCATCAATTTAGAAAATAGTGCAAATACTACCATAGCGAGTATAGGATATAGATGAGGTGTAGCAGGGTTTACTGCTAGTTCTGCTCCGATAGAGCCTATGGTGATACCCTCTATATAGTCAAAGAAGTTTAGTTCGGCTATTTGTTTTTCTCCCATTAGTTTGGTTAGTAAAAACAAAGTAATCACCGCTATCAATGCACGCAAGGATATATCTACGGCGTCGGTAAGTATAGTATCTAGAGGGGTATTTGCAAAATAATCGAACATAGTAATCTTCCTCACAAAAAAAATAAATATAAAATATATTTATATTTCAAATTCGTTTGTCTTTCTTTACAAAGATTGTTATAATAAAATAGTATGGATAGTATCGACAATTACACCGACAAGATTTCTCAAAAACTCAAGGCGTTGCCAACTTTTAGCGGCGTCTACGTTATGTATGACCAAAGGGGAGAGATTATATACGTCGGCAAGGCGAAAAATCTCAAAAATCGTGTCTCCCAATATTTTCGAAAATCATCTAGCCACTCTATCAAGGTCAAGGCTATGGTATCGCACGTAGCAGACTTTGATTTTATCATCACGACCAACGAAGTAGAGGCATTGGTACTAGAGAACAATCTCATCAAGAAACACAAGCCTCACTACAATATACTTCTCAAAGACGACAAGAGTTATCCCTATATTCGCATAGACCTCAAGGAGAAATATCCTACTATAGGTATCGTGAGGAGGCTACCTCACGACAATGCTCTGTATTTTGGACCATTTATGGTGGGAGTTAGCGTACGAGAGGTGATGGACCTGATATACGCAGGATTTCATCTTCGCACTTGTACCAAGGATATGTCCAAGGCATACAAACGCCCTTGCCTCAATCACGATATGGGCAGGTGTCTAGCACCTTGTATGAGGTATATATCTAGCGAAGATTATCACGAGATAGTGTACAAGGTGATAGCATTTTTGAGAGGAGATGATAGTGAGATTAGACAAAATCTAACCGAATTGATGCTCAAGGCTAGCGAGAGAGAAGATTTTGAGACAGCCATATACTATCGAGATAGACTAGTAGTACTAGACAAATTGGTGAGGGAGCAAGTGACGGCTCTGCCCAAGGATATCAATGCAGATGCTATTAGTTATACCACCGACGGAGAGTATAGCGTGATAGCAGTATTGAGTATCAGAGGAGGCAAGACTCTAGGCAAGGATACTACCGTGATAGAGTCTACCACTATAGATGCTAGCGAGGCGATTAGCCAATTTATCGTACAGTACTACGACGACACTCGCAAGATACCTAGACAAATATTCACCTCACACGTAGTATCTAGTGCATTGACGGATTATATCAAGGAGCATTTTGCTCTCAAGGTAGATATCAAGTGCCCTATGAGAGGACCTCAACGAAAACTTGTCGAGATATCTGGCACAAACGCTAGATATCACCTAGAGAAACTCATACTAGATAGAGACAAGCGTGTGAAGAATATATCCATAGCCGACGAACTTGCCTCAGTATTGTCATTACCACACGCACACCGTATAGAGTGCTACGACATTAGCAACGTGAGTGGCACGGACAAGGTGGCTAGTATGGTAGTATTTATAGACGGTGAGAAGAAAGTCAGTCACTATCGTAGATTTCGCATCAAGACCGTAGAGGGTGCTAATGACTTTGCCTCTATGGAGGAGGTGCTCAAGCGTAGGGTGGCGCATATAGATAACGACACCGACGTATCATTATCCTCACGTCCCGACCTCATAGTCATAGACGGAGGCAAAGGGCAACTCTCGTCAGCCAAGAGGGCATGTGATGAGGCAGGTGGCACGGATTTGATGCTAGTAGGACTAGCCAAGAAGGACGAACTTATATATAGGGTAGGTATGAGTGAGCCTATTATGTTGCTCAAGACCTCTGCTCCTCTCAAACTAATGCAACGCATTAGAGACGAGGCGCATAGATTTGCTATCACCTACCACAGAAGTTTGAGACTAGACCGTATGACTAGGAGTGTGCTAGGGGAGATAGATGGTATAGGCGACAAGAAGATAAAAGCCCTATACGCTCACTTTAGGTCGCTAGACGCCATTAGAGATGCTAGTATCGAGGACCTAGGCGAGGTCAAGGGTATTAGTCTGCGAGATGCAGAAAATATATATAGACATTTTAGAGATTAGAGAGGACAGATATGAAATACAAGATGATAGTCACCGATTATGATGGTACTTTGCTAGGCAAAAACGGTGTCAATCCTAGGGTGATAGATGCTATCGCTAGATATAGAGAGGCAGGTGGTATAGTCGCAGTAAATACAGGTCGTACAGCCACTTCTATCATCAGGGATACTCAGGCAAAGGGATTGTTTGACGTCATAGGAGAGTATATAGGCAGTTATAATGGTGGACTAGTGACTGACAAGAGATGCAGATGGATAGATAAGCATACTTTGTCTACAGCCAAATCTCTCAAGATGATAGAGATTTTGGAGAATACTCCGGACGTATTCTTGCAGATATACGCCAACGATTTCTTTTATTGTACCGATAGAATGCGTACTCCTGCCACCGACGCGTACGTACGCGCGTGCAGGTGTTTGCCTATCATAGTCCCTTCGTTGAGGAGAGTAGTCGAGGACAATGACTGGGAATTGTTCAAGATAGTAGCATTTACCTATCCTACTCCTAGTTATCCACTATGCGACAAGATGAACGAGATATATGGAGACGAGTACAAGATTTCTACTTCTGGACCTGCGTTTATAGAGGTCAACGATATTAGCGCAGGCAAAGGTGTGGGAGTAGAGATGCTAGCGCGTGCATACGGAGTAGACATTAGCGAGACTGTAGCCATAGGAGACGGAGGCAACGATATTCCTATGCTCAAGCGAGCAGGACTAGGTGTATCAGTCGCCAATGCTAGAGACGAGGTCAAGTCTGAGGCAGATAGGATAGTATGTAGTGCAGACGACGGTGCAGTAGCCGAATTGATAGATTTGATTATGGAGGACAAGATATGATTAACCAAGGTAGTGAGATGAGAGAGCCTATTAGTGTCAAAGTCGCAGACTTTGCACGCATGCTCAACTTAGATATTATCTATGACGGAGATAGTGAAGAGGTAGTATTTTCCACCGTCAATATCAATAGACCAGGTATAGTATTGGCAGGATACGCAGAGTATTTTGGACACCATAGAGTACAGGTTATGGGCAACGCCGAGATTATGTACATACTAGCCCAAGAGCCAAAGGTACGCAGAGAGAAATTGGAGTTTTTCTTCTCACAGACTTTCCCTTGCTTGATTATAGGTAGAGGTATGAGCGTACCGGAGGACTTTTTGGAGATAGCGCGCCTCTATCACAAACCTGTGTTAGTGTCACAGCAGATTACTACCAACCTAGTCAATGACCTAGTTATGTATCTCAATGATTTACTAGCCCCCGTGGCTAATATACACGGCACACTACTAGACGTCTACGGCGTAGGCATATTGCTCACAGGCGATAGTGGTATGGGCAAGTCCGAGACTGCGCTAGAACTCATCAAGAGAGGACACCGACTAGTAGCAGATGATGCAGTTATCGTGAAAAACGTACGAAACGTCATCACAGGTTCAGCACCAGAGATGATTAAGTTTTTGATGGAGATTAGAGGTATAGGTATCATCAACGTACGCAATATGTACGGAGTAGGAGCAGTCAGCAATCACAAGGAGATAGAACTAGTCATACATCTAGAGAGATGGGACACTAGCAAGCAGTATGACCGTATAGGGGATATGGAAGAATACGAAGAGATACTAGACGCCTCTATCCCCAAGATAGATATGCCGGTCATACCGGGTAGAAATCTAGCGATTATAGTGGAGGCAGCCGCACGAAATCATCGTGTCAAACAAAAAGGATATAGCGCTAGAGATGAACTAGAAAATCGCAGACGCAATTTATTCACCTAATCAGCCTAGTTGCATATAATAACTAGGAGATTATATGCGATACAAATACCTAGATATATCACGCCATACCACTATAGGTATCGGTAGTATAGCCAAGACTTACTATCCCCAGATAGATGAACTATCGGAGGTGGAGGGACTACCTCTACTAGCCAACGGCTCAAATACCCTAGTCAACGACACTCACCCTCACGTACTCTATACTCTATCACATTTGAGAGGATACGAGGTGGAGGAGGATATAGTAGTTGCTCTAGCAGGACAGAGTTTGTCTAGCCTATCTTATGAGTTGAGTATGTTAGGTTATAGTGGACTAGAGTGGGCTATAGGTATACCGGGTAGTGTAGGTGGGGCGATATATATGAATGCAGGAGCATTTTCGCTAGATATCTCTAGCGTGCTAGTAGGAGCAGACGTATATCGTGACGGGAAGGTGAGATACTATCCCCTTGACCTACTAGGACTAGGATATAGGAGTAGCAATTTTGAGGGAGTAGTAGTCAGAGGATATTTTCGCCTAGAGAGGCTGGATATGGAGAATATCTATGCTAGCATAGATAGATACCGTACTATTCGTGCTTCTACACAACCCAGACAGAGGTCTATGGGTAGCACCTTCAAGAGAGTTGACGGTATGAGCGCAGGGCGTATTATTGACGAATTAGGGCTCAAAGGTTATAGGATAGGAGATGCTATGGTGTCGCCCGTACACGCAGGATTTGTAGTCAACGTGGGCAGAGCGACTTATCTAGACGTCAGGCATTTGATAGACGATATCAAGGAAAAAGTACTACGTAGTACACACCTTATACTTCAAGAGGAGATTAAGTATTTAGACTAATGTTTTTAGCAGATTATCACACACACACCAGATACAGCCACGGTATAGGTAGCGTTATGGACAACGCTATGGTTGCCAAGGAAAAAAATCTTAGGGAGATAGCCGTCACCGACCATGGTTTTTCGCATATCACTTATGGCATTAGGCGAAAGGATTTGGCTAATCTCAGGCGTGACTGCATAGAGGCTAGCGAGGTTAGTGGAGTCAAGGTACTTATGGGCATAGAGGCGAATATCAATTCGCTCGGCACAGACCTCAAACCAGACGATTTTAGAGCATTTGATATTATTTTGGCAGGCTATCACAAGTTCGCTATGCCTGGTAGATTTAGTGATTTTTTCAATTTTACTATCCCCTCAGCGCTAGATACTATCCTCAAGGTTAAGCCTAGCGACAGGGTGGACAAACTAATGACTAGAGCAGTAGTCAAAGCGATCACTACGACACCTATCGATATACTCACGCATATTAGTTATGGTATTCACGTGGACGTAGGAGAGGTAGCCAAAGCGTGTAGGGATTATGGCACTTGTATCGAACTCAACGGCAAGAGGATTTGTCTAAATAGAGATGAATTTGAGACCATACTTTCTAGTGGAGTGAGACTAGTAGTCAACTCAGATGCGCACTCGCCAGACAAGGTGGGAGATTTTAGTAGAGGAGAGGAGTATTTGTCACAGTACTCTAGTGAGATTATGGAGAGGGTAGTCAATTACGAAGGTGTAGCGACTGACCTGAGGTGGTATGGTAGGAGGGATATATGAGTTTCAACTCTGACGTCAAGAGAGAGATAATACTCTCGCCAAATACAGACAATATATGCTTGCTATCCGGACTAGCCCACTCAGCAGGCAATCTAGTGCTAGAGAGAGATGGACACGGACTAGATATAGTCACCGATATCTACGAAGTAGCGCAGTACGCTGTTGAATTACTAAATGAAATCAAGATAGATAGCCAAGTGACTATGGAAGAGCCATACGGCATAGTCAAGAAGAATACTTACACCATATCAGTCAGGGGCAATCACGCTAGGATACTACTTGATTTGTGTGGACTAGCGATATACCATAGTGGCAATCTAGAGAGTGTCGTTAGAGGAGTAGACAGAGACTTACTGCCAGACGAGAGGAGCAAGATATCATACCTCAAGGGAGTATTTTTGGGCAAAGGCGCTGTGTACGTGCCATCAGGCGAATTAGATGATGACAAGAAGATGGGCTACCATCTAGAGTTGGCTCTCAGTAGCGAAGAATTCGCTCACGACTTGATGCAGATTATTCAAGAACTAGGAGTCAACGTCAAGAGTTCGGTACGCCGAGACACTAGCATATTGTACCTAAAGGACGGAGACGGCATATCGGATATGTTGGCACTAATGGGTGCTATGCAGTCCGTACTCAAGATACAAGACGTGATGGTAGTGCGTAGCGTTCGCAACAACGCCAATCGACAGACCAACTGCAATATCGCCAACATCACCAAATCGGTGGTAGCCTCCAGCGATCAGATTGAGGCTATCGAGTATATCAAAGACAAGGTAGGACTAGATTATTTGACAGATGATTTGCGCAAGACAGCAGATTGTAGGGTGTCAAATCCAGATGCTACTCTAGATGAGTTGGCAGAGATATTAGGCATTAGCAAGAGTGGAGTCAATCACAGACTTCGCAAGATAAAAGATATATATAGACAATTGCAAAAGAGGTTAAAGTAATGGGTGATTTTACACATTTACACGTACATACCGAATACAGCCTACTAGACGGAGCGGCTAGGATTAAGGAGTTGTTCAAGTCAGCCAAGGAAAAGGGAATGGATGCTATAGCCATCACCGACCATGGTAATCTTTATGGTGCAGTCGAATTTGAAGAGGCTGCCGAGAAGGCAGGTATCAAATCTATCATAGGTTGCGAATTTTACGTATGCGACGATATGACCAAGAGGGAGAAACAATACGACCACCTAGTACTATTAGCCAAAAACGAGACAGGTTGGCTCAATCTAGTCAAACTAGATTCTCTAGCCTTTGTCGATGGATTTTATTATCATCCACGTATTGACTACAAATTACTCAGGGAGCATACCGAGGGGCTAGTGTGTATGTCTGCTTGTATAGCAGGCACAGTACCATCTGCGATATTAGACGGAGACTACGACTTGGCTGTCAAGAGAGCCAAAGAACTAGCCGATATGTTTGCAGAGGGAGACTTTTATATAGAGGTCCAAGACCACGGACTTATGGAAGAGAAGAGGTGTATGCCCAAACTAGTCCAACTAGCCCGTGAGTGTGGCTACAAGATAGTCGCCACCAACGACGTACACTACGTAGAGAAAGAGGACGCTGAGATGCACGACGTCTTATTGTGCGTGCAGACAGGTTCTACCTTGGTAGATGAGAAACGTATGAAATTTGGCACAAACGAGTTTTATCTCAAGACGTATGATGAGATGATGGACTTGTTTTCGTGGTGTCCAGACGCTATCTCAAATACACGTGAGATAGTAGACAAATGCAATTGCAAGGTCAAGGTCAAGAGAGATTTGATACCAGGCTACGCTCCCAAAAATGGTATGACACCCGAACAATATATCAGGCATATCACCATGCAGGGATTGGAGCGCAAGTATCCTAATGCCGACGCGTCTATATTAGAGAGAGCCGAGTACGAACTAGGCATCATACACAGGATGAATTTTGACGAATACTTCTTGATAGTATGGGACTATATCAACTACGCCAAGAGCATAGGTATCCCAGTAGGACCGGGACGAGGTAGTGGCGTAGGTAGTATAGTAGCGTATTGTATGGGTATCACGGACGTAGACCCACTTAGATACTCACTACTATTTGAGAGATTTCTCAATCCTGAGCGTGTGTCCATGCCCGACTTTGACGTGGACTTTTGCAACGAAGGTAGAGGAGAGGTCATCAATTACGTCATAGACAAATACGGCGCTGACAACGTCGCGCAGATTATTACCTTTGGTACTATGAAGGCGAAAAATGCCATTAGAGACGTAGGCAGAGTGTACGGAGTATCGGTAGGCGAAGTCAACAATATCACCAAGATGATACCAAATGCCCCGGGTGTCACCCTAGCAGGCTGTTTTGGCGAACTTGACAAAGAAGATGACGAAGAGAAGAAGATAGTGCCAGAGTTGGTCGCACTATACAATAGTGACGATACGGCTAGGCGAGTTATAGATATGGCTCGCAGAGTGGAGGGTATGCCTAGAAATACCTCCAAGCACGCATGTGGAGTTATCATATGCAAGCACAGTATTAGCGACTACGTACCTTTGCAAAAAAATGGAGATGACGTCACTATACAGTACGTAGCGCATACGGCAGAGGATTTGGGACTGCTCAAGATGGACTTTTTGGGACTTATCACCCTCACGGATATCAAGAAGACCATGGAGTATATCAAGGAGACCACAGGTGAGGATATAGACTTCCTCAAGATAGGCTATGATGACAAAGGTGTATACGACTTGCTCTCATCAGGAGAGACTGATGCCGTGTTCCAGTTAGAAAGTGCAGGCATGAAGAACTTCATGAAACGCCTCAAGCCAAACTCACTAGAGGACGTCATAGCAGGTATATCTCTCTTTAGACCAGGTCCTATGAAATATATTGACAAATATATTCAGTTCAAGAATAATCCCGAGACCATAGTCTACGACCATCCACTACTAGAGGAGATACTCAAGCCAACTTATGGAGTTATGGTGTACCAAGAGCAAGTTATGCAAATGGTGCAGAAGTTGGGAGGATACACTCTAGGTAGAGCAGACTTGGTTAGACGAGCCATGGGCAAGAAGAAGATGGACGTCATGGCCAAGGAGAAGAAGATATTTATCGAAGGACTAGTAGAGAACGGAGTACGCACGGTAGACGGCTGTATCAATAGAGGTATATCCGAAGAGGTCGCCACCAAACTATTTGATGATATGACTGACTTTGCTAAGTATGCTTTTAACAAGTCTCATGCCGCAGCCTACGCAGTACTAGCGTATCAGACTGGTTATTTCAAGAGATATTATCCTGTCCAATTTATGGCGGCTGTGCTAAATAACCGTATCGACAAGATAGACGAGATTACCAAGTACGTCACTTATCTACGTGAACACGATATACCTATCTACCCACCTGATATCAACAAGTCTGACGTTAGATTTACCGTAGAGGGCAACGGAGTTCGTTTTGGACTTTGCGCACTCAAAGGTGTCGGCGAAGAGGCTACCAAGGCGATAGTCGAGGAGAGGAGAGAGCACGGAGATTACAAGAGTATAGAGGACTTGTGCGACAGGATGGACGGTCATATACTCAACAAGAGAATCATAGAGAGCCTTATCAAAGCAGGAGCATTTGACAACTTCGGTCATACTAGGGCTAGTATGATGCAGATATACGAATATATTATGGAACTGACTGCCGATGCCAAAAAGAATAGGGTTGGTGGACAGACTACGATATTTGGCGATTTGGGTATACCTGACCCTATCGCAGAGATTAAGTACCCAGATGCGCCAGAGTTTGAGAAGAAGTACACATTAGCCCTTGAAAAAGAGGTGTTGGGAGTATACGTCACGGGGCATCCACTAGACGGCTACGAAAATGAGTATCGCAACTTCAATTTTAACACTTCCCAACTAGTCAAGGTGGAGAGTGAGGATGGTGGCGCAGAAGAGTACGATTATGAGGCAAGTGGCATCTTCAATCGTATGGACGTAGTCACGGGAGGTATCATCTCCTCTATCGAGCATAGACTCACCAAGAAGGGCAACGATATGTGTCTAGCCAAACTAGAAGATTTTGGTGGCAGTATCGAACTCATACTAGGCGAAAATGCTTATCGCAAGCACAAACATCTACTTATCAACGACACTATCGTCAAGATATATGGTAGTATGATGCTCAAAGATGATCGCAAGCCTACCATATCCGTATACAGGATAGAGCCATGGCATATAGACAGTAGCGCCCCCAAGGACGAGATAGTCCAAGCAGCGGAGGAGGTGCACAAGATATATCTAAATATCTCTACCCAAGACCTATACGACGAGGTGATAGAGGTGATATCCAAAGTCAAGGGCAATTCGCCAGTATACGTACAATTTGAGGGTAGACTACTAGACACAGGCCTCCAAGTATGTTATGACGGAGCGCTTATGTGGGAACTCAAGGGGATACTAGGTGACAAAAACGTAAAAATTAAGTAATCCCTGTCAAAAACACAACAAAAACACTAGCCAATATTACAATTATTTGATATAATGACTATTGATTTATAGTGGAGGAAACCATGAAGAGAATAGCAGTACTTACTAGTGGAGGAGACGCTCCAGGTATGAATGCTTGTATCAGGTCCGTAGTTAGATACGCCATTTACAATGGTATCACAGTCTACGGAGTTGAGCGAGGATACAATGGATTAGTTAACAATGAACTAAGAGTAATGGACCGTAGAAGTGTAGCGGGCATAGTACAGAGAGGTGGTACTATACTCAAGACTGCGCGTTGTCCAGAGTTCAATACTATCGAAGGACAGAGAGAAGCATCTAGAGTTATTAGTGAAAATGGTATCGACGGACTAGTCGTCATAGGTGGCGACGGTTCTATGAAGGGCGCTAGAGATTTGGCTATCAATTTTGGCGTACCTACCGTGACTATACCAGGTACTATTGACAATGACCTAGGATATACCGACTACACCTTGGGATTTGACACGGCAGTCAATACCGTAGTCAATGCTATCAACAACATTAGAGATACTATGACCTCCCACGAGAGAGTGTCTATCATAGAGGTTATGGGCAGACATTGTGGAGATATCGCGCTATACGCAGGTCTAGCAGGTGGTGCAGAGACTATCCTAGTCCCCGAAGTACCTGTAGATATGGATAGACTATGCGAATCTCTCAAGCAAGGCAAAGCCAAAGGCAAGACCTCCGACATTATCGTGCTTGCAGAGGGCGTAGCCAAGGCAGACGTGGTCAAGGCTCAGATCAAGGAGAAGGTTGACATATCGGTATGGACGACGGTCCTAGGACATTTGCAGAGAGGTGGAGCACCTACTATGCAAGACAGAGTATTAGCCGCACGTATGGGAGTGAGAGCAGTCGAACTACTCATCAAAGGTCAGTTCAATAGATCAGTCGGCATCAAGGACAACAAGATTATCGATATGGATATCATAGAGGCGTTGAGTGTCAAGAGGGAGTTTAACAACGAACTCTACAACATAGCCAACGTGCTCAGTTTATAGCCAAATACAGTCTTTAGACTGTAAAAATACAAAAATAATATTAATTTATTACAAAAGGAGATGTTTATTATGTTAAAGGGAGCATGTATTTTTGGACAAAGTGGCGGACCTACCTCCGTCATCAACTCTAGTGCAGCAGGCGTATTCGTAGAGGCGCTCAAGACCGGTTGTATCACCAAGGTTTACGGTGCAGCACACGGTATCAAGGGTATGCTAGAAGAAGAATTTTATGATATGGGAGCAGAGTCTATAGAGGAACTTATGCTTCTCAAGAATACTCCATCTTCAGCACTTGGTTCAGTTAGATACAAACTCAAGGATTCAGAGGTAGACGATACCGATTACAAGAGACTACTAGAGGTATTCAAGAAGTACGACATCAGATACTTCTTCTACAATGGTGGTAATGACTCTATGGACACTTGCAACAAGGTCAGCAAGTACATGGCCAAGAGTGGATACGAAGTTAAAGTTATCGGTGTCCCTAAGACTATCGACAACGACCTATTCGGTACAGACCATTGTCCAGGATTTGGTTCTGCAGCCAAGTACGTAGCCACCTCCATCATGGAGATGAAACTAGATGCCAACGTATACGATACCCCTATGATTACCGTAGTAGAGGTTATGGGACGTAATGCTGGTTGGTTGACTGCATCTTCAGCCCTATGCCAAGACGGTCTAGGACCAGACCTCATCTACCTACCAGAGGTAGCATTTGATACAGACAAATTTATAGCAGACGTCAAGGCTACTCTAGCCAAGAACAACGGCAAGTGTATCGCAGTAGTATCTGAGGGTATCAAAAATGCTGAGGGCAAGTATATCGCAGAGGCTATGGTATCACCTACCGACACATTTGGTCACGCTCAACTTGGTGGTGTCGCTAGCAAACTAGCAGGACTAGTCAAGGACGCTACTGGTGTCAAGGTTAGAGCGATTGAGTTCAGCCTACTCCAACGTTGCGCAGCACACCTAGCATCAGAGAGAGACGTAGAGGAGGCTTTCAATGCAGGCGCTACAGCAGTTAGACTAGCAGTTAGCGGTGTCACCGACAAGATGGTAGTATTCAAGAGAGTTATGGTAGATGGCGAGTACACTTGTGAGTACGAGGCTATGGATTTGGCACTAGCAGCCAACACCGAGAAGAAGATTCCACAAGAGTGGATTATCAATGACGGTACTTACGTATCCCAAGAGTTCATTGACTATGCACTACCACTTATCCAAGGTGATAGCAAGGCACCACTTGTCAACGGACTACCTAGATTTGCACAACTCAAGAAAGTGCTAGCCAAGAAATAATAAACATAAATGTTTGAGATAATCGCCGACATATTTACCAATACTCCACCCTTAGTGATACTTACTATCGTAGTAGGCATCACGTTGATAGTGCTAGAGATGTTCAATATGACAGTCAAAGTGTATGCTATCATAGGTGTAGCATTGTGTATACTAGGCGTAGCCATTAGGTCGTTAGGCGCACCTGCCGAGGACGTGATAGCCGTATTTTCTATGATGACTATCATCATCACGTTGATACTAGGCGTAGCGTATTTCATTATGATACTATCGGTGCGTAGAGGGTGGCTAGACCACGTACCTCTATCTATGGATATCGACCCAGACAAATCGGCTTTTGCATCGTTGATAGGCAAGACTGGTACTACCACTACTATCCTAGCGCCAGAGGGTACTGCCGTGATAGAAGGAGAGACTTATTTCGTTCACTCCGACGGTATCATTAGCGAAGGGTCTAAGGTCAGAGTAGTATCTATCGAAGGCACTCGTATCAACGTCGTGGCATACTAATTCTCAATAAAAATACACCTCCCTAGCCGAGTGCTAGAGAGGTGTTTTTATTTTGTTATAATTTCGTTATTAGATAGGTTTTTAGATTATATATTATAATCTACTATTAGAGGACAATGGTCCGAACTACGTCTAGCATCATCATCTACTAGCACGCTAAATTTATCTATTTGCTTGTCATAATCAGCCGTCACAAATGCGTGGTCTATTATCTCGTTTGGCATAGGACCAGGAGCATAAGTACCGTCATCTTGCATAGTAGGATAATCGTGCAAAGTGAGGGTGTCCGTGGAGACTTTGGCTATATGTCTCACGTCCTTGAGACCTAGTCGTAGCATTTGTTCGTATCCGTCAGCCCTTTGAGGTGCTATGATACCGCTATTTAGGTCTCCCGCTATGACAAATGGTATGTCGTATTTTTCTTTGACTTTAGAGATTACGTTGTATAGGTCGGTAGCGTTTTGTACCCTTTGGATTTCATCTTGTTCTTCCTTAAACTCCCACCAAAAGTGAGTAGACGCCACACCTATTAGTTCCGAGGTGTGCTTGTCTTTTAGTACAGCCCACATTACCCCCTTTGAGTTGCTATCGTTCTTGCCTTCAAATAGGTGCAATCCACTATCCACCTCATCAAATCTATCTCTCTTGTAAAATACGGCTAGGTGAGTAGTAGGGGAGAGTTTTTTGCAAGCCTCTGCGTAGGTATCGTCTAGTAGGTCTTGTAGAGGAATGCTAGCCCCACGCACGTTGACAGGGTTAAACTCCTGCATAGTGCATATATCAGCGTCCTCTCTGCGTATCAGAGCATTTATCACGTGTAGTCTATCTCCTACGGTCCAACCCCATATATTATGGTTGTACAGTCTTACTTTGGAGATAAATTCCTCCTGATTTTATCTTGTTGATATACGCAGTATATCACACCCGCCCAGATTATCAATGTATTTTAGAATTGTTTTTTGACAATTTTGTGTATTTTATTTGTCAATTGTATTAAAAATCAAAGGTATCACCAATAGATTTACCTACTCCTTGCAGGTGCAGATGGCTTCGGCTATAGATAGAGTGACTTTCTCTATATTCTACGACGCTAGCGTATTCAACTACGTCTTGGCTCTAGCCAAGGTTAGTGCCGATATCGACGTCAACAATACTAGAGTAGGCAATCGAGGCAAGATTGACGTCACCATGCGACTCACCTCTACTTGCGTAGGATTTGAAGATTTGATAGACATTGTGTTTGCCATAGCCGATCCTACCTACCTAGAGGAGGGAGATAGATATGACTTTGAGGTGTCAGACGTCAAACTCTATGATGACAATTATATCATCCATAGTAGTGTCGTACCCCAAGGAGTACGTCCACTCTACGTAGTGAGCAAGGTATCCGTACTAGACTTTACCGAGGACGGGCAGATTAATAGCGCTGATTACAATTACGTATTAGGCTATCTAGGTGTATCCAAGGGAGACGGTGCATGGATGCAAGCATCTATTTGCGACGTCAATGGAGACGACTTGATAGATATCAACGATCTCATGATGGTCTACTACAATATGAAGAAGTACGACTAATCAGTCTTTAGTAGAGGTAGTGAGGTAAGATACAGATTGAGCAAACTGCTGATTATCATCACTTGCTAATACTCAACTAAATCCCCAAAAAGCGACGAAAAACATTTCGTCGCTTTTTTACGTCGCCACGAGCATATAGGTGGCTACCTCTCTCCTTTTCCTCGACTCGCCGTATCAAATATCACTTTGCGTAGCAAAATATAACTATCACTTGCCGTCAGACAACTAAAACTGCCGTAGCCGACCTCTTATCATACTTTAGATTTTATCACCAATTTTTTTATTATGATTAGGAGTGTTCCTCATTCTAAAAAAAATTTATAAAATTAGTTGTAAAATATTTGCACTTTTGGACATAGTGTGATATATTTATAAGTGTCTAATACTATAGTATACGTGAAATTTGCGTATCTATTGTTTTTCGGAGGAAATTATGAAGAAATTTACCAAAGTATTGGTATCATTACTATCGTTAGCGCTGATGCTTTCCGTATCGATAGGAGCGTTGGCGACAGCACCTAGTGGATATACGACCTCGACCTTTGCCGATAGTTATTCGGGCAAGTTCGTAGGTAAGGACACTACTACTGGCGCATATTGGCTACTAGACGGTGCTTACGAGGGTGGAGAGATGGACCAAGATCGCAAGTACGGTAAGGTTGCATACCTACTACCTATGTCAAATCCTAGTTCTCTACTAAAACTTAACAATTCACACCCATTGAGACCAGGTAGCAAGACTAAAGAGATCAACTACTCTGACCGTAATCAATGGCCATCTAGTTATGCACGCAACGTCAAACTATATGATGATGCACAGGGCTATGACGATGCAGTTGTGCAGGATTTTACTTATTTTTCTCTTCCCGGTGCCAGTACTGCGATCATAGATAGCGGTCAAAGCCTCGCTGGACTAAAAACCACAGGTGTAGGTGTCCAAATCCCTGAACTCAAGCCAGGTTCTTTGGATACCATACTCTTGTCTCCTTCTAGTTTGAGTGGTGATTTTGGTGTTGTTATGTCATTTGACATAGCAGAGGAGTATGAGGACAAGACCTACGTCTTCACTACCTACTTCTATGGTCCACTAGAGAGTTATCGTACTCTCATATTTAGTGGTGCTAACAATATCAACAAAAACACCTACAAGGCCGCGTCAACCTCGTACGCAGGAGAGTACACGTATCAAAGTCAAAACGTGCTCAGAGATATCAACTTGGGTATCCTCACCCCAGATGCGTATGTAGACACCGTGAACTATGAGGCTGAGACCGGCATATACTTATCCTTTGAGGTCAAGGGAGACTTCACCGTAGTAGTAGGCTGTATGCCCGACTACACCCGTCAGACTTCCTATGGCTCAAATGCTAATATAGAGGGATTTTTCTTTGATGAATACTTAGAAGAAGATCCTGATACACCTGTCATTTCCTCCGTCTATACCAAGATGGATCGTAGAGAGGTATCTTTGCAATGGTCTACCTCCGACACCAATACAGAGACTATTATTTTGCGCAAACTATCCTCATCTAGTGCTGATAGTTGGGCACCTCTCGTAGAAGTACCCAAGGGTATAGTCTCATACGTAGACAAGACTGCCGACTCAGCATCTGAGTATGATTATGCTATAGTTTCGCGCAAACTAGGACAATACACTCGTCCCAAGCAGTTGAGCGAGACCTTTGAGACTGGCTCGGACTATCATACTACCACTATCAAGTTGGGTAGAGATAGTTATACTGCCAAGGTAGGAGATACGCTTGAGATTACAGCCGTGCTTACCGATACTACGACTTCTCAACCTATCGAGGGAGAGGAGGTATATCTACGTCTAGACGACCTACGTTACGTAGGCAAGTTTATCGAAGACATCACTTACACAGCCGAGACCAATTCTGCAGGTATAGCCACTTTTACCGTACCTTGCAAATACGCCAATCAGGTAGGTAATGGTGGTTCTTATGGTAGTTATATCGCTACCATCTACACTGAGTACAACGACGACAAAGACAAATTGTACCAAAAGGCATCTACCTCCACACTAGTCACCATCATGGCTAGCGATAGGCTAGATACCACTACCCCTGTAGTTCTTCAACTATCTGATGAGATCAAGCCAGGCGACGTTCTCAATATATCTGGTTCAAATCTAGACAAAGCACTAGGACTTAGCGTGTACGCTACTCCATCAGTCGAAGATCCTTATTTTGATATCAACAATGCTATTGCATTTACAGAGATATTGCAATACGACCTATATGGTACGTATATCAACGTCAAAGTACCTGAGGATATGCCTGCAGGTATCTACGATATTTGGGTAGCCACCGTAGCAGGACAAATATCTGCGCCAAATGGTCGCGACTCCAAATTAAATATGCCTAGATTGTACTGGATCAATGAGATTTCCGCTTTTGAGGGACTCACCATTAGAGCTATCGGTATCAACTTCATGGCAGAGGAATTCGGCTTGGAGGGAGCAGATACTCTAGTGAGACTTACCAACGCCAAGGGAGAGAGTTATCTCATGCCAGTAGTGGACGTCAATCCATACATGGTCGAGTTTATGATCAACGATATACCAGTAGGCACTTATGACGTACAGGTATCACCAGACGGCGTACATTGGTCCAATACTCCTTGGGATCAGCAATTGGAGATAGTACTTGTAGGCAACGGCGATCCACTAGGACTAGGCGTCGCTTGGGCAAACAAATTTAATTACACGAGAGTCTTCGACGTCACCGACTATGGTGCTATCTCTGATGATGACAAGGATGATACCTACGCATTTTGGATTGCTATCCAATCAGCCTCCAATAGTGGTGGTGGTATTATCTACGTGCCAGCAGGTGTATTTGAGGTGGCCAACGTAGCGATGCGTAATGGCACTGCTATAGTAGGCGCAGGCAAGAAGGCTACTACTATACTCTACAATGGTATAGGTGGAGACTATATGTTCGAATCAGGACAGGGTTGTACTGGTCTATACGGCTATGCAGACTTCTCTATTCGCCCCAAGAATATCCACGTCCTACCTGACCAATATTTCCAAGCAGGAGACAAGTGGGGCTCTGGTACTGCCTCTGACAAGTTGAGATATGCTTCTTATATATTCTGTGTCAGAGTAGACATAGACACTCCTTTGGGCGCATCTGATTCAGCATACGTAGAGAGAGATGGAGACGTCAACTATTATCGTGGTATAGCCATGGTACTCATCATGGACAAACACTTTATGCTACGTGATTGCAACTGGTCAGGTTCTCAATGTACCCTCAACCGTGCTTATGGCAATGGATATCTACAAATGCACAACAATCAATTTGACTTTACCGTAGGATACGTAGTGCTCACAGCATCATATTCTACTGCCGTAGATATAGAGATGGTCAGCCACCATGAACACTTTGATGCGCTTATCAATGGCAATGGCGTAACTCAAATAAATGGTCATCACGGATTCTTCCATAGAGACCGTCTATATCTAGCCAATTGTACTATCAAGGACACAGGCGTACGAGCCAATGACGGTGAGACGATATGTGCCGAGCCTATCAATGCGTCATACGCATACGGACGCATACTATCTACGGGTATCACTACCGAGTATTCCAATACCTCAGGTGATTATGTCGGTCGTAGATATATGGATTTGTCAAATGACAATGACATTAGAGATATAACTAGTGGCGTGTTTGGCAAACTAGTACTAACCATCACGAGTGGTACTGGAGTAGGCCAAACTAAGCACATAGATGAAAATCTACTAGGTGGAGACTTTGCAAATAGAGTATACCTAGATGAGAACGAGACTGACTGGGTAGTCACTCCAGACGAGACTTCTACTTTTGCACTCATGCACTCAGTAGCGCACGTAGTCCTCTACAACAACCGTGCTTACGACTCTACCAAGGGTATACTTATGTATGGTAACTACTACGATAGTGTAGCCGCTAACAACTACTTTGAGGAGACCGAGGGTATATGTGTATGGGGTGCTGAAGTACGTTCTGCCAATCGTTTCAATCCAAATTTCCGTATACTAGTCACCAACAACATTATGAAAGGTACAGGTAAGACTGGTGTAGGTGGTATAGGTATTACATTTAACTGGAACACTGGTAACATACACAACTTCAATACTCAGTCCTACCACGTAGAGTTTAGAGACAACTATATCTATGGAGACAAGGTCAATAGATACGACTCAAATGGCATTGTAGTACCACGTCGTGTCAATGCACTTTCGGAGGCATGGCTCACAGACGGATATTACGCCACCGCTACAGCCAACTCTACTGACAACAAGTACACCGTAGGATATCTACCAAAGTTGCACAACGTACTATATACCAACAACTACACCGAAAATACTAGAAATGGTGTATATATCGGATCTACTCATATATCCGGTATATACGTGCACAATACTACTTACGTAAACGTAGACAAACCACACGCATATACACCTGACGCCAATGATGCTGCTACCTTGACCAATATAGTATACGACGGAGATACTATATACGCTACACGTGCAGATTTTGACGCAGCGCTAGCAGGTGGTAGATACGTAGACGTTCTCAAGCCATTCTGGTCTACAGGTAGAGTATATCTCTCTAGATTTAGCGATACTATGGCGTTTATCGAGTGGGATGAGGCTCACGACAATATAGGTGTGAGTGCATACGACGTTTATATCAATGGCGAGTACTACACTTCTCAATCATCACGAAATCTACTTATCACAGGCAAAAACGTCACTTACGTAGAGATATATTGCCGTGATACAGCAGGCAATCAGTCTATCACGCCTATTGTGGCAGGAGACAATCTCATAGTCAACCTAGCTTCATCAGTAGGATTTATAGCGCAGACTGTCACCAACAGATTTGAGGTGCGTACCGAGATGCAACTGCTCAATGCAGTAGACAAGGTAGTATTCACTATCTCATACGATAGAAATGCTTACGAGTACATCTCATCTACCCTAAACGTAGATGGCACTATGACGGTAGATACCTCCGTGAGAGGCAAGATTACCTACGTCATCAATCTCACAGGCGACTATGCAGGCGATTATATGAGAGTAGTGACTACCGCATTTAAGGTACGTAATCACTCAGGACTAGTAGTAGGCAACGTGGCTAATTTCTCACTATCAGGAGTATCTGTCAAGGCAGGAGAGAGTGCGTATGCACTCAGTCTAGTCAACGGTGGAGTACTCTCTATCGAGATAGTAGACAAAGTCAAAGCACTAGACCTCACTCTAGACGGCAAGGTAAATACCCAAGACTACAATGCAGTCCTAGGTCAACTAGGCGTCAAGAAGACTGATGACGCATGGATTAGCGCTGCTAGATGTGATATCAATGGCGACGGAGTTATCGATATCAACGACCTGATGATAGTCTACTATAATATGGAGAAGTACGACTAATCTCCCCAAAAAAACACTCAAAAAAGCAACGAAATCAAAGGGCGTTTTCCTTAGGGATTTTTATCCATAACAAAAGTATAGCACACTATACTTCACTAAAAGTGAAATGTAGTGTGCTTTTCTTATCCACAAAAAATTAAGTTTTAATAAGTTGTATTTTTAGCCTTGTGGCTAAAAGTGATATGAAAAACTATTTTGCGTTATATTTTGACTTTCGATCAAAGTTATATTATATTTACCACAACTTTCCCGAAAGGGAAAATAAAACTTTGCGTTAGCAAAATATAACTGCGTAAGCAATA